>CANBSH010000009.1 GCA_947372105.1 Chitinophagaceae bacterium
GATTCCCAGTCTAATTTTAAATCACTATTATAAAACTTTAAAAGTTCGGGTGTGATTTCAAAACTTACCTTTTTGGTTTCACCTGGTTGTAATTCAATTTTTTGGAACCCTTTTAATTCTTGAACAGGTCTGGTGACACTTCCTACTAAATCTCTAATATACAATTGCACGACTTCCTTCCCTGCTACTGCTCCTGTATTTTTAACATCTATACCTGCCACTAATTTTTGATTGCCTTTTAATTGTGTTGCAGATAATTTTAAATCACCATAAGTATAATTAGTATAGCTTAAACCATAGCCAAATGGATACAATGCATCATTAGAAACATCTAAATAATTAGATTGAAATTTAGAAAACCATTTTCCTAAGGGTCTACCCGTATTTTTATGATTGTAATATAAAGGTACTTGTCCTATGTTTTGAGGAAAGGTCATGGTTAGTTTCCCTGATGGATTCACTTTACCTAATAATACATCCGCAATTGCATCCCCCGCTTCACTTCCTGCAAACCAAACATTTAATATGGCGGGCACATTGGCATCTTCCCATGTAAGAGTCAATGGTCGTCCAGTAAATAAAACTAAAGCTACTGGTTTGCCTGTGGCAATTAATGCTTTTAATAATCTTTTTTGAGCTTCTGGTAAATCAATATTACTTCGAGAAGCACTTTCTCCAGACATTTCAGCGCCCTCTCCTAATGCTGCTACAATCACATCTGCATCTGCACTTGCAGCCAATGCTTCTTGAATCATTTGATCTGCCGATTTTTGATCACGTAAAATGTCTTTCCCAAACATCGTAGCTCTTTTTTCTAATTCAATATCATCTTCTAAATTTGAACCCTTTGCATACACCACTTTACCTTGTGTACCCATGGCTTTTGTCAATCCCGCCAATAAAGTAATTGATTGTGTATTATCTGCACCCACACTCCATGTTCCTGTCATATTTTCCTTTGCTGTCGCTAATGGTCCTACTAAAGCAATTTTTTTACCACTTGCGATAGGTAATACATTTTTATTTTTTAATAACACAAAACTTTGAGCTGCTATGGCTCTAGCTTCTGAACGATTTTCTGTTTTAAACACTTCTTCTTGAGATCTTTTTTCGTCACAGTATTTATAAGGATCTTCAAACAATCCTAATTTATATTTTGCTTCTAAAATTCTTTCGCAAGCTTTATCAATTTGAGCTTGAGTCACTAATCCTTCTTTCATCGATTTGGTTAAAGTAGTTAAAAATCCTTCCCCTACCATATCCATATCTACTCCTGCATTCAATGATTTTTGATTCACTGTTTGAAAATCACCTAACCCATGATTCATCATTTCGGGGATACCTGTATAATCAGACACTACAAAGCCATTAAATTTCCATTGCTTACGAAGCACATCATCTACCAACCATTTATTTCCTGAAGCAGGTACACCATCAATTTCATTAAAAGAAACCATCACCGATCCTACTCCCGCATCCACTGCTGCTTTATAAGGAGGAAAGTATTCATTATACATTCTTATACGACTCATATCAGTGGTATTGTAATCACGTCCCCCTTCGGCTGCACCATATAAAGCGTAATGCTTTACACAAGACATAATGGTATTATTTTTTGATAAGTCATCTCCTTGATAACCATGCACCATCGCTTTCGCGATGGCCGAACTTAAAAAAGCATCTTCTCCATTTCCTTCCGAAGTCCTTCCCCATCTTGGGTCACGTGTCAAATCCACCATCGGTGAAAAGGTCCACATAATTCCATCCGAACTTGCTTCATTGGCCGCAATTCGAGCTGCTCTTTCAATTAAAGTCAAGTCCCATGTAGCTGACATGCCTAATGGGATAGGAAAAATAGTACGATAGCCATGTATGACATCCATTCCAAATAATAATGGAATTTTTAATCGAGTTTTAGTAACAGCTACTTGTTGTAATTCTTTAATTTTTGTCACCGAACGAATATTAAAAACGCCACCTACTTTTCCTGCTACAACTTTACTGGCAATATCAGAACTACTTACTTGACCTGTTACAAAGTCACTTGAAGCAGGTAAATTAAGTTGCCCTAATTTTTCATCTAAAGTCATTTTTGCCATCAACTTATTTACAAACTGATGCATTGCAGCTTCTTTGTTGTTTTGAGCATTGGCTACCATACTTATCATTAGCCAGAATAACATTGAAAATATTTTTTTCATTTTTCCTTTTTTAAACTTTAGATATATTCAGTTCTATTTTTAATCAATTTTATTTCCTCCTATTTATTCACTTCTTTTTTTTCTTTAGTTTATAGAGTCCCTTTTTTTAATTCCTCTACTGCATAATGAACCGCTCTTGCTGTTAATGCCATAAATGTTAAGGAAGGATTTTGTGTACTTGTACTTACCATACAGGACCCATCTGTTACAAAAACATTTTTGCAATGATGCATCTGATTCCACTCATTCAAAATTGAACTATTAGGATCCTTCCCCATCCTAACACCTCCCACTTCATGGATATCTAATCCTGGAGCCTGTTTGGTATCAAATGTAATAATATTTTTACATCCAGCAGCTTCTAACATTTCAGATCCAGTGATGAAGAAATCTTTTAATAACTTTTCATCGTTTTCGTCATAATCAACCGAAGTCACTAATTGCGGTATTCCCCATTCATCTTTTTTATCAGCACTTAACGCTACATAATTCGTTGCCTTTGGAATGGTCTCACCCTGCATCATCATGGAAACATGCCATCCTCCTAATTCACAACTCTCATCTTTAAAGTTGGCGCCAATACCATCAGCTCGAACTCGCCCCCTGCCTGCCGAAAAAAATGTCATATAGCCTCTTAGAAAATCTGTTTCTTGACGATGTACATTTCTAAAATTTGGCATCATGGGTTGCGTAGGCCTTCTGCCATAATAATATTGATCTAATGGCCCATCAATATTGGCATATAGATTCCCTCTATAATTGTGAAATGCAATATATTTTCCTAAAACCCCCGAATCATTTCCTAACCCATTAGGGAATCGACGAGAAGTAGAATTTAGTAATATTAAATTGGTATTTAAAGTAGCCGCATTAACAAAAATAATTTTTGCAAAATATTCGGTCGTTTTTTTAGTAACTGTATCTATGACTCTCACTCCTGTTGCTTTTTGCAATGTATCATCATAAATAATAGAATGCACCACTGCATTTGTTTGCAATGTCAAATTACCGGTTTTCTGAGCCCATGGAAGTGTAGATGCATTGGAACTAAAATAACCTCCAAAGGGACAACCTCTTTCACACAATGATCTTGCTTGACAAGATTGTCTATTCTGTTCAATATGTATGGGTTGAGGAACTGTCAAATGAGCACATCTTCCTTGCACTACATGACGGTTATTAAATTTCTGCATGATTTTAGACTGCATGATTTTTTCCGTACTATTCATTTCCCAAGCAGGTAAAAATGATCCATCAGGCAAAGTATCTAGCTTATCATAATTGCCACTAATCCCAGCGAAAATTTCAACATGTGTGTACCATGATGCTAAATCATTATAACTGATAGGCCAAGCCCCAAAGCCATCTCTAGCAGGGCCCTCGAAGTCATATCGACTCCATCTTTGCGTTTGTCTTGCCCATAACAATGATTTACCTCCTACTTGATATCCTCTAATCCAGTCAAAAGGTTTTTCTTGTTGATAGGGATGTTCCTGATCTTTTACAAAAAAGTGCTCACTGGTCTCATTATATGCATAACATTTACTCACTATAGGATTTCCTTTTGTGAGCGCATTGGTTTCTTGTCCACGATGTGAAAAGTCCCAAGGATTTTTGGTAGCAGTGGGGTAATCTTTAAGATGTACCACATCCCTCCCTCTTTCTAACACTAAAGTTTTGAGACCCTTATCACAAAGCTCTTTAGCAGCCCAACCACCACTAATTCCTGAGCCAATCACGATGGCGTCAAATATATTGGATGACCTTTCTGTTTTAGAAAAAGAAGGCTGTTCTTTCATAGGATTAGGAATGCAATTTTCTAGATTGAAAATAAGATTGAATATATTAAATTACCCGCTTTTTACAAGGCTTTTTATGTTATTTTTAAGGGACAAGAGGCCATATGATTCAAAAACAACCATTAGATGCTTGGAAAATTAAAACCTTAGGGGATCATGCCCTTCAGTTCTCTTTGCCTGCACTTATGGATTCAACTATTGCAGCACAAATCAAGGATTTGAATCATTTTATGGTGTCCCAACAACTGCCCTTTATAAAAGACCTCATCCCTGCCTATCACACCCTTACGCTGATTTATGATATAGAGATATTAGAGCGCCCCCTATCATTTGCTCAAACTATTTTGAAAGAATTTTTAGAAGTAACTAATGATCATAAAATTCATACTTCTAATGCCAACAATAGTAATGCAGGAGAAGACAAAAACATCATTCGTATTCCAGTTTGTTATGATATTTCTTTAGGAATTGATTTAGAATTACTATCAATAGAAAAAAATAGTAGTCCCCAAGAAATAATACAAATTCATACGAATCAAATTTATCAAGTTTACTGCATTGGATTTTTACCCGGATTCGCATATATGGGTAAAGTAGACAGCTCTATTCAGAGTCCAAGACATGCTACTCCAAGGCCTTTGGTGATGGCTGGTAGTGTTGGAATTGCGGGAGAACAAACAGGCATTTATCCAATGAATTCACCAGGTGGTTGGAAAATAATAGGACGTACCCCTCGTCCAATTTTTAACAAAGAGGTAGCTCCTTATGCTAGTTTTAAAATGGGCGATCAAGTACAATTTTATTCGATAAGTATAGAAGAATTCACAAAACAAAATGAGTATGAAAATGAACATACTTAAAAAAGGAGTCGCAGATTCACTGCAAGATGCTGGCCGATATGGGTTTCAATCTATTGGCATACCTCCTTGTGGATACATGGATTATTTATCTGCACAACTTGCTAATCTCATTTTAGGAAATCCCATTCAACAAACTGTTTTTGAATTGCATTTTCCTGCAAGCAGTATTTCATTTGATGAAGATGTATGCATTTGTATCACAGGAGCTAATTTTGTACCTGTAGTAAACGAAAAAAGTATTGAACACTACACTCCCATTTTCATTAAAGCAAAAGAACAATTAAAATTCATACAGCCAATTCATGGAAAAATTTGTTACATCGCAATCAAAGGAAAATTGAATGCTCCTGCATGGCTAAATAGTCAAAGTTATTTTTCGGAACGTATACAAACAGGTGACACTTTTTCAATTGAAAAAAATAATGCTCCACTCCCCTTCATAAATGGTGAATGGCTGGATACCATTAATAAACATATTTTTCATCCGAGTCCTATTCGATTTATTCCAGGACCCGCTTGGAATGATTTGGAAGAAACTTCTATACAAGCACTCTTAAAAAATTCTTTTAGTACGAGCATTAAAAGCAATCGTATGGGGTATAAAATTCAAGGCGACCCTTTGTCATTAAAAGGAGCCCCTAATTACCTTTCCAGCGCTGTGACAAAAGGGACCATGCAATTATTACCCAACGGAGAAATCATTGTATTAATGGCTGATCATCAAACCATTGGAGGCTATGCGAACATAGGTCAAATAATTTTGGTAGATTTACCTAAGCTTGCACAAATGAAAAACGATATTCAATTTCATTGGGCAGTCGTTTCGGTAGAGCTCGCTCAACAAAGCTATTTAGAAATTCAAAATGAGTTTCATCAATATGACAAGAACCATTGACATAAATTGTGATATGGGAGAAGGTTTTCATAACGAAGACGAACTCATGCCATTCATTAGCAGCGCTAATATTGCATGTGGTTTTCATGCAGGTGACGAAGATATCATGAAACGTACTATCGAAATTGCACTACAACACAATGTTGCAGTAGGCGCTCACCCCAGTTATGATGATAGAGCCAATTTTGGTAGAACTTCACAAATGGTTTCCTTATTAGAGTTAGCAGAAATTGTAGCAGAACAACTTTATATTTTTGAAAAAGTGGCACAACCATTAGGAGCCAAATTACATCACATTAAATTACATGGCGCATTATATAACGATTGTGCAAAGGATGCCAATTTGAGTAAAATATTTATTCAAACAGTCCAAGCTATCTATCCCGACATCTATGTATATGGATTAAGTGGAAGTCATACCATTCAACAAGCTATCTTACAAGGTCAACCTTTTGCCAATGAAGTTTTTGCAGATCGTACTTACCAAAATTCAGGACAATTGACTCCTAGGTATTTAGACAATGCTTTAATATTTGATGAAAAAGAAGCATGTGATCAAGTTTTAAAAATGATACTTGAAAAAAAAGTAAATACCATTCAGGGTGAAGTCATTCCCATAGAGGCAAACACTATTTGTATTCACGGTGATGGTTTAAATGCATTGCCCATTGCCACCGCAATTCATTCAAGTTTAAAAGAAAATAAGATTGAAATCAAATACCCCTAGTCCCTTAAAATCTATGACAGGCCTCAGTTTAGGGGCTGCATTTTTAATGGCTAACTCTTCTATTGGACCTGGTTTTTTAACGCAAACCTCTTTTTATACCGAGCAACTCATTACCAGTTTTGGTTTTGTTATTATGATATCCATTGTATTAGATTTTGGAGCACAAATTAATATTTGGAGAGCCATTACATTAAGTGGTATGCGTGCTCAAGAATTAGCGAATGAAGTATTTCCTGGACTAGGTCATTTACTTTCATTATTAGTAGTACTAGGGGGCTTTGCTTTTAATATTGGCAATATTGCAGGCTGTGGTTTAGCATTAAATATTTTAACAGGAATTTCATTTGCCAAAGGAGCTATAATAAGTGGTGTAATTGCTATACTTATTTTTTGGATTGAAGAAATTGGAAAAACCTTAGACCAGCTCACTAAAATATTAGGAATTATAAAAATTGGACTCACTTTACTTATTGTGTATGCAGCGCACCCTCCTATTTTAGAAGCGGTACATCACACTTTTGTTCCTGAAAAAATTTCACTCCTCGCTATCGTTACCATTGTGGGCGGAACGGTGGGTGGCTATATTACTTTTTCGGGCGCGCATCGATTAATTGATGCTGGTATATCAGGTACAGAACATATTAAATTTGTGACCAAGAGCGCAGCAACTGGCATTGTGATTTCTTCCTTCATGCGCTATATTTTATTTTTAGCTGCAGTAGGTATTGTTGCACAAGGAATTCATTTAGATAAAAATAATCCAGCGGCCACTGTTTTTGAATCAGCCGGAGGAAGATGGGGCTTATTTATTTTTGGAATTGTATTGTGGAGTGCAGCTATATCATCCGTGATTGGAGCATCTTATACTTCTTATTCTTTTTTAAAGCATCTTCAAATTAAATGGATTCAAAATGAAAGAATGATGATCAGTGCATTTATTATTCTTGCAACCACTTTATTTGTCATACTGGGAAAACCAAAGGAATTGTTATTAATGGCAGGATTAGTGAATGGATTTATTTTACCCTTTGCATTATCCATCATGTTAATTGCAGGTCGCCGATTACCCATTTTAAAGAAATTCAAATACCCTCTGTGGATCGAAGTCATGGGATGGTTAGTGGTATTGGTCATGGGCACCATGAGTGTTTTTGCATTACTCGAACAACTCAAAAAATAAAAGCCAGTCTTTAAAGACTGGCTTTGTGGAGAATAGCGGGTTCGAACCGCTGACCCCTTGCATGCCATGCAAGTACTCTACCAACTGAGCTAATTCCCCATTTACGCTCTACCAATCCCGAGTACTCGGGACTAATTCCACTGAACTATTTTGTAAATAAATTAAATTTCGCCTTTGCCATCGATCCAAAGCTTCACCGCTTCGGTAGTTACTGATTTTGGACGTTCTAATGGGAAGCCTAATGCACGATCCCAAGTTAAACTTGCCAAAACCCCTAAGGCACGACTTACTGCAAACAAAACAGTATAAAATTCATATTCCACAATTCCGTAGTGAACTAATAATGCACCGCTATGCGCATCCACATTAGGCCATGGATTTTTGACTTTTCCTAAAGATTCTAAAATAGGTGGAACGGTT
Source organism: Chitinophagaceae bacterium (assembly GCA_947372105.1). Classification (GTDB taxonomy): domain Bacteria; phylum Bacteroidota; class Bacteroidia; order Chitinophagales; family Chitinophagaceae; genus Sediminibacterium. The sequence goes on from CANBSH010000009.1 coordinate 8,083, forward strand.
TCATAAATTTTCCAAACCGTATTCACTAATTTATCGTCTGCTAAATGTTTTTTGCCAAACTCCATTTGTGCAGTAAAACGAGGATCTGTTTTACGCAATACTGCGTGTCCATATCCTGGAACTACTTTTCCTGAAGCCAAAGTTTTTTGAACATAATCAGCAATTTGAGCAGCAGAAGGATCATCTGTTCCAATCGCTTCTTGCATTTCAAAAATCCATTTAATGACTTCTTGATTTGCTAATCCGTGTAAAGGACCTGCTAATCCATTCATACCTGCAGCATAACTTAAATAAGGATCGCTTAATGCAGAACCCACTAAATGCGTGGTATGTGCTGAAACGTTTCCACCTTCATGATCGGCATGAATAGTCATGTATAAACGCATTAACTCCTTAGTGCTTTCATCTTCAAAGCCCATCATGTATGCTAAGTTACCTGCCCAATCCAATAAACCATTGGGGTGAATATGTTCGTTATTTTTATATTTACGACGATAGATATAAGCGGCTACTCTGGGTAAACGTGCAATTAAATCCATCGAATCATCATAAGTATATTGCCAATAATCTTTTTTATTCATGCCCTTCGCATACTCTTGTGAAAATTTACTTTCTGTTTGTAATGCCATCACAGCAGCTACAAACATGGTCATAGGATGCGTACTTAAAGGCAATGCATCAATCACATCAAATACATGAGAAGGCACATGACTACGACGTTGCCAATTGCTAGTGATAGCATGCACATCTGCATCATTTGGTATTTCACCAATCATCATTAAATAAAACAATCCTTCAGGAAGTGGTTCATCCCCTTTTGGTGCCTTAGGCAATTTAGCTTGTAATTCAGGAATAGAGAAACCTCTGAAACGAATCCCTTCTTGTGCATCTAGCAAACTTGTTTCGGTTACTAAACCAGTGATCCCTCGCATACCTTGATATGCTTGCGAAAGTGTTACCTCACCTATTACTTTTTCCCCGTGTTGTTTGATTAATTCTTTGATTTCTGCGGCAGCTGCAGTAGCCTTATTTTCAAACCTTTCTTTAATGTCTTCCATATGCCCAATGTATTAAAAATGATACTTCAAATTTGGACACGAAGTTAACTAAAAAAACTGCTTATTTAGGTGCTTTTTTGTACAAATAATATACCACCCATATAAAAATCATATTGGGTATCCAGGCCGCTAACATAGGGGGTAAATTTCCCTTTGTGGAGAAGATGGTAGAGAACCTATCTGTAATAATAAATAAAGCTGCAATAGTGAAGCCCATGGCTAAATGTGAGCCACTTCCTCCTCTCACTTTTCGGCCTGCAATAATGGCCCCAATGAGCGTTAGTAACAATACGGTAACAGGAGTGGCATCTCTACGATATCTTTCAATTTTTAATTCATTTAAACCTTCAGAACCACGCATCTCTTCCACTTTAATTTGACTTATCAATTGGGGAGTGGTGAGTTTGTCCTTGGTGTATTTATCTTTTTCTAAATCGGCAGGCTTAAAAGGGAACTTAAGATGCTTGGTAGAAACATAAGTAAGTTGTTCTCTATTTTCAAAAACTTTACGTTCTAATACTTCCGATAACATCCAGTCTTTATTCGTGGTGTCGTACAAAATCATATCTGCACGCATGTTTTCAATCACTTTTCCATTTTTTACTTTGTAGGAAAAAAAGTTACCTCCCCGATTATTAGCAGTATCATAATTATATATACCTGCATAAGTTGAAGAATCTATTCTAAAATAAATATCAGAAGAAGATTGAATTAAAGCATTGTATGAAGATCTTGAATCAATATAGGCTGCTTCAAACCCACCTCTAATTTTTTCGGCTTTTGGAATAATAAATTGATTAGAAACCCATAATAATAATCCTAACAAACATCCCCCTAACAAATAAGGTCTTAACCAACGATTGTAGGAAGTACCACTTGCTAAGATGGCTACAATTTCAGTTTGCCCTGCCATTTTTGAAGTAAAAAATATGACCGCAATAAAAACAAACAACGGAAATAGTAAAGCTATAATATGAGGAATAAAACCATAGTAATAATGCGTAATGATTTCTCCTGCGGTTAACCCAGATTTTACAAAGTCATCCGTTTTTTCGCTCGCGTCAATGACTAATGCAATGACCGCAAATAAAAATATAGCGAAGAAAAACACCGCCAAGAATTTTTTTAATATGTACCAATCTAGTTTTTTCAATTCGTTATATACTATTATAAACGTTTACTAATTTGAGCCACCATTGATTTTTTCCAACTTGAATAATCTCCAAGTTGAATATGTTGACGAGCTTGATCTACCAACCAAAGATAAAAGGACAGGTTTTGAATACTCGCCAATTGCAAACCTAATATTTCATCAGACACAAACAAGTGTCTCATATAAGCTTTAGTATAATATTGGCTAATTTCATTGGGCAAACCTGGATCCATGGGAGTAAAGTCCTTTGCCCATTGCTTATTTTTTATATTGATGACCCCTTGCGTTGTAAATAACATTCCATTGCGCCCATTTCGAGTAGGCATTACACAATCAAACATATCTACCCCTAAATCAATGGCTTCCAAAATATTCCAAGGCGTCCCTACCCCCATTAAATAACGAGGTTTATTCACTGGTAAATTTTCACAACATAAAGCCGTGAAATCGTATAATTGTTGTTCTGGTTCTCCTACACTCAATCCCCCAATGGCATTTCCTACTGCATTTTTGGAACTCACATAGTCGCAGGATGCTTTTCTTAAATCTTCGAATATTCCTCCTTGTACAATGGGGAATAAATTTTGTGTGTAGCCATATTTATCGGGGGTCTCTGCTAATCTGTTAAAGCATTTATCTAACCACTGATGGGTTAAATCCATACTTTTTCGCACATAATCATATTCACTTGGATAAGGAGGACATTCGTCAAAAGCCATAATAATATCGGCCCCAATACTTCTTTGAATATCCATCACATTTTCGGGGCTAAATAAATGTTTGCTCCCGTCAATATGCGACTGAAAAACAACCCCCTCAGGCTTTATTTTGCGGTTAGAAGCCAAAGAAAAAACTTGATAGCCTCCACTATCTGTTAAGATGGGGCGATCCCAGCCCATGAATTTGTGTAACCCGCCAGCAGCCTCTAATACTTCGGTACCTGGTCTTAAATAAAGATGATAGGTATTGCCTAAAATAATTTGTGCATTGACGTCTTTTTTTAGCTGTTGCTGTGTCACTGCTTTCACAGACCCTACGGTACCCACTGGCATAAATATGGGAGTGGCAATGGTACCATGATCGGTGGTGATCAGTCCTGCTCTAGATGCCCCTATTTTGCTTTGAGTTTGTAATTCAAAAGTTAATTCCGCCATGCTGCAAAGGTAAGGTCAAAATGGATGTTTTCCACATTCAATATTCAACTGCAATATCTGTTGCTGCTTGCTTTACTTTTGCATCATGACTATTAACCCATTACTGCCACCTATTTTGGTAAGTGCCTTTGTATTCATAATTGCGATACAGTTATTTTATTACTTGTTTTTCTTTCTGAGATTAGCGCTGTATAAAAAAAAGGAGAAAATGGTGCATGTAGAACATCCTATTTCGGTGGTGATTTGTGCCCGAGATGAAGCGCATAATTTAGTAAACAATTTACCCGGAGTATTAGTACAAGAATACAGTACTACGCATGAAGTGATTTTAGTAAATGACAATTCCGAAGACGAAACAAAATATTTAATTGAAGAATTTAAAAAATCATTTAAAAATTTAAATCCCGTTTTATTATCACAAGAAGCAAAGATGATTAATGGTAAGAAATTTCCCCTTTCCATTGGTATTAAATCGGCTAAAAATGAAACCTTATTATTAACCGATGCGGATTGTGTTCCAGCAAGTGAACATTGGATGCGTCTTATGCAAGATGGATATGATGATAATATAGAAATCGTTTTAGGATATGGAGCCTACAGAAAAAAGCCAGGTATTTTAAATAAATTAATTCGTTTTGAAACATTTCAAACTGCTTTGCAATATTTCTCTTACGCTTTAGCAGGTATGCCTTATATGGGTGTGGGACGTAACCTATCCTATAAGAAAGATGTGTTTTTGCGTAATAAAGGATTCTCCTCTATCAATCAAATGCCTAGCGGGGATGATGATTTATTTATCAATCAAGTGGCTAACAAAAATAATACAGCCATTGTGATAGATAAAGATGCCCATACCATCAGTGAGCCTAAAACCACTTTTCACGATTGGATGAATCAAAAATATAGACACTACACCACTAGTAAATATTATAAAAAATCTCACGCTGCTTTATTGGGTATGTATGCATTGAGTCAATTTTTAGTTTACCCTATTTTAATAGCCGCAATTATTTTAAGTAAAGAGTATATTTTATTGACTTCTTTATGGGGTGTGCGATTGATTGTGCAAGGAGCTATACTTCGCAATACCATGAAAAAACTAAATGAACTCGATTTATGGCCATGGTTTATATTATTTGATTTTTGGTCTTTGTTCTATTATTTATTTACCTTGCCTAGTGTATGGAAAGCACCACAGAAAAATTGGAATTAATTACCCGCTACTTTGCGGACTTTACGCCTAAGCAATTAGCGCAATTGGAAAGCTTAGATGCGGCTTACCAGGAATGGAATGCAAAAATAAATGTGATATCACGCAAGGATATTCATCAAATTTATTTGCACCATGTTTTACACTCTTTAAGTATTGCTGCTATAGTAGAGTGGGAAAAAGGAACACAAGTCATTGATATTGGCTGTGGCGGTGGTTTTCCCAGCGTACCTCTTGCCATCTTTTTTCCGGATGTCAAGTTTTATTTAGTAGATAGTATTGCTAAAAAATTAAAAGTAGTAGATGCAGTTTGTGAAATTGCAGGAATTAAAAATATTGAAACACATCATAGTCGAGTAGAAGATATTAAAAATAAAAAGTTTGACTACGCCGTAAGCCGTGCCGTTGCTCCATTAAAGGATTTATGGAGATGGGCGAATCCTATATTACAAAAAAAGCCCAATCAACCTTCAGGTTTGATTTGTTTAAAAGGTGGAGATTTACACCAAGAAATATTTGAAAGTGGAGTACGTCCCAAAATGATGCCTATCTACGATATTTTCCCTGAAGAATATTTTCAAGAAAAATATATCATTCAAGTAAAGAAATAATTAGAGTGATTGATAGATTCACTCTAATTATATTAAACCCAGTACCCCATTCTCACTAATTAGGAATTTCTAATTTGTTATTATTTCTGTTTATGTCCGGCATACGATGTGTTGGATCAATTTCAATAGACTTTAATGCGGATAATGGCTTTTTAGTTTCAAAAGTATATGTAGGTTGAACCCATTTCCACTCTGGATGCACGATCCTTTGCGTCATATTTTCAGCAGCTTTCCCCCCTAACATTAAATCTAATGGTATATAATGCAATTCACTAGTGCCATCTTTATAAGTAATTAATACATCAATAGGCATTGGGAATTTACCTAATCTTTGAATGCTAATTAAGGCGCCACCATTAGTAACTTGAATATCATTTAAACCATAATCAATTGTTTTGGTAGAGTTCACCCAATACTCTTTTAGCCATTGCAATTGTAATCCACTTGTTTTTTCCGCTACTCTTGTAAAATCATTTGCATTGGGATGTTTAAATTTCCAAGTCGCATAATAATTCCCTAATACTGCATCTCTCACCGAATCACCCACCACATATCCTAATATGCCTAAGAAAGTGGCACCTTTACTATAAGCTGCACTACTATAAGCATAGTTGGTGTTGTAATGGTCAGAATGAGTGGACATAGGTTCTTCTAAACCACTTTTCGCGAGTGTTAAATAGCCCAAGTAATTTCCAGATTGCACTAATGGTAAAGCAGTTTTTGCTTTTTCGTTATTCTTTATGATTTGTGATTTTTCACGATCACTGATATAAGGAGAACTTGCTGCAAAATTTATATTATAAAAATTAGACACTTCTGCTTCTGCAAAACTGGTAAAACCCTCGTCCATCCATGGAAATAAACTTTCATTGGTTCCTAAAACATGTTGATACCAATTGTGCATCCACTCATGAAAAACAGTTCCTAATCCTGGGCCTTTTATTAAGGTAGCCATCGCATATTCCATACCGCCATCTCCGCCTTGAATAAAAGAATATTGAGGATAAGGATAAGCACCATATTTTTTTTCCATAAATGGTAACGCTCTTTCTGCAGCCCATAATACGTTGGCCCAATTACTATCTGCCAATGCATCTTTTTGCTTATAATATACATTCAATGTTAAATTAGGTCGCACTTGTTTAGATAAATGTTTGAATTGCGGATCTGCTGCCCAAACAAAATCATGAATATTATTCCCTTTAAAATTCCAAGATTGAACACCCGCTGCAGTAGCTTTGTTATTTGGATTTTGCAACACTCCAGTAGCCGCTACCATATACGTTTTATCAATATCAATTGTCACATCATAATTACCCCATACGCCATAAAATTCACGTGCGATATAAGGATTAGTATTCCATCCTTGATAGTCATACTCCACCATTTTAGGATACCATTGACTCATAGAATATCTTATTCCTTCGGCATTATCTCTACCTGATCTACGAATTTGTACTGGAACTTGCGCTTCAAATTGAACTGCTAACGTCACAGATGATTTAGGAGCAATCGCTTTGGTTAATTGTACTTCCAAAATAGTTTCATGATCTACTAATTTTTGAGCGACTCCATTTACAGAAATACTGCTCACTCTTTGATATCCAATTTCGGTGGGAGATAATTTTTGAATACGATCTTTTACACGCGCATCCCAATCCTGCACATTATCACCACGACGATTGGTTAATAAATTTTTACCTAACTCTCTACTTCTACTATCCATGGCCGAATTAGGTTGGAATGCATTCCAATACATATGGAAATACACTTTCTTTAAGCTATCGGGAGAATTATTGGTATATATAATATTTTCACTACCCTTTACAATATTATCCTGAACATTCAAGGCAGCTTTAATGGTGTAATCAATCTTTTGTTGCCAACGATCGGCTTGTGCCAAAACTTGTACAAGACTGAACATCACAAAAAATGCTACTAGCGTAATTTTATTTTTCATAGGATGACATATTTAATTATAATTTAAATGAAATACTAATGAGCTTTCCCTTCCACCACAATGACCAATTCCCCTTTTACCGTTTTACTTGCAAAATATTCGATCAAATTTTGCAAAGTATCGGCTTTGTTTTCTTCAAACATTTTTGTTAACTCTCTACTTACACTTGCTTTTCGGTCCCCTCCAAAATACTGTGCAAATAATTCCAAAGTTTTTACCAACCGCATAGGACTTTCATAAAAAATCATGGTGCGCTCCTCTTTTTCTAAGGATTCCATCAATGTTTTACGGCCTTTTTTTAAAGGAATAAAACCTTCAAAAGTAAAACGTGTAGCAGGTAATCCACTATTTACCAAAGCAGGCACAAATGCAGTTGCCCCGGGCAAGCTAGTCACTTCCAATCCAGCTACTTTACATGCGCGTACTAATAAAAATGCAGGATCTGAAATTCCAGGTGTTCCTGCATCCGTTATTAAAGCAATATTTTTCCCGGCTTGAAGTTGTTGTACTAAATGATCCACTACCTTATGTTCATTATGTTGATGGTAAGGCGTAAGGGGCTTACTAATATTATAATGTTGTAATAGCTTGGACGAAGTGCGTGTATCCTCGCATAATATAAAATCTACTTGTTGCAATACCTCCACTGCCCGAAAAGTAAAATCTTTTAAATTCCCAATGGGTGTAGGCACGAGGTATAACATGTAAAAAGTTAGAGTGTAATAAATGAATGAATGCGACGAACTATTTCACCACTTCAATCTCAAAGTATTCCATCACAGCATTTGCCAATAATTTTTTAGAGGCTTCTTCTGCAATCGCTTTTGCGGCATCTTCGTTAGCAGCCTCCACTTGCAATGTGATATGCTTTCCAACTCTCACATCACCCACAGCAGACATGCCTAAATTATGTAAACCACCTAAAACTGCTTTCCCTTGTGGATCCAATAAATCCTTTAAAGGCATTACTTTGATTTGAACTTGATACGTCATATAAAATTATTGTGTAATTGTTTTTTTGTACAGCAAAGATACTATGCAATACCCCAAAAAGCCAAATGGGATAGCCATCCATTTATAAAATACCGCAGCCACTGCCACTTCTAATACAATAAGTACAATGGGCAAATAAAGCTTTGGCTTTTGTCCTAATCCTTTTAAAGCCAACATAGGTCTTGTCATGACCATTAAAAAGCTCACTATCAAAACATATAAAAACCAAAAAACGGGTGATAATAATAATTGAGAAAACCAACCTGCTTGCCAATAAATTAATGGAAAAGAAGCTGTCAATAAACCAATCATAGGGATAGGCACTCCTTTAAAATAGGATCTTTGTTCTGTATCAATGTTGAATCGCGCCAATCGATATGCTCCTGCCATAGGCAATATAAATGCGGCTCCTAATAAAAAAGAATTATGACTAAATGCATTTACATCATTGGCTAATGACATGCGTAAAAATTGAAAAATAATAAAAGCGGGTGCTACCCCAAAACTCACCACATCGGCTAATGAATCTAGTTGCTTTCCCATTTCGGAAGATGCTTTTAACCATCTTGCCACAAAGCCATCAAAAAAATCTACAATAGCTGCAATGCCAATACATAAACTTGCATAATATAATTGTTCAGGCATTTCAATAATCATCCCGCCTGTTTCATCCATCGAAGCTATCGCACCTGCTTGAAATGCATATACAATTGCCCAACAACCAAAAAACAAGTTGAGTAAAGTTATGATATTAGGTATTTGTTTTTGCAACCAACCCATTCCTTATTTTTTTTGACGTTTCATTAATGATTCAATTTCCTCTGCTGTGATGGGGATATTTTTCATTAAATCCTGATTGCCTCTATTCGTAATCCAAAAATTATTTTCAATACGAACACCCATATTTTCTTCTTTAATATAAATACCTGGCTCAATTGTGAAAACCATACCTGGTTGAATAGGTTCGGTACGAGTTCCTAAATCATGTACATCCAATCCTAAATGATGTGAAATTCCATGATATAAATATTTACGGTACGCTCTGTTTTCAGGATCTTCATTTTTCACAGCCGACTTTGTCAACAATCCAATTTTTAAAAATTGTTGTGTTGCTTCTTCCCCTACCTTATCGGTATATTTTGCAATTGTAATGCCTGGCTTTAAAATAGATTTAGCATAATTATGCAAATGCAAACATGCATTGTACACTGTTTTTTGACGACGACCAAACTTCCCATTCACTGGTACTGTTCTGGTTAAATCGGCGCAGTATCCACCATATTCCGCACCAAAATCCATTAATACTAATTCCCCCTCCTTACACTCACTATTATTATTTACATAATGTAAGGTTCTTGCATTATCGCCACTGGCAATGATACTATGGTAAGCTACCCCTGTTGCTCTTTGACTTAAGAATGAATGATAAATTTCTGCTTCAATTTCACACTCATTTACACCGGGCTGAATAAATTGTAACAGACGGCGAAAAGTAACATCGGTAATATCAATTGCTTTTTGCAACACTACAATTTCTTCTTTCGTTTTAATAGCACGCAATTCTTTCATGATTCTAGCAGCACGCAAATATTGATGTAAAGGATATCTTGCTTGCATTTCATCAATGAAACGATATTCATTGGTACGAATTAAATTATTCTTGCGATCATTTTCATTTGAATCTAAATAAATAGCATCTGCTAAATGAATCCATGGTTGTAACATACCATCTAATACATCTACCCAAACAATGGTTTGAATACCAGAGATGTTAGTGGCTTCATGTGCTCTTAATCTTTTTCCGTCCCAAATTTCTTTTAACTCTTGTGGACGAACCAATACCAATACTTCTCTGTATTTAGGATCTGGATTGTCTGGAAATAAAATAACCATGGAACCTTCTTGTTCAATACCCGACAACCAAAACAATTCAGTGTTTTGTTTAAACCCATGCAAAGCATCTGCATTGTAGGGGAATTCATCATTGCTCACAATTATGGCAATGCTGTTTTTTTGCATTTTAGATGCAAAACGTTGTCTGTTTTGAATAAAAATGGTGGGATCTAAGGGTAAATATTTTGCCATAATGTTATGATTTGAGTATATGCAAGATAATTAATTTGTGGCGGGTTAAGCGATCTTTCCCCAGCCTATTTTGTTTTTTTGAATCGCTAAAAATTGCCTTAAACTAGCATGTTCCGGCAACTGTAAGCTAGGATCCTTTTCGCAAAGGGCCACTGCTGCGTCTTTTGCTAATTCCAGCGTATCTCTATTGTTTAAAATATTCGCTAATTTAAAGTTAAGTGCCCCACTTTGGCGGGTTCCATCAATATCCCCAGGGCCTCTTAATTCCAGATCCTTTTCGGCGATTACAAAACCATCGCTCGTGGTACACATAATTTTTAATCTTTCCTTTGCTTCTCTACTTGCTTTGACACTACTTAATAAAATACAATAACTCTGTTCCGATCCTCTTCCCACACGTCCCCTTAGCTGATGTAATTGCGACAAGCCAAATTTCTCAGAACTTTCAATCACCATCACACTTGCATTGGGTACATTCACGCCCACTTCAATAACTGTAGTGCCCACTAAAATTTGAGTGTCTCCAGAAACAAACCTTTTCATATTCGTTTCCTTCTCTATATTTTTTTGGCGACCATGCACCATACTAATTTTATACTTGGGTTCGGGGAAATAACTTTTTACTTGCTCATACCCTTGCATCAAATCTTCAAAACTTAATTTTTCACTTTCCTCAATTAAAGGATATACAAAATAAGCTTGTCTCCCTTTGGTGATTTCCGTTTTCACAAAGTCCATCACACTGGCTCTGGCCGTTTCATAACGATGGACTGTTTTAATCACTTGTCTTCCAGGAGGCAATTCATCCATCACGCTATAATCCAAATCGCCAAAGGCAGTCATTGCTAATGTTCTTGGTATAGGTGTCGCAGTCATTACTAAAACATGCGGCGGGATGGTAGATTTTTTCCATAACTGCGCACGTTGTGCCACTCCAAAACGATGTTGCTCATCAATGACTGCCAATCCTAAATTTTTAAACTGAACTACTTCCTCAATGATGGCATGCGTGCCTACTACAAAGTGAATCGTATCCTCTGCTAATCCTTTTAATATTCTTCTTCGTTCGGCAATTTTAGTGCTGCCTGTGAGCAATGCAATTTCTAAAGGCATTGATTTTAATAATTCGCCCAAGCCTGCATAGTGTTGCTGTGCAAGGATTTCAGTAGGTGCCATAATACAACTTTGAAAACCATTATCGGCTGCAATCAACATCGCTAGTAAAGCAATCATAGTTTTACCACTACCCACATCCCCTTGTAATAAGCGATTCATTTGATACCCTTTTGCGGTATCTACTCTTATTTCTTTAATCACTCTTTTTTGCGCACCGGTTAATTCAAATGGCAAATATTGATTATAAAAATTATTAAAATAGTCCCCTACTTTTTCAAATCGATGCCCTTTACTATTTTTATGTCTTTGAATTTTAATTAAATTCAATCTTACTTGCGCGATAAATAATTCTTCAAACATTAAACGTTCTAACGCTTTTTTATAATTCGCATTGGAAGTAGGAAAATGTATTTGACGAAATGCTTCCCATCTGCTGGGTCTATCTTTTAATAATGAAGCAGGTAAATTTTCGGGCACTTCTCTTTCACTTATTTGTTGAAATAAACCCTGCGTTAATTTTCCAATTTGTTTTCCATTTAATCCTCTTGATTTTAATTTTTCGGTAGAAGAATAAACAGGTTCTAACAAAGATTTTTGTCCTTGTGCAACGGCCACATAGGGTTCTATTTCGGGATGTACAATTTGCGCCCTTCCATTAAAAAAACTCACTCTGCCAAATACTAAAAACATCCCTCCTTCCACTAAATTTTTTTGTACCCAATTAATTCCTTGAAACCAAGCCAACTCCAACTGACCCGTTTCATCTTGGAGCTGAGCCACCAAACGTTTAGCTCTTCTTTCCCCAATGACTTCTAATCCCCTCAACACCCCTTTAACTTGGATAAAATCTTGTTCGGGACGGATAGAAGCGATGGTGGATACTTGGGTTTTATCAATATGTCGGTGCGGGAAATGTTGTAATAAGTCACCAAAAGTATATATCTCAAGCTCTTTTTTGAGCAGATCGGCCCGCAAAGGGCCTACTCCTTTGAGGTATTCGATAGGGCTAGATAAAAGAGAAGCTTGGCTCAAACGATTTTTTTTAAAATTAGGTACAAATATCCCAAAAAGATGCTAAAAAATGGGTTCCCGATTCATTATCTTCGCACAGATATGGAAAAGGAAATAGTATTAAGCGGAATTAGACCCACCGGGTTCCTGCATTTGGGGAATTATTTTGGTGCCATGCGCAATTATGTGCGTATGCAGGATGAATATCAATGTTATTTTTTTGTAGCCAATTGGCATAGTTTAACCACACATCCTGATACGAAGGAATTACAACAAAGTGTTTTACGCGTTGTAGCAGAAAATATTGCTTGTGGATTAGATCCTGAAAAAGTGGCTTTGTATGTTCAAAGTGATGTGCCAGAAATTGCAGAATTGTATTTGTATTTAAATATGTTGTCTTATAAAGGCGAGTTAGAAAAGACCACCACATTTAAAGATAAAGTCCGCATGCAACCCGACAACGTGAATGCGGGTTTGTTGACCTATCCTGTTTTGCAAGCTGCTGATATTTTAATTCATAGAGCAGTGAAAGTGCCTGTAGGAAAAGATCAAGAACAAAATTTAGAAATGGCACGCAATTTTGCGGAGCGATTTAATTATAGATACGGCGATATTTTTCCTTTACCCTATGCTTTTAATTACAATAGTGAACTAGTTAAAATTTTAGGCTTAGATGGCAATGGCAAAATGAGTAAGAGTGAAAATCAAATGACCACTTTGTTTTTAGCTGACGAGGACGATTTAATTCGTAAAAAAGTGATGAAAGCTAAAACGGACCAAGGCCCATTAGCCCCTCATTCAGCAAAGCCCGACTATATTGAAAATCTATTTACTTTAATGAAATTGGTCAGTACCCCCGATACGGTTCAAAAATTTGAAGATGATTTCAATAATAGTAGCGAAGGGAACTGCATTATCAGATATGGGGATATGAAAAAGCAATTGGCCGAAGATATGGTTCAATTTATTCAACCCATTCGCTCACATGCGACTGATTTACAAAACAATAAAGAACATTTAATTAAAATAATCAGACAAGGTGCGGACAAAGCAAGACAAAGCGCTTCCCAAACCTTATCCCTAGTGCGTAAAAGCATTGGAATGGATTACCTATAAAAATCTTAAAAAAAAGAAATAGTCAAACAACTATTTTGTATTTTCACTATCATGGCAAAAGCAAAAAAAGCAAAACACATCGCAGTCGCTGGCAATATTGGTGCTGGAAAAACGACATTAACCGAACAGTTAAGCAAACATTATCGTTGGATACCTCAATTTGAAGATGTAGATCATAATCCTTATTTGAGTGATTTTTATGATGATATGCCTAGATGGAGTTTTAATTTACAAATTTATTTTTTACACGGAAGATTGAATCAAATATTAGATATTCAAAGAGGGACTGAAACCATTATTCAAGATCGTACGATTTATGAAGATGCTAATATTTTTGCTCCCAACTTGCATGAAATGGGATTAATGAGCAAACGTGATTTTGATAACTATTACGGATTTTTTAGTACGATCAAAACCATGGTACAACCTCCAGACTTACTTATTTATTTAAAAGCATCCGTTCCTACTTTGGTTTCTCAAATTCAAAAAAGAGGACGTGAATACGAAGAAAATATTCGTTTAGATTATTTAAAAAAATTAAACGAGTATTATAACAAATGGATTGAAGGATATAAAGAAGGGCCTTTGTTAATAATTGATTGCGATAAAAATAAATTCGGCGAAAACGAAGAAGATTTAGGCGAAATTATTAGCAAGGTTGATGGAATGTTATACGGTTTATTTTAAATTCACATGAATACTATTACACCTTCCATAATTACACAATTTGAAACAATTGTGGGTGCCGAATATGTATTAACGGATCATGAAAATGTGGAAAAATACGGCAGAGATGAAACTGAAAAATTGTTTTATGCTCCACAAGTCATTGTAAAGCCCAGAACTCCTCAAGAAATTTCACAGTTACTTGTTATTTGTAATGAACATCTTATTCCTGTCACGCCCAGAGGTGCAGGAACAGGCCTAAGTGGTGGCGCCCTACCTCATTTAGGTGGATTGGTTATTTCCATGGAACGTTTTAATCAAATATTAAATATTGATGAACGTAATTTACAAGTCACTACCGAACCTGGTGTGATCACCGAAGTATTGCAAGACACCGTTAAAGAAAAAGGATTATTCTATCCTCCGGATCCCGCAAGTAAAGGCAGCTGTTTTATTGGAGGAAATATTTCAGAAAATTCAGGAGGACCTAAAGCTGTGAAATATGGCGTGGTAAAAGATTATGTCCTCAACTTAGAAGTCGTTTTACCTACCGGTGAAATTATTTGGACAGGCTCGAATGTTTTAAAAAATGCAACAGGATATAACTTAACGCAATTATTAGTGGGTAGTGAAGGTACTTTAGGAATTGTCACTAAAATAGTTCTTCGACTCATCCCCCATCCCAAGTTTGATGTGTTAATGTTAGCCCCTTTTAATAGTTTAGAAAAAGCTAGCGAAGCAGTGAGTGCTATATTTAGAGCAGGCATCACCCCAAGTGCTATGGAACTGATGGAAATTGACGCCATTCGCTTAGCCACAAAAATGTTAGATAGCACGGCCATTCCTTTAACAGATGATTTAGCAGCTCATTTAATTATTGAAGTAGATGGCAATAATATGGAGGTCCTCATGAGTGAAATGGAAGCAATAGCCGAAGTGTTAATGCAATATGAGGCAGGCGAATTATTATTTGCAGATGATGCACAACAAAAAAATGAGCTTTGGAAAATTAGAAGAAGAGCCAATGAAGCTGCAGTCACTGCAGGTTATACTATTGAAGAAGATACCGTCGTGCCTCGTGCTGCATTACCTCAATTAATAAAAGGAGTAAAAGCTTTAGGCGTGGAGCATGGTTTTAAAGTAGTGTGTTATGGACATGCAGGGGATGGCAATTTGCATATTCGTATCAATCACCCTACCATCAAAACAAGTTATGGCAACGAGGAAATCAATACTATTTTGAGAAACCTATTTGTTCTAGTTAAAGAATTAGGCGGAACTATCAGTGGAGAACATGGCATTGGCCTCATTCAAAAAGCCTATATCCCGGTAATGTTTGACGAAGTCACGCTTCAATTAATGAGAGGGATTAAAAAAACATTTGACCCTAATAATATTTTAAACGCAGGTAAAATATTTGATTTAAAATCTTAAAATAATTTACCTCTATTTGATTCTCTAGCTTAATTAATTTTTACCTATGTTTTTTAACTTTTGATATTTTCTCCCTTTATTTTCTAATTCTGTATTGAACTAAAAATCACTCCCCCCCCCCAATATAATCTTCTATGAAAAAATTCTTATTTCTATTTTTGTTTCTCTTATTTCTTGGAAGTTTTTCCGTTGATGCACAAAACATTGTAAAATCAAGCCCTGTCGCGAATGTAACAAACACTTTTGTGGGTGGGGGAATTGTAATTGGAGGAGGAGCCCATAATTTTCAAATTGGATTAAATCCTGAATTCGTAAAATCATACAATCAATATGTGGATGGGGGTTTGGCTATGAATATATATTATGAAACATACAAAGACATCTACAATAATTTGCAGGGGAATAATTTTAAATATGGAATAGGTGCATTTACCAGAATATGGCCTGTGGAAACTTTTTTTATTCAAATACAACCCGAATACAATTGGGCTTGGATTCATCAAAAGGATTTATCTACAGGTGTTTCAGGCACTCAACGACTTGGTGCTAGTAGTTTATTGACTGGCCTTGGATATGGACATAAAAACGAAGGTGGATTTACTTATTTCTCTATCATGATTGACTTACTTAATAATCCTGGCTCCCCCTACTATGATGTTTTCAATAAAAAACAACCCATCTTTAGAGCAGGCATTGGATTACCCTTACGTTTAGGCGATGCGAGAAGAAAGAAAAACGATTCGGCAAAGAAATAGATGGAATTAAAAAAATGATAGTAATGGTACTCGTAAAAATAACAGACTACTATTTAAGACCCTACCTGAATTTAGACTAAGATATAAGTTGAATTAATTCATCTAAGGAAGTGCATACTTCAAATTGATATTGTGCGCGTTCATACATAAAATCTTCAGTTTCCATTTTATCTAACATCGCTATTAGGGCATCATAGTATCCTTCAAAATTGTAAATGATTACTTTTTTGTCGTGAATACTTAAATTATTCCATACCAACATTTCAAAAAGTTCATCCATAGTGCCTAGTCCACCAGGTAATACTATTGCAGCATCTCCTTTATCATATAAAAGCAACTTACGTTCATGCATATTCTCCGTCACAATCAATTCAGTCAATCCATTATGTTGTGCTTCCCATTCTATTAAAACTTTAGGTATAATTCCAATTACTTTGCCCCCTTTTTCTAAACAACCATTGGCAACTGCTCCCATAATTCCTTTATTGCCACCGCCATATATTAATGTCACCTGATGTTGTGCTAACAAATGACCAAGTTGCAATGCTTGTTGCACATAAGCTGGATTTTTACCAGGCTTGGAACCGCAAAAAACAGTGACAGATTGAATATTCATAAAAACAAATTATACTTAAATGCTGTTCAAATATAGGGGTAATTTCAAAGATTCTTATTACTTTGCCACATCAAATACCTACTATGAGTGCGACCCTTTTATTCAGTTTTGTGATTGCTTACTTTCTAGTCCTTTTAGGCGTGGCTAAAATAGCTGGCAAGAACAGCAATAACATGTCCTTTTTCATTGGTAATAAAAATAGTAATTGGATGCTGGTGGCTTTTGGTATGATAGGGACTTCCTTAAGTGGGGTCACTTTTGTAAGTGTTCCTGGTGCAGTAAGTACCGATGCTTTTCATTATTTTCAAATTACTTTAGGCTATCTATTAGGATACATCGCGATTGCATATGTTTTGTTACCCATCTACTATAAGCTCAACCTAACTTCCATCTATTATTATTTGGAAAATAGATTAGGCTTAGGGGCGTATAAAACGGGGGCTTCCTTTTTTATTCTATCGCGTACATTAGGTGCCACTGCACGTTTATATTTAGTAGTAAAAACTTTACAAGTATTTATATTAGACAATATGGGTATCCCCTTTTGGGCAACTACCTTAGTTATTTTAATTATGATACTTTTATATACTTATGAAGGAGGTGTAAAAACAATTGTTTGGACAGATACCCTTCAGACTTCTGGTATGTTGTTAGGATTGATTATTTGTTCTACTTATATTTTATCCTCTCTTCATTTTTCAGTATCCGATGCTTTCGCCGCTATGAATTCAAAAGGCATTTCTAACGTATTTGATTTTAATGTGAATAATAAATCCTTTTTTCTAAAACAAATTATAGGAGGCGCTTTTGTGACACTTACTATGACTGGTTTAGATCAGGAAATGATGCAAAAAAATATTTCTGTAAAGACTTTAAAAGATGCACAGAAAAATATGGTTACTATAGGATTTACCATGTTGTTGGCTATTAGCTTATTTTTATTTTTAGGTGGGTTGCTTAATTTGTATGCCGCACAAAATAATATCACTGCAGCAGGAGATAGCTTATTTCCCACTTTGGCATTAAATCATATGCCACCGTATATTTCTATCATATTTATTTTAGCATTAATATCGGCCTTGTTCCCAAGTGCAGATGGCGCCATAACTGCATTGACCTCCAGCTTTTGTATAGATATATTAGGTATGCAAAAACAAAATGACTGGGAAGAATCTAAAAGAAAAAAAATAAGACAAAGAGTGCATTTAAGTTTTGCATTCATATTTCTACTATTAGTGCTTGTATTTAAATGGATAGACAATAAGAGCATTATAGATTTAATCTTAAAAATAGCCTCTTATACTTATGGTCCTTTATTGGGGTTATTCGCTTTTGGCATCCTTACCAAAAGATCTATCAAAGACAAGTGGGCATTTTTACCTTGTTTTATTGCTCCCCTTCTATGTCTATTGTTAGATTACTTACAACCCATGTTATTTGGTAATTTTAGAATTGGTCAAGAATTATTGATCATCAACGGTTTATTTACTTTCATAGGATTATGGTTGATTTCGGCCTCGAATAGCGAAAAAAAATAGACCTTTGCAAATGGACTTTATCAACCCTTTAGCAAATGAGTATTGCGAGCAATATAGCAATAGTACCCCCTCTTATTTAAAAGTGATGTACGAGGCAACTATAGCCTCTCATCCCCATGCTCATTTACAAAGCAGTTGGAACCAAGGTGGCTTTTTGGCTTTTTTAAGTCAATTAATTACCCCTACTCGAATTTTGGAAATTGGCACATTCACAGGGTTTAGCACTTTATGCTTAGGGGAAGGATTAAAAAAAGAAGGTGAAATTCATACTATTGAATTAAGAGAACAAGATGCAGAAACTGCAATGGGCTATTTTACAAAATTAGCGCCGCAAAAAAATATCACAATGCATCAAGGTGATGCGAAAGAGGTACTAACAAAATTGAAAGGACCATGGGATATCGTATTCATTGATGCAGATAAAACCAGTTATATAGATTATTATACACTTGTGTTACCTCAATTAAATGAAAATGGAATCATCATTGCTGATAATGTTTTATTTCACGGCGATGTTTTGCAAGAAATAGTGACCGGAAAAAGTGCCAAAGCAATTCAAGCATTTAATGAATTTGTCGCAAACGATAACACCACACAACAAGTCATGTTAACAGTGCGTGATGGTTTAACTTTAATTAGAAAAAATAATGGGAAAATACCTTCATAATTATGACAGTTGGATGAATACTAATTGGTTTGATGTGGAATCAATCATGCCAATTTTCAATACCTTTTCTATGAAATTTGAAATGAGATGTACCAATATATTTACTAAGAGATTGATTATGAGACGCACTAGTGTAACTTTTATGTTACTATGTATGGCTTTATGGATGCCGCAATTTTTAAAAGCGCAAAAATTACCCGCCAAAACCACAACCCTAATTTATATTGATCAATACAAAGATATAGCTGTAGCAGAAATGAAACGCACTGGCATACCGGCTTCCATTACACTAGCACAGGGTATCATTGAATCCAATAGTGGAGAAAGTAATTTAGCCGCCAATTTCAATAATCATTTTGGCATTAAATGTAAATCGGATTGGAAAGGGGAAACTACCAACCAAGATGATGATACCAAGCAAGAATGTTTTAGAGTATACCCCAGTGCCATTTATTCTTATATTGATCATTCAAATTTTATTAAAACTCGGCCTAATTACGCATCTCTTTTTGAATTGGATCCGGTAGATGATTCAGCATGGGCTTATGGATTAAAAAAAGCAGGCTATGCAACTGCAAGCGATTATCCCAAAAAGCTTTTAAAAGTAATAGATGATTATGAATTGTCACAGTATAATTTCCCAGAATTAGTAAATGAAAAAGATAGTGCAGTCAATGAAGCTCCTATTACTAATACAAATCCTATTCCTAATACTATTACTAGTTCTATTACTACTAATGCTAATGCTCCTACTAGTAATAACATTGCTAAGAAAATAGAAAAAATAGAGACAAAAGAAATTGCTGCAACTCATTTAATACAAAACGATACCACTAAACCCTCTTTAAATAAAATATCTGGTATTGAAACTGTAAGCCCTTCCCTTAAAAGTGCCCCTACACCAGTGAATAGTTTAACGACTATAACACTAAATACAAAAATAGAAGAAAGCAATAATAAAGAAAGTAATGATAAGGAAAGTAATGATAAAAAGTCCTACCCTAATAAACCTTTTAAAATAAACCAAGTACTTGTTACATGGGCTACAAAAGGAGCTTCTTTTTTGCAAATTGCTAAAGAACATAATATCCCCTTGTACAAAATTTTTAAATATAACGATATTGCCGAATCTGATTTAGTAAATGAAAGTCAGCTTGTTTTTTTAGCTGCAAAAAAGAAAGAGGGATCCACTACTTTTCATGTGGTACAAAAAGATGAAACCTGGCATTCTATTAGTCAAATTGAAGGGATCCAATTGTCTTTATTGAAATCTTATAATCCAAAAATAACCGAAGACAAATTAAAAATAGGAACTCAACTATTACTCATTGAACCAAAAGAGTCCAAAAATAAAATTGTGCTCAATAAAAAATAAAAAATATGGAAACGATAACCATTTTAGATAAACAATTTGTACCCTACTTATCCGCTGAAGAGATTCAAGAAAAAGTAGCAATATTAGCAAAGCAATTCAATGAAGAATATGCTGATAAAAAACCATTGTTTTTATCTATCTTAAATGGTTCCTTTTTATTTACTGCCGATTTATTTAAAAAATTAACGATTGACGCCGAAGTGTGTTTTGTAAAGTTAGCCTCTTATAAAGGCGTGAGTTCTACTGGGAATGTTATTACGGCGATTGGATTAGACACCAATTTAAAAGACCGCCACGTCATCATTTTGGAAGACATTATTGATACCGGCAAAACCTTGCATCACTTTTTACCTCAGCTTCAATCCTTACAGGTCGCTTCTTTAAAAATTGCGGTACTATTAAATAAAACAGAAGCATTAGCCTATCCAGTGAAAGTGGACTACGCTTGCTTTGACATACCTAATAAATTTGTGGTAGGTTATGGTTTAGACTACGATGGATTTGGGCGTAACTATGATGCCATTTACCAGTTAAAGTAAAAAGCTATTGATTATTTAAAAGCTTCTTTTACACGATCGTAAAAGCTCTTCTCCCCTTTGACTGGCTTAGGTTTGAAGTTTTCACTTTCTTGCATCTTTTCCAAGGCTATCTTTTCTTCTTCCGTCACATGTTGCGGTGTCCAAACATTCACATGAATGAGTTGATCTCCTTTGCCATACCCTTGCACTTCAGGAAAACCTTTGCCCTTTAATCTGAATATTTTTCCGCTTTGTGTTCCTGATGGAATCTTAATTTTTGCTCTACCATCAATGGTTGGCACTTCTACATTGGTTCCAAAGATAGCATCTGGAATAGTGATATATAAATCGTACGCCACATTTAAACCATCACGGTGTAATGATTCATGCGCTTCTTCTTCAATCATAATAATTAAATCACCTGAACTTCCTCCTCTTTCACCTGCATTCCCTTTACCAGACATGCTTAATTGCATACCATCCTGAACTCCTGCAGGAATATCTATCGAAATGGTTTCTTCCCCATACATACGGCCTTCCCCTTTACATCCTCCACATTTTGCAGTCACTGTATTCCCTTCCCCATTACAAGTAGGACAAGTATTCACAGTTTGCATTTGTCCTAAAAATGTATTGGTCACGCGTCTCACTTGTCCCGAACCATTACAAGTACCACAAGTTTGAACACTGTTTTTATCTTTTGCTCCATTACCACCACAAGTAGTACATAAAACATGCTTCTTCACCTTTACTTGCTTGTTTACGCCCTTCGCTATTTCCTCAAAACTCAATTTTAATTTGATACGAAGATTACTTCCTCTTTGCCCTGTTGGTCTAGAGGATCTTGAACGACCACCGCCTCCGCCACCAAAGAAACTTCCAAAACCTTCATCCCCAAAAATATCTCCAAACTGACTGAAGATATCATTCATATTCATTCCACCTCCGCTAAAACCACCGCCGCCGCTTGTTCCTGGACCAAAAGCTTGATGACCAAAACGATCATACTTTGCTTTTTTATCCGCATCACTTAATATTTCATATGCTTCTGCTGCCTCTTTAAATTTTTCTTCTGCTTGTTTATCCCCAGGATTACGATCTGGATGAAATTGCATGGCCACCTTGCGATACGCCTTTTTAATTTCATCTGCAGATGCTGACTTACTCACTCCCAGTATTTCGTAAAAATCTCTTTTTGACATATTGCTTTTTTTATTTGCCTACAACTACTTTGGCAAAACGAATAATTTTATCATTGAGTAAATATCCTTTAGAGATTTCATCCATTACCTTTCCTTTTAACTCCTCATTAGGAGCAGGCACTTCTGTAATGGCTTCGTGTTTTTCTACATCAAAATCCTGATGAATACTTTCCATGGCAACCACTCCTTTTGATTGCAAAGTAGAACGCACTTTATTAAATACTAATTGAATCCCTTCTTTTTGTAGAGCGATATCATCACTTGTATTTAATTGTTTTTCCGCGCGATCACAATCATCTAATACGTCCAAAAGAGAAACAATTACTTCCTTGCTAGCAGTTTGTATTAAATCAATTCTTTCTTTCGCAGTACGACGTCTGAAATTTTCAAATTCAGCCATCAAACGAAGGTATTTATCCTTTTGATCTAGCAAGTCTGCTTTAAGGGTGTCTAACTCGCTTACTGGGGCAGTTTCAGGCTCCGTTGCTGGGGCATTTTGCTCCTCCGTAGATGGTTCGGTTGTAAGGGGTTCTTTCTCTTCCATAGTTTTATATTGTTATAAATATCTTCCAAAAATATTGCCAAAGCCTTAAATGAGCAAAATTGACATAAAAAGGGCCTAAAAATGAACAAGTTGTCACTTATTCTGTGCCTATATTTGTGTCATGACAAAGGTGTATTTAAATAAAAGAATCGCCCCTAGAATCGCTCAGGGACACCCCTGGATATATGGCAATGAAATTGACCGTATTGCAGGACCTGTGGAACCAGGTGATATAGTGGAAGTGTATTATTTTGATGGTCAGTTAGCCGGACGAGGATATATCAATCCGGGCTCCCAAATCACCATTCGATTATTGACACGCAAAAGAGAGGAAATTGACGCCGCCTTTTTTCATACTAAAATAGCCGAAGCTTGGCGTTACCGTCAACAGTTAGGATATGTAGAAAATTGCAGATTGGTTTTTGGCGAAGCGGATGGATTGCCTGCATTAATCATTGATAAGTTTAATGACTATTTCGTTTTACAAACTTTATCCTTAGGAATAGAAAAATGGAAGAAAGAAATTGTAGCAGCCATTCAAACTATATTTTCTCCCAAAGGAATTTATGAAAGAAATGATGTGCCAGTGAGGGAATTGGAAGGACTTGCGCAACAACAAGGTTTTTTATCGGACCCCTTTCCTACTGAAATTGTGATTCAAGAAAATGGATTACAATTTTATGTCAACATTGAAACGGGACAAAAAACTGGATATTTTTTAGACCAACAAGATAATCGAAGAGCCATTCAAAAAATTGTACATGGCGCTGATGTTTTGGGTGCCTTTACTTATACTGGAACTTTTGAAATTCATGCAGCTCATTATGGTGCCAAGTCGGTTTTAGGGATTGATATTTCAGAACAAGCAGTTTTGCAAGCCAATAAAAATGCAGCGCTCAATAAATTAGATCATATTGTACATTTTGAAACCATGAATGCTTTTGATGTTTTAAAAACTTGGGGGAAGGAAGGTAAAAAGTTTGATGTAGTCATGCTAGATCCTCCGGCTTTTACAAAAAGTAGAAGTAATATTGAAAAAGCAGTAACAGGATACAAAGAGATTAATTTGCGAGGAATGAAAATGATTCGCAATGGTGGATTTTTAGTAACATCGAGTTGTACCAACCTAGTGAGTCCTGAATTATTTTTAGACACCATAGATATGGCAGCCAAAGATGCTAAAAAAAGAATTCGTCAGGTGACGTATCAATCGCAATCTAGCGACCACCCTATTATTTGGGGTATGGAAAACACCCACTACTTAAAATTTTTGATCGTAGAAGTTTGCGACAGATAGAAGTTTCGAAAAACATACTTTACAAAAAAGGCTTCCCATCCCGATTTATCGGGATGGGAAGCCTTTTTAAAATCATAAGAGAAGTTCTTGTAATTTTTTTAAAAATTAATTTAAAAAAATCAACAAGCCAATTCACTCGATTAGAGTGAATTAAAAATCATTAGAGAAGGTCTTGTAAAATTTAAATTCTTTAAAATTTTAACAAGACCGCACTATTCAATTCAATGTATTCAAAGTAATTTGAATCGCTTCAAAGTTGGGTAAATCCCCTGGCGTTGGACAAACTTCAGCGTATTGTACCACGCCTTCCTTGTCTACTACAAACGCAGAACGCTTGCTTACTCCTTGCATTTCAAATGCAGGAAACACATCATACAAAACTCCAAAAGCAGAAGTCGCTGCTTTATTGAAATCACTTAATAAAGAGAAATTTAATTTTTGCTCTTCCTTGAATTTACCTAAAGTAAATAAAGAATCTACAGAAATGCCTAATACAGTTGCATTAGAATTATTATAGATAGCGATGTTATCTCTGATATTGCATAATTCAGCAGTACAAACGCCTGTGAAAGCAAGAGGAAAAAATAATACTACTACATTTTGACCTTTGAAATCTGCTAAGGATACAGGTTTTTTGTCTGTATCAAACAATGTGAAATTTGGTGCCGCTTGTCCAATAGAAATGCTCATTTTTTATGTTTTATGATTAATAATTAATTCAAAAGTAAACCTGAATATTGACTTTTATTTTACAACATGAATATTAGTGATAATTTTTTCCTTTTTCGAAACCGACTCCACTGAATCCATCAATTCCTGAAATAAAAGGGGACGCTTCTCATAATACTCTAAAGTGGCATAAAAATCCTTGACCGTAACTTTATTTAAATCGAATACCTTTTTATAAAGGTCAATATTGGTTTTGTTCAATCTCCAAGTACTATCTAAAACCGCTTTTCGTACATAATAATCGTCCGCTTTCATTAATTGCCAAACGACTATTTTGAACTTATCAAATTCAATAAGATTTTTAGGAGTAGAGCGGGTCGTCCCACAGGAGGCTAAACAAAATAATAATATGATGATGGTAATTCTCATTCTAAGACTTCCTTGTATTTATTAATATTCGCAACATCTATGGTAGACAAAGTAGCTAAAAGTTGCTTTTTCATGGCTTTATCTGAAGGATTAAAAATACCAATAATTTCAGTCACTTTGCCTTGCATTAAAATGGGCACTGCCATCATATTAGGACTTCCCTCATAGAGCTCTTGAAATCCCATTAATGCATTTAAAATTTGAGGCCTTGCTTCCAATGGCTTTTCTGCCATTTGGTCCAAGCCTTGTCTATAGTAAGTAAATAAAATTTCGTGAATTTTATCAGAACCATTTTGAGTCAGGTTATCAATCAAAATATATCGATTCCTTTGCCCATCATAGGATTTCCAGCCAATAATTCCAGAACCCTCTGGAGCATTATTTACAATATTGAAAGCTTTATTAAAATACGCCTTCCCTCCTTTGGGAGAAAAAGTATCATAGTCTAACCCTAATATCACATAAATATAATAAGCCATGGTGGCAGTCAAATTGGCCTGTAAAGCATCTGTCCCTTGTACTCTATTTTCATTAAATTCAACGGGCTGTGATAACTGATATTTAAAAGTAAAATTTGCATCTTGCATATTTAATAAAGGCGTAGTATAGTTACTATTGTATACAGGCCTATTGGATACAACGCTCAACTTAGCTTCATACACACCCGTGGACACGATGGATTCAATACTAATAAAGAAATTACAATCAATCTTTTCTTCGTTGGAAAATTCGTCAGTGGTCCAT
This sequence comes from Chitinophagaceae bacterium, assembly GCA_947372105.1. Taxonomy (GTDB): domain Bacteria; phylum Bacteroidota; class Bacteroidia; order Chitinophagales; family Chitinophagaceae; genus Sediminibacterium. Next base: position 34,004 of record CANBSH010000009.1, read on the forward strand.
TTTCTTTGATTGATAAAATCCTTTAATTGACTTTGTAATTGAATAAAGGTTTTAGGATCTACTTGATTTTCCACTTTCTTGGTTTGCAAAGTCACTGTCGCATTCAACTCTTGAGAAAATGAGGTATGGCTTACTAATAAAGCAAAACAAATAATATAGAAAGCTTTTCGTGTCATATGGTATACCTCTAATTGGATAGGTCTAAAATACAAAAACGTCCCAATAGTTTTGACATTTCGGGACGTTTTAATATTATTCAACCTAAAGATTAACGGAATAAATCGTTCTCTTCGTTTTTACGATAATAAATTTTATCATCAATAAATTCAGCTGTTGCTAAAATAGCTGGATTAGGCATACGCTCATATGCTTTTGAGATTTCAATTTGTTCTTTGTTCTCATGAATTTCTTCCAAGCTATCTGTATGACTTGCAAATTCTTCTAATTTAGAATGCAACTCTTCTCTAATAGAGATGTTGATTTGATTCGCTCTACGAGAGATAATAGAAATTGATTCGTATAAATTTCCAGTCTTAGCTTTTAAAGCTTTTAAACTTTTTGTTTCTACTACAGAGGGAACATTCGCGCCCATGTGTCTTCTTAATTTGCTCATTTTATATTTTTTAAGAAATTATCAGTTTGTTGTTTCATTTTTTTTGCTTCTGGCAATAAAGGACTATCACTAAATCGGTCTACAAAATCATTATATTCCTCTACCACTTTCTCGAATCTTTCCTTTTGTTTATCTACAAAACTATTTTCAGCGAATTTGTAATACGATTTAATCGTTAACAATTTATACTGATCAGCGTTTTTAGAATCAGGGTATCCATCAGATAATAAACCATAAGATATAGCTGCAGAACGGTATAAAGCCAAATCGAAATACAAAGTAGCGGTCTTATAATCTTTCAATTCCAATTTAGAACGACAAGCATCAATAGTTTCCGTTGCATCTTTCACTCTTTTAGCAGTAGGATGCGCATCAATAAATGCTTGCATTAATTGAATGGTACGATTGGTTGTTGTTTGGTCTAACTCCGCTTTAGGAGAACGTCTAAAATAAGTATACGCTCTTAAATATTCAACTTCTTCGGTTCTAGTGCTGCTTGGAAAATATTCAATGAATGTTTTGAATAAATTTTCGGCATTTTCATAATCTTTATCTAAGTAATATGAGTTCGCGAATTTTAAATACAATTCTTCATATCTAGGAGTTCCTTTTACAAAAGGCATAACAGATTCAAAGAGCTGCTGAGCGTTCACATACTTTTTTTCATCAAAGTACTTCTCCGCCATTTTAACTTTAAAATCAGTATCCTTGTTCTTTAAAATTTTTTGAAATTTTGAAGTACAAGAAGAGAGACCCAAAATAAGGCAAAAAATGACGATTATTCTATTCATACAGGGAGGCAAAATTAACTAATATTCAGCAATTTATGACTAAAAATAATCCAAAGGAAGGCGGGGACGTTAAGATTAACATAAAAAACCCCGCTTAGCAGCGCTAAACGGGGCTATATCAATCACTTAGGATAGGTTAAATTACCCTTTGTTTGCGTTTTCGTCATCCATTTTCGCCTTGATTTCAGCTAAAGCGCCTAAGTCACCTAAAGTGGATTTTTCTACCTTACCTTGGATAGTTTTCACCGCCTTTTTAGTTTTCTCAGTTTCTACTTTTGCTTCTTTCTTAGCTACTTCTTTTTCTTCATGGATTGCTTGTTCCCAAATTCTTGCGTGGCTCACTACAATTCTTTTTTCATTACGATCAAATTCGATCACCATGAATTTTGCAGTTTCTTCCGCTTGAACTTGCTTACCATCTTCTTTTGCAAGGTGACGATTAGGAGCAAACCCTTCTAAGCCATGAGGCATTTGAACGATAGCACCTTTATCATCCTTGCGAACAATAGTACCATCATGAATAGATCCGATTGCAAAAGTTTCTTCTAATGCATTCCAAGGATCTTCTTCCAATTGCTTATGACCTAATTGTAATTTTCTATTTTCTTTATCAATGTTCAAGATGATGATGTCGATAGACTCTCCTACTTTAACATACTCAGATGGGTGATTGAAACGCTTCAACCAACTTAAATCGCTGATGTGAATCATTCCACCAATTCCAGATTCTAATTCAACAAACACGCCGTAAGGAGTGATATTTTTAACTAGACCTTTATGTTTGCTATTTTCAGGGAATTTATTATCGATTGCACTCCAAGGATCTTCAGTCATTTGTTTAATGCTTAAGCTCATCTTACGTGCATCTTTATCTAAAGTCACCACTTTTGCTTCATGCTCATCTCCTAATTTGAAGAATTCTTTTGCATTGATTGGAGTGTTTGCCCATGTGATTTCAGAAACGTGTACTAAACCTTCAACACCTGGTTGAATTTCTAAGAACGCACCGTAATCTTCAATGTTCACCACTTTACCTTTCACTACACTACCTTCTGATAAATCAGCTGGTAATACATCCCATGGATGTGGAGTTAATTGTTTTAAACCTAAGCTGATACGTTTTTTGTCATCATCAAAGTCTAATACAACCACTTGAATTTTTTGATCTAATTTAACCACTTCACTTGGGTGAGAGATTCTTCCCCATGAAATATCAGTGATATATAATAAACCATCTAAACCACCTAAATCCATAAAGGCTCCAAAATCAGTGATGTTTTTAACCACCCCTTCTAATACTTGACCTTTCTCTAATTTACTCATGATTTGTGCACGTTGTGCTTCAATATCACTTTCAATTAATGCTTTATGAGATACTACGGCGTTTTTAATAGTTTCGTTAATCTTAACTACTTTAAACTCCATTGTTTTTCCTACGAATTGATCGTAATCAGTAACAGGCTTCACATCAATTTGAGAACCTGGTAAGAAAGTTTCCATACCAAATACATCAACGATTAATCCACCTTTTGTTTTACTAGTTACTAAACCGGTAACAATTTCACCCGTCTTATGTACTTCCATAATTCTTTCCCAAGCACGATAGATACGAGCAGACTTACGGCTTAAGTGAAGATTACCATCACGGTCTTCTTTTTCTACTACCATTACTTCTACAGTGTCTCCCGTTTTAACACCATTGGTGTCACGGAATTCATTCAATGATACAAGACCATCACTTTTAAATCCGATGTTTACAACCACATCAGTTTTAGTTAAAGCAACGACTAAACCATTCATGATTTCTCCGTCAGAAATTTGTACGAAAGTGTCATCATACACTTTGTCATACTTTACTCTTTCAGCTTCAGCATAATGACTCACGTTACGTTTGTCAACGCTCCAATCGAAATCGTCATGTGCAGCAATAACTGCTTCAGGTGCTTTTGGTGTCGCAGTAGCTTCAACAGCGGTAGCGCCGTCGAATTCCTGAGCGTCTGCGTTTAGGTTTTTAATAAATAATTTCATATAAAACCGGCGTTTTTAAACCGGACGGCAAAGGTAGGAAAAAATAGTAAAAATGGAACCAAAATGAACCGGAAATATGAAGAATTTGGAATCCTAAAATATTGATTATCAATAAGATTATTGTGAGGTAGCCGATATGGTCATATCAAGTCCTGAAAGGAGAAGAATAGGCGATCTAATTGGTCGCCCCAATATGTTGGGCAGCCAGCCATCCTGAGGTCCAAGCATGCTGGAAATTAAAGCCTCCGGTGACACCATCTACATCCATCATTTCACCTGCAAAATGTAACTGTGCTACCATTTTACTTTCCATGGTAAGAGAATCAATATCTTTCAAATCTACTCCCCCACAAGTCACAAACTCTTCCTTAAAAGTTGTCTTGCCTTTAATATTTAAAGTAGTGCGAATAAGATGTTGTATGAGTTGTTGTTGAGATGTGTTTTTTAAATCGGCCCATTTTGTTTTTAAATCAATCTGAGAAGCTTGTAAAAAATAATGCCATAATCGTTGTGGTAAATCAAACGGATTTTTAGAACCCATTTCACGTTTGCCATAATCCTGTCTAAAATTTAACCATTCCATTTTTAAAGTTTGCTCATTGTATTCGGGTGTCCAATTAATTAAAATAGCACCTTCATAATTTGCTTCTGCCATTTCTCTTGCACACCATGCCGAAAGTTTAATGGCAGCCGGACCACTTATACCCCAATGTGTGATTAACAATGGACCGCGTTCCATCCACTTCGTTCCTTTCCATTGTATGGTTGCATTTTCTACTGCCACCCCCATAAGTGTAGTGATATTTTTTTCAACCACATTAAATGTAAACAAAGAAGGAACCGGATCTATAATAGTATGACCCATTTGAAGTAACCAAGGGAAAGTATTTGATTTTAACATGCCTCCCGTAGCCATACATACTGCATCTGCTTTCATGGTTTGTCCATTGCCTAAAGTAATTTCAAAAATGGTATTTATTTTTTTTACCTCCGTCACATCGTGATTCATGCATACCTGAATTTTATATTGATTCACTTTTTGCATTAAACATTGAATAATAGTTTCGGAATCATTGGTAATCGGAAACATGCGGCCATCCTTTTCGGTATGTAGTTTCACTCCATTTTTAGCAAACCATTCGATGGTTTGTTGTGTCGCAAATTGGTAGAATGATTTTTTTAAAAAACGTTGGCCTCTGGGATATTTTTGTAATAATTTTTCTACGTCAGGACAAGCATGCGTTACATTGCATCGTCCACCCCCACTCACTTTTACTTTAGATAAAATTTTAGAAGACTTTTCTAATATACGAATATCCCAATCAGGATGTTGTTCGGCAATTTGTATCGCGCAAAAAAATCCAGCAGCGCCTCCTCCAATAATCACTACTTTTTTGCTTGCCATGTTTTGTAGTTAAGACTAATAATAAGAACTATTCAAATTAATATTCGCTTTTTCGGCAGCTTCTATAATCGAAAAATCGGATAAAATAAAAGCTTCATTTTTTTTCACACAAACATCATGTTCAAAATGTACCGACATTTTTCCGTCCTGTGTTTTCACCGTCCAGCCATCTTCCTCAGTGAACACTTTATGCGTTCCCATATTAATCATTGGCTCAATAGCCAACACTAAATTTTCTTTCATCTTTAAACCTGTTCCTCTTTTGCCATAGTTAGGCACTTGAGGATCTTCATGTAATGATTTGCCTAAACCATGTCCTACTAATTCACGCACTACACCATATCCATGGGCTTTTTCGGTATGTTCTTGAATGGCATAACTAATATCACCTACTCTGTTATTTACGATCGCTTTTTCAATTCCCTTATACAATGATTCCTTGGTGACTTTAACCAATTGTAAAACATCAGCTGGCACTTCTCCTAACATAAAAGTATATGCATGATCACCATGCCAACCGTTTAAAATAACTCCTAAGTCGATAGAAACAATATCTCCGTCTTTTAAAGGAGTTTTATTAGGAAAACCATGCACTACCACATCATTTACTGATGCACAAATATGATGAGGATACCCATGATAATGATAGAAAGAAAGAGTGGCTTTATGATCCTTTACATATTGCATGCAATATTGATCAATATCCATAGTTGTCATACCAGGCTTAAGGATACTAGCTACTTGTGACAAAGTATTGCTTACCAATAAGGCAGCTTGCTGCATGAGTAAAACCTCTTCCTCTGTTTTGATATGAATCATAATTGTGCGAATATCTTATAACTAAACAAACCTGCCTTTTCAGACAGGTTTGCAAATATAATTATTTTAAAAGTATCTGATTTATTATAACCCTGAAGAGTTAGCTAAAGGATTTCTTCCTTGAATACGACCTGTATTCATTAATCCATCATATTGACGCATTAATAAATAAGTTTCGATTTGTTGTAAAGTATCCAATACTACACCCACCATAATTAATAATGAGGTTCCTCCAAAGAAAGTACTAAAGCTTTGAGTCACTCCTAATTTTTGAGCAAAACCAGGTAAAATACCCACTAATGCTAAAAAGATAGCACCAGGTAAAGTAATTCTATCCATCACTGCTCCAATATAATCAGTGGTAGGTTGACCAGGTTTAACACCAGGTACAAAGCCATTATTACGCTTAAGATCTTCAGAAATTTGCTTAGGATTAAAGATTAATGCAGTGTATAAGAATGTAAATCCAATAACCATAACAGAATAGATAAGCATATACCATCCATTACTATGGTCATTGAAAATTCGAACAATCCCTTGTGCAGAATCTAAATTAGTGAAAGAAACCAATGTAGGTAAGAACATAATTGCTTGCGCAAAAATGATAGGCATCACACCGGCACTATTTACTTTAACAGGTAAAAACTGACGAGCACCCCCTACTTGAGCACCACCAATCACTTGCTTAGCATAGGTTACAGGAATTTTACGAACTCCTTGAACTAATATGATAAGACCCATGATGATCGTCACCAATATAGCAATCTCAATTAAGAATATTAATAAACCTCCGCCTCCTTTTTGGCTCTTAGAACCAAACTCCATAATCAATGATTGAGGTAAACGACCTAAGATACCTACCATGATAATGATAGATGTACCATTTCCTAGACCTTTATCTTGAATTTTTTCACCTAACCACATTACAAATAAAGTACCTGCAGTTAAAGTGATCACAGTAGAGAACCAGAAGAATGGTTTGTAAGCTGGGATTAATGCATCAGCATAACCAGGACTATTTAAATAAGCAACATACGCACCTGCTTGGAAAGTAGTTACGATGACTGTTAGATAACGAGTCCATTGATTGATTTTATTACGACCGCTTTCTCCTTCCTTTTGAACTTTTTGTAATTGAGGCACTAAAATAGTCATCAACTGCATAAAGATAGAAGCAGAAATATAAGGCATAATACCTAATGCTAATACAGAGGCTTGAGAGAACGCACCACCTGCGAACATATCAAAAATACCTAATAAACCTTTGTTACCTCCTGCTTTTTGAGCAGCTTCGATAGCTAAAGGATTGATACCAGGTAAAGTGATTTGAGCACCAATACGATAAGTTAATACAAGCAATAATGTAACTAAGATTTTATTCTTTAATTCATCAATTGCCCAGATATGTTTAAATGTATCTAATAATTTTTTCATCGTTGTTTAATTATTTTCCAAAGGAACTTTTAAAATGATGAGGGATCTATTAAAAATGCCTCTCACAATATACATAAAATTATTAGATTATTTCAATGGTGCCGCCTGCTGCAACAATTGCATCTTGTGCTTTTTTGCTAGCTGCGTTTACTCTGAAATTAATTTTTGTTTTAAGTTCCCCGTTAGCTAATACCTTCACTAAGTCGGTACGGCTAATCAAACTATTCATGTATAAGTTTTCTGGAGTAATTTCTGTAAAACCGTATTTCTCGATCAACTGATCTAATTGACCTAAGTTGAACACTTTATATTCTATACGATTGATGTTTTTGAATCCACGTTTTGGAATTCTACGTTGAATGGGCATTTGACCCCCTTCATGAGCCATCTTGCTTTTGTAACCTGCACGGCTTTGACCCCCTTTGTTACCTTTGGTAGAAGTACCACCTTTACCAGATGCTTCTCCACGACCAATTCTAATTCCTTTGTGTACTGAACCTTCAGCAGGTTTTAAATTGTGTAATTTCATTTTTGTGATTTTGTACTTTCGGGGTATCACCCCTCGCTTTTAATAATAAGAAAGAGCGCTGATTAGGCGATTTCTTCCACTTTAACTAAGTGTAATACTTTATTAACCATACCCAAAATTTGAGGAGTGGCTTCCACTTCTTTAGAAGCGTTTATTTTTTTCAAACCTAAAGCAATCAAAGTTTGTTTTTGACGCTCTGATCTGTCAATACCGCTTTTTACTTGAGTAATTTTAATCTTTTTCATCATTGAGTTATTTATGATTATTCCTAAGGGTAATTCAGTTGAATTATCCGTTGAATACCTTTGATAATTTAATGTTTCTTGTTTTAGCTACTTGAATTGGTTCACGTAATAAACCTAAAGCTTTGATTGTTGCTTTAACCACGTTATGTGGGTTGGCAGAACCTAAACTTTTTGCTAATACGTCAGTGATACCTGCGCTCTCTAATACAGCACGCATGCTACCACCCGCAATTACACCCGCTCCATGTGCAGCTGGCTTTATTAATACTTTAGCAGCACCGTCTTTTGCTAATTGATCGTGAGGAATAGTGCCATGCATAACAGGAACTTTCACCAAATTCTTTTTAGCATCTTCGATCCCTTTTGTAATAGCTTCTTGTACTTCTTTAGCCTTACCTAAACCTTGACCTACAACGCCATTTTCGTTACCTACTACTACTAAAGCAGAGAAACTAAAAGTACGACCACCTTTTGTTGTCTTAACTACGCGGTTGATAGAAACTACTTTTTCTTTTAGTTCTACATCTCCCGCTGCTTTAACCTTATTTACATTTACTTTAGACATGATTTTCTATTAGTATTTTTATCAAAATTAAAATTGAAGTCCACCTTCTCTTGCACCATCAGCAACTGCTTTAATACGTCCGTGGTATAAATTACCACCTCTATCAAAAACACAAGTTGTAATAGAAAGTGCTGCTGCTTTTTTCGCTACCGATTGACCTGCTAATTTAGCTTTATCAATTTTGGCTACTTTTTGTGCAACGATATCAGCTTCTCTTGAAGAAGATGCAGCTAATGTTACACCATTTACATCGTCAATCAATTGACAGTAAATGTCAGCGTTGCTTCTGAAAACAGACAAACGAGGTTTAGTCGCAGTACCCGTTACTTTTTTACGAATTCTGTATCTGATCTTTTGTCTTTGAAGTAATTTACTCATACTGTTTATTTTTTAGGAGATCGATGCTGCCGAACTCCCTGTTAATTTAAATTTTATTTACCTGCTGCTTTACCTGCTTTTCTTCTTACGATTTCGTCAGAATACTTAACCCCTTTTCCTTTGTATGGTTCTGGTTTACGTAATCCTCTGATTTTTGCAGCCACTTGACCAATTAATTGTTTGTCACTACCTTCTAAGAAAATTTTAGGATTTTGTCCTTTTTCTGTAGTAGTAGTTACTTTTAATTCTTTAGGAACTTCAAAAATGATATTATGAGAATATCCTAAAGCAAGGTCTAATATATTACCAGTGTTAGCGGCTTTAAAACCTACCCCCACTAATTCTAAATCTTTTTTATAACCATCAGTCACACCCTTTACTAAGTTGCTCACTAATGAACGATATAAACCGTGCATAGCTTTGTGACGAATTTGTTCTGTTGGACGTTTTACAATCACTTCTTCTGCAGTTACTTCAACTACAATATCGCGATCAATTTCTTGAGATAATTCTCCTTTAGGTCCTTTTACAGTTACTACTGCATCTTTTACCGTTACGGTTACCCCTTTTGGGATACTTACTGGTTTATTTCCTATACGTGACATAGTCGATTGTTTTATTTTTTGTTACTTATTTAGATGATTTCAGCCCCGACTAAAGGCTTAAGGCAAACTAAATAATCAAATAGTTATGGTTATGAAATTGCACACAATACTTCACCACCTACGTTGTTCGCTTTAGCTTGCTTATCTGTTAATACTCCTTTTGAAGTACTTAAGATGGCAATACCTAAACCATTGCTTACTCTTTTAATTTCAGCTGGTTTTGCGTACTGACGTAAACCTGGACGGCTGATACGATCTAAAGAACGTATAGCAGGTTGTTTGGTATCTGGATCGTATTTTAACGCGATTTTAATTAAACCTTGTTTGCTATCATCTTCAAATTTGTACTTCAAGATATATCCTTGATCATACAAGATTTCAGTGATGCGCTTTTTTAAGTTGGACGCAGGTATTTCAACGATACGGTGTTGTGCCATTTGGGCATTACGTATTCTTGTTAAGTAGTCTGCTATTGGATCTGTTACCATATTAGTATTTTAAATCAGTTCTAAATTTTGTTTGTTTCAGTATTCAAATGAATGAACTTAAATCAATATTACTTTTGTGAAAGTATTACCAGCTTGCTTTTTTAACACCTGGTATTAAACCATTCAAAGCCATATCGCGGAACATAATCCTTGACACTCCGAAGTAACGGATATATCCTTTTGGACGGCCTGTTAATTGACAACGATTTTTCAAACGTACAGGTGATGCATTTTTAGGTAATTTATCTAAACCTGCGTAATCACCAGCAGCTTTTAAAGCGGCGCGTTTTTCAGCATAATGTTTTACCATTGCTTCACGCTTTTTTTGTCTGGCTTTGATGGATGCTTTTGCCATAATTCTATTTTAATTAGTTGTTATCTTTTTTAATGTTTTTAAACGGCATACCTAACTCTTTTAATAATTCGTATGCTTCTTCGTTTGAATTTGCAGAGGTAACGAAAGTGATATCTAAACCAGTAATTTTATTTACTTTATCGATATCGATTTCTGGGAAAATGATTTGCTCAGTAACACCTAATGTGTAGTTACCGCGACCATCAAATGCCTTATCGCTGATACCTTTGAAATCACGTACGCGTGGTAAAGCCACAGATACTAAACGATCTAAAAATTCAAACATTTTTACCCCTCTTAAAGTTACGCGAGCGCCAATGGGCATACCTTTACGTAATTTGAAGTTAGAAATGTCTTTCTTAGATAATGTTGGGACTGCTTTTTGACCAGTGATAGTAGTTAACTCATCGATAGCGATGTCCACTAATTTCTTGTCATTTACGGCACCATTTACACCACGGTTGATGCAAATTTTTTCCAACTTAGGAGTTTGCATTACAGACTTGTAACCAAACTTTTTAGATAAAGCAGGTATCACTTCATTCGTGTACTTATCTGCTAATCTTGGAGTGTATTTTACTGTACTCATTATTTTATAACCTCCCCTGATTTTTTAGAAATTCTTACTAATTTACCTTCTTCTCTTGAACGCTTAATTTTAGTAGCGGCACTTGTTTTAGCGTCCCATAACATTACATTACTAATGCTGATTGAAGCTTCCACTTTTACAATACCACCTTTTGTATTAGACGCTGAAGGCTTTGTATGTTTAGTGGCAATGGCTACGCCTTCTACCACAACACGACCTTTGTCAACGATTACTTCCAACACCTTACGAGGTTTTTTCAAGTCCTTGTCATCACCAGCAATCACCACAACGGTATCGCCTTTCTTGATGTTGAATTTGGGTTTGAATCTGTTATTCATAACTATTTATATTTTTATAACACCTCTGGTGCTAATGAAACAATTTTCATGTATCCTTTATCACGCAATTCACGAGCTACTGGTCCAAAAATACGAGTACCTCTTGGCTCATCTGAATTGTTTAATAATACCACTGCGTTATCATCAAAACGGATATAAGATCCGTCTTTTCTGCGCAATTTGTTTTTTGTACGAACAATAACTGCTTTAGAAACGGTACCTTTTTTAATACCGCCAGCAGGGATTGCATCTTTTACAGTAACAACAATTTTGTCACCGATTTTTGCATAATCTTGCCCGCTATTTCCTAATACTTTGATACAAAGTACTTCTTTGGCGCCGCTATTATCAGCTACATTGAGCCTACTTTCTTGCTGAATCATTTTATTTTAGCTTTAAGCTTTTTCCTTCCTTGTTACAGGTCGGGTGAATACTGTTTATTACTATTGTGGGTTTAGTTTATTTCGCTTTTTCAACGACTTCTACTAATCTCCAACGTTTTGTTTTACTTAATGGACGTGTTTCCATGATTTTAACAACGTCACCAATTCCGCATTCTTGTTTTTCATCATGCGCATGGAACTTAGTTGTTTTTTTCACGAACTTTCCATAGATTGGGTGCTTTACTTTTCTTTCCACAGCAACGGTAATGGTTTTATCCATTTTGTCGCTAGTGACAACACCGATTCTCATTTTACGTAAATTTCTTTCTACCATTGTTTATCAATTTTTGGTTAGCTTATCTGATGTTTAAATTAGATACCTAACTCTTTTTTCTTTAATTCCGTTTTTAAACGGGCAATGTCTTTTCTAAGTCCACGAATACTCATTGGATTCTCTAAGGGAGAAATAGCATGAGCGAACTCAAGTTTTTTAAGTCTTAATTGATCTTCGTCGATGCGAGCTTTTAAGTCTACAACGCTTGAATCCTTTAAGCCTTTATTGAAATCGTATTTTTTGTTTGCCATAGCAAAATCTTTTATTTGTTTACTCTTAAATTAATTACAAGTCTCTTCTTGTTACGAATTTAGTTCTGATGGGTAATTTTTGAGCGGCTAATCCCATCGCTTCTTTCGCTACCTCTGGAGTAACACCATCAATTTCGAAGATGATACGTCCTGGTTCTACCACAGCAGCCCAGAATTCAGGGTTACCTTTACCTTTACCCATTCTCACCTCTGCAGGCTTACGAGTAATAATTTTATCTGGGAAAACACGAATCCAAACATTACCTTCTCTTTTCATTGCACGTGTCATGGCTTGACGAGCAGATTCTAATTGTCTGTTGGTTAACCAAATGGGATCTAATGATTTTAATGCAAAAGAACCAAATGCAATAGAAGTTCCACGCTTCGCTACTTCGCGAATACGTCCTTTCTGTTGTTTTCTATGTTTACTTCTTTTTGGCTGTAACATATTGTTATTGTTAATCTCTTATTTAAATAGTTGTCTTATGAAATCCGTTGTTATCTTTTTCTAGCACCGCCGCCTCCACCACCTGGACGACGATCATTTCCACGATCAAATCCACGGTCGTCACGACGATCTCCGCGATCTGCTCTTTCACCACCTTCTTTACCACCTACGAAATTTGGATTTAATTCACGCTTTCCTAAAACTTCCCCTTTACAAATCCAAACCTTGATACCAATTTTACCGTATACTGTTAAAGCAAATACGTTTGCATAATCGATATCCATTCTGAAAGTATGTAATGGAACTCTTCCTTGTTTGATTTCTTCGCTACGTGCAATTTCCGCTCCACCAATACGACCGCCTACTTTTACTTTGATTCCTTCTGCACCCATTCTTAAGGTAGAAGCAATCGCCATTTTAATAGCACGCTTGTAGTTGATACGGTTTTCAATTTGACGTGCAATAGTATCAGCAACAATTGTTGCATCTAATTCTGGACGACGAATTTCTAGGATGTTGATTTGAACATCATCCTTGCCGGTTAATTTTTTTAATTCTTCTTTGATACGGTCTACTTCTCCACCACCTTTTCCGATGATGATACCTGGCTTAGAGGTATGAATAGTAATGATCAACTTACCTAATGTACGTTCGATAACAATACGAGCGATACCGCCTTTATTGATACGCGCCATTAAATATTTACGGATTTTTTGGTCTTCGATTAACTTAGTTGCGTAATCTTTTTTATTACCATACCAGTTACTTTCCCATCCGCGGATGATGCCTAACCTGTTACCAATTGGATTTGCTTTCTGACCCATAGTGATGGTTGTATATTAATTTTTTAAATCTGATTTTGTGTCTACGATCAACGTTACGTGATTGCTACGCTTACGAACTCTGTAACCACGTCCTTGTGGAGCTGGGCGCATACGTTTTAAAGTACGACCACCGTCAACAAAAACAGTTTTTACGACTAAGTTGCTATCAGCTGCACTTGCACCGCTGTTTTTTTGTTCCCAGTTATTGATGGCACTCTTCAACAACTTAGCCAAAGGAACCGCATTGTGTTGAGGATGGAATTCCAAAATTGCCAATGCCTTTTCCACTTCCATTCCACGGATAACGTCTGCAATCAAACGCATCTTGCGAGGGCCTGTGGGGTAATTGTTTAGTTTAGCTACTGCTTCCATTTCTTAATGTGTTTATTACTACTTGTTTATTTCTTAGTTCCAGCGTGTCCTCTGAAGTTTCTTGTTGGAGAAAATTCACCCAATTTGTGTCCTACCATAAATTCGGTAACATACACAGGGATAAATTTATTTCCATTATGAACTGCGAAAGTATGTCCTACAAATTCTGGAGAAATCGTACTACGACGACTCCAAGTTTTGATTACTGCTTTCTTAGTTTTGCCTCCATTCATACCCTCTACTTTTACTTCAAGGTTATGATCTATATAAGGACCTTTTTTAATCGAACGACCCATAGTTATGAGTTAAATTGTGTAATTAATTATTTTGTCAATTTTTTACCATCGCGGCGTTGGATAATTAACTTATCGCTACCCTTTCCTCTTGTTCTAGTTTTTTCTCCTTTAGCATACTTACCAGTTCTGCTTCTTGGATGACCACCAGACGCTCTACCTTCACCACCACCCATCGGGTGATCTACCGGGTTCATCGCAACACCTCTTACGCGTGGACGAACACCTTTCCAACGATTTCTACCTGCTTTACCAGCTGTTTCTAAGTTATGGTCGCTATTAGAAACCACACCTACAGTAGCATAACAGTTAATCAATAATTTTCTTAATTCACCAGAAGGCATTTTTAATACAGCGTAGTTTTCTTCCTTATTCGCTAATTGAGCGGAAGTACCAGCACTTCTTACCAATTTACCACCTTGACCAGGTTGCATTTCGATATTGTGAACGTTGGTACCTAAAGGCATACTCTTCATAGGTAAAGCGTTTCCAATTTCTGGAACAGCGTTTTCCCCAGAACATACTGTAGCTCCTACTTGTAATCCTTGTGGGCAAATGATATATCTTTTTTCGCCATCAGTATATTGTACTAAAGCGATAAATGCGGTACGGTTTGGATCGTATTCAATAGATACCACTTTGGCATCCATTTCTTTTTTGTTTCTTTTGAAATCGATAATACGATAATGTTGTCTGTGACCACCACCCATATAACGCATTGCACGACGACCTTGGAAGTTACGTCCTGCAGTTTTCTTTTGGGGTTCTAACAAACTCTTTTCAGGTTGGTTAGTGGTGATTTCAGCATAGGCATTCCCAATTCTCCATCGGGTTCCTGCTGTAATCGGTTTGTACTTTCTTAATGCCATTTTGTTTTTTTTACTTTTTTAAAGTCGCGAAATTTTCAGCTTCGCCAGCTATAATGATTGTTATTAAATGCTTGCGTATAGGTCAATGGTTTCACCTTCCGCAACAGTTACTAATGCTTTTTTATATCCAGATTTTACACCAGAGATAATTCCAGCTTTAGTAGAACGAGTTTTATTTTTACCAGGAACTACTAATGTGTTCACTTCTAAAACGTTTACGCCGTAGAATTGCTCAATAGCAGTTTTGATTTCTAATTTGTTAGCTCTGCGATTTACTTTGAATGCATATCTTCTCAATTTTTCTTGTTGAGCATTTGCTTTCTCAGTAAGGATCGGCTTGATTAATATTTCTGTTAATTTCATGATTGTCAGTTTTTAAAAAGAACTACGCAACAGCTTCTTCTTCGTTAAAAATTTTAGCAGCGCTTTCAGTGATTACTAATACATCCGCATTCATAATGTCGTAGGTATTAATATCAGCTAATAAAGTACTTGCTACGTTAGGAATATTACGTGTACTTAAATAAACATTGTCATTGTATTCTGGCAAAATCACTAATGCTTTTTTGTTCTCTAAGTTTAATTGACTCATAATAGTCGCTATTTCCTTTGTTTTAGGAGAAGCTAATAAAATGTCTTCCAATACTAAGATTGCGTTGTCAATTGCTTTGTGAGATAATGCAGAAATTTTTGCAAGATCTTTTACTTTACGATTTAATTTGAAATCATAAGCGTGCGGTTTTGGTCCAAAAATAGTACCACCACCTTTATATAAAGGGTTACGGATATTACCCTTACGAGCTCCACCAGTACCTTTTTGTTTGTGTAATTTACGGCTAGCCCCTTGTACTTCAGCACGAGTTTTAACCTTGTGCGTACCAGAACGGCGAGCTGCTAAATATTGTTTAACGGCCAAGTAAATAACGTGGTCGTTGGGAGTTGCTCCAAAAATTTCTGCAGGTAATTCAACCTTTCTTCCAGTTTTGGCGCCTTTTATATTTAATACTTCTAATTGCATGATTGTCGATTAAGTGGTGATTACTTTTGAATTAAAACAATTGAACCATTGTTACCAGGTACAGAACCACTGATTAATATATAATTTTTTTCAGGGAATAACTTTAATACTTTCAAGCCCTTTGTTTTAACGCGATCAGTACCCATACGGCCAGCCATACGCATACCTTTGAATACTCTTGCAGGATAAGAAGATCCTCCAATAGAACCTGGTGCACGAGAACGATCATGTTGACCATGCGTTGCTTCACCCACCCCGCTAAATCCATGACGTTTAACAACACCTTGGAATCCTTTACCTTTTGTAGTGCCTACAACTTCAACATCATCTCCTTCTTCAAAGATGTCAAGGGTTACTGATTCACCCAATGCTTTTTCAAGAGAGTAGTTGCGGAATTCTTTTACAAAACGTTTTGGAGCAGTCTGTGCTTTAGCGTAGTGATTGATTTCAGACTTTGTAGAATGTTTTTCTTTTTTGTCGCCTAATGCTAACTGCACGGCGCTGTAGCCATCTGTCTCTGGTGTCTTAACCTGAGTCACAGTGCAAGGACCAGCTTCGATAATGGTACAAGCGATTTGCTTTCCATCTTGGCCGAAGATGCTAGTCATGCCAATTTTTTTTCCAATAATACCTTTCATCTGTTTTGCGGTTTATGCCCCGCGTTTGGTTCTGAGGACATCCGATGATGATGCTACTATTTTAAAGTAGCTCGGATTCAATCCCTGTTTGCTGCCGACCTTTTCCTGAGTTTCCCCGATGTTTGAAATCGGGAAGGGGAAGTACCGGAAGTAAACAAACCTCGAAGGGCCTGTTTATATTTTACTTATATTCAACCAGCGCTCCTTTTTCAACTGACGCATAATGTTCAGGATTGGGAGATGGTATTTATAAATACTTTTATGCTTTGATCTCCACTTCAACACCTGATGGTAAGTCTAACTTACTTAGGGCGTCCACTGTTTTAGAAGAAGAAGTGTAGATATCCAATAAACGCTTGTGCGTTGCTAATTGGAACTGCTCACGACTTTTCTTGTTAGCGTGCGGAGAACGTAACACAGTAAAGATGCGTTTGTGTGTAGGTAAAGGGATAGGTCCAGTTACTACGGCACCTGTGCTGCGTACAGTTTTTACGATTTTTTCAGCAGACTTATCTACTAAGTTGTGATCGTAAGATTGTAATTTTATTCTAATTCTTTGAGACATAGCTTACATTACCCAAATTATCTTGGGGTTGCAAAGGTAAGGCGTTAATACATAACATTCAAGAAATAGGTTGCTTTTTTTCAAATATTTTCAAAAAACTTTGAAACCTGCCCTCCTACGCAATAATTAACTGTAAATCAATCCTTTATTTCCCCCCTGACCCCCTAAAACGTCAAAAGGGCCCAAAGGCCCTTTTGATATTGTAAAATAGTCGTAAAACTATTCGTCGTCTTTGATTTTTCCTTTGTTTTTTGCCATTACTTCCTCCGCAATATTATTTGGAGCTGGGTTGTAGTGACTAAATTCCATAGTGGAAGTCGCACGACCAGAACTTAAAGAACGTAATTGAGTAACATAACCAAACATCTCGCTCAAAGGTACTTTAGCTTTGATAACTTGTAAGTTACCACGGCTATCCATCCCTTCTAACATACCACGACGACGGTTTAAGTCACCTGTTACATCTCCCATATATTGATCTGGAGTGACTACTTCTACTTTCATGATGGGCTCTAACAATGTTGGTTTTGCTTTTTTACCTGCATTTCTGAAACCAGCTTTAGCACATAATTCAAAAGACATTGCATCAGAATCCACATCATGGTAACTACCATCATATACTCTAATCTTCATATTGTTTACAGGATAACCAGCTAACACCCCTGTTGTCATTGCAGATTCAAAACCTTTTGAAATAGCAGGTACAAATTCCTTAGGAATAGATCCACCAAATAAATCGTTTTGGAATTGATATGCCTTTTTATCAGGATTTGCAGCTAACCATTCTGCATCAGCAGGTCCAATAGAGAATTGGATATCGGCAAATTTACCACGACCACCAGATTGTTTTTTCAACACTTCACGGTGTTCGAAAGTAATACCAAATGCTTCTTTGTAAGCTACCTGAGGATTACCTTGGTTGATTTCCACTTTGAATTCGCGACGCATACGATCCACGATAATTTCTAAGTGTAATTCACCCATACCAGATAAGATAGTTTGACCTGTATCTTCATCTGTTCTTACTCTTAAAGTAGGATCTTCCTCTACTAACTTAGCAATCGCCATACCCATTTTATCAACGTCAGCTTGAGTTTTAGGCTCTACTGCTACAGAGATAACGGGTTCTGGAATAAACATATTTTCAAGAACGATTAAGTGATTCTCATCACATAATGTATCTCCTGTTTTAATTTCTTTAAATCCAACTGCTGCTGCGATATCACCTGCTTCGATAAAATCGATTGGGTTTTGTTTGTTCGCAAACATTTTCATGATACGAGAAATACGTTCGTTTTTACCACTACGTACATTTCTTACATAAGAACCTGCATCTAAGTGACCAGAATAACATCTGAAGAACGCTAAACGTCCCACGAATGGATCGGTCATGATTTTAAATGCCAATGCAGCAAATGGTTCTTTTGCATTTGGTTTACGGTAAACTTTTTCTCCTGTATCAGGATCTGTTCCTTCTGTATCATCTACATCTACTGGAGAAGGCAAATAACGACATACCGCATCAAGTGCAGTTTGTACTCCTTTATTTTTGAAAGAAGATCCGCACATCATTGGAACGATACTTAAATCGATACAAGCTTTACGAATGGCTTCATGCACTTCATCTTCAGAAATGGTATCTGGATTTTCAAAGAATTTTTCCATTAATTTATCATCGTATTCAGCAACGGCTTCAATTAATTGAGCTCTCCAATAATCCACATCTTCTTTCATATCATCAGGAATAGGAGTTTCTACATAAGTCATACCTTCTGTAGCATCATCCCAAATAATTCCTTTCATTTTAATTAAATCCACTACCCCTTTAAATCCATCTTCAGCACCAATAGGTAATTGTAATGGAACCGCTTTCGCGCCTAACATTTCTCTTACTTGTGTTACAACCATTAAAAAGTCGGCACCCGCACGATCCATTTTATTTACGAATCCAATACGAGGAACTTTATAACGATTTGCTTGACGCCAAACTGTTTCTGATTGTGGCTCTACACCATCTACTGCAGAAAACAAAGCGATCAAACCATCCAATACACGCATAGAACGTTCTACCTCAACGGTAAAATCCACGTGACCTGGAGTATCGATAATGTTGAAATAATAATCTTTTGTATTAGCATCTTTTTTACCCAAAGTGGTAGGGAATTGCCATTGACAACTTACCGCTGCAGAAGTAATAGTAATACCTCTTTCTTTTTCTTGTTCCATCCAATCGGTAGTTGCAGCACCATCATGTACTTCACCAATTTTGTGAATCATACCAGTATAACGTAAGATACGTTCCGTGGTAGTTGTTTTACCGGCATCAATGTGCGCAGCAATACCAAAGTTTCTTTGTAGTTTTAAATCCGCCATATTAGGGTTGTTTATTTTTTTAATACACCGAAAAATTGCTTCCTAAAAAGCATATTTTTCCGAGGCGCAAAGTTAATGATATTAGTAATTGAAAGCCTCATTCTCGAAATATTTTTCAACAAACTATTAGACATTCCTTCCGGGGCATAAAAAAACCCCAGCCGAAGCTAGGGTTTCTTTTGTAGTTATATTGGACCGTGTCCCAAAGAACGGGCTTACACTTTAAAGTGAGAGAAAGCCTTGTTGGCTTCAGCCATACGGTGTGTATCTTCTTTTTTCTTGAATGCACCACCTTCACCTTTTGTAGCTGCGATGATTTCATTCGCTAATTTGTCAGCCATTGTTTTACCATTACGCTCACGGCTAAAACGTACTAACCATTTCATGCTTAAAGAAATTTTACGATCAGCACGAACTTCAGCAGGGATTTGGAAAGTAGCACCACCAATACGACGGCTACGAACTTCTACCGCTGGAGTTACATTCACTACTGCTCTCTTCCACATTTCATATCCATCTTCGCCAGTGAATTTGCTCACTTTGTCTAATGCATCATAAAATATTTTGTAAGCTGTAGTTTTTTTACCGTCCAACATGATGTTGTTAATAAAACGAGTCACTGAAACATCGCTGAAACGAGGATCTGGTGCTAATGGAATCTTTTTAGGTTGTGCTTTACGCATGTCTAAGTATAATTAGTTGTTAGTTGTTATTTCTTTGCTTTTTCCTTTTTTGTACCGTATTTAGAACGAGACTGCTTACGATCTTTCACCCCTGCAGTATCCAAACTACCACGAACAATATGGTAACGTACCCCTGGCAAATCCTTAACACGACCACCACGGATTAAAACGATACTGTGCTCTTGTAAGTTGTGACCTTCACCTGGAATATAGGCAATAACTTCAATCTTATTAGTCAAACGCACTTTCGCTACTTTACGTAACGCTGAGTTTGGCTTTTTAGGAGTAGTAGTA
>CANBSH010000010.1 GCA_947372105.1 Chitinophagaceae bacterium
GTGAAATCGTTTTGAGTATAAAACTGCCCCGTAAATGGCATATACATATCTGCTTTATAATCAGTGTGATAAATAAATTCCAACCCAGTGGACAGGTTTAAATTTTTATAAAAATTGCCTTCAAAAGCAATACGTTGTCTAGTTAGTACTAATGGCACATGTATAGGACCATTTTGATCCACTAATTGCACATTCAACTGGTTGTACCAATTCCAATGAGTACTTAAAGCCACTTTATTTT
The DNA here is from genome assembly GCA_947372105.1 of Chitinophagaceae bacterium. Taxonomy (GTDB): domain Bacteria; phylum Bacteroidota; class Bacteroidia; order Chitinophagales; family Chitinophagaceae; genus Sediminibacterium. The sequence continues at coordinate 242 of CANBSH010000010.1, forward strand.
CGGTTTGGAAGCGCAAATAATTAATCGCCCCTGAATAAGAAATAGGTTGATAGCCACTCGTAAAATAATTATAGTTATTAATTAGCTGATAATTCACTTGCAATCTCCACTCCTTTCTTTGATTGCCCAGCACTCCCATCATATCAATCGTATTTTCTTTAGTAATGCCTGGTAAAGTCTTGATGGGAAATTGAGTATAGCCTAATAAATTAGCCGAAGGGGTTCTGTTAAAATTTTGGAAAGCCAACTTAATATAATTGCCTTTATCATTTAATATTCTTGATAAATACACTTGTGCTTCATAATCTCCCGAATAAAATCCATTCAAAAATAATTTCCCAGCAGCCAACATATCCCATAATTGATTCTTTGTTTTATTTTTATACACTCCAAAAGCATATAAATCATAATTCGACCAACTAGGTTTATTGATAAAACTTACATGATAAGTTTGATAGCCCCCTCCTAATTGTAAATATTGGTTACTATTTGTTTTTTCAGGAAAACTGACCAAACTAAATTCCTCCGACAATTTGTTCCAAGTGTCTTGCAACAACATTTCTGTACCTGGCTTTAAGGTATAACCAAAGTATTGCTGATACCTTAATGAGTCGGGCTTGTTGTCTGCAAATAAAAATTGGCTACTCGTGTATTTTAGTTCGCTTTGAAAACGTAAACGAGGATAAAACATATAGGTAGTGACAGTATCTTTCACAATAGAATCCTTTTGACCAATATCATAAGTTTGCTTCCACAACAATGTGTTATCCTTATAGGTTGACCCAGTTGTAATACTTGTGTTAAATGGATTTTTAAAAGACAGTCCGCTCACTCCCAATCGGGTATCTAATTCATAGGGATTATTTAAAGACAAACTATCCAATAAAGCGCCATTGATTAATCCTCCATTTTCAGAAGAACCAATTTTATTAGACAACATGACTAAAAAAGTTTCATGTTGCTTTCGTTTGGATTGAAAATGCATTGTGATGCGCATATTATTCGCATTCGCGCTTTGATTTTTTACATTACCTGGCGCATTACTAAATCGATAATCAAAAGAAAAATTTAATTGCTTTTGCTTGTTTTGCGTATGCTTGATTTCAATTAATTGTTCTCCTTTGCCCCCCAATAAATAGCCCAATTCGGTATAGGGTCTTGTAGTTTGATAAAAAGGCGTTTCAGCTAATGTATAATTATAAGTATCATAGGCATGGAATCCATAATCCAATCCTGCATGAGAAATAGAATTTGTAAGATAAGACTTAGAAGCTGCTCCTAAATTTCCTAAACTATAACTTGTATAGGGAATAGGGTAATGAACAAAAAAATCATTGATGCTCGTATCTAAAGAATGGGCATCATTGTTGTTGTAATACTTATAAAAAATAGTGATTGAATCTGCATACTGATCTCTTCTTTGTAATGAATCATTTTTAGTTCCTTTCCCAGCACTTCCATTCCCAACTATACCGCTACCACGTCCCATCATAGATCCCATATTCCCCACATTCCCCATATTCCCCATCATTTTTTGCGCTTGCATCTTATTAGATAAGATCAAACTTAAAAATCCGAAAAAGAAAAATCGATGTATCGAGGATAGACGCATTGCGTTAGGAAATTTGTTTGACTAAATCGCTAATGATTAAAGTTAATTTAGGTTCAGCAGCATTGGCGGCTTCTAATACTTCCTGATGCGTAATCACATTGTTATCTTCGCGAATACCTAAATCGGTCACCACACTAATTGCAAATACTTTCATGCCACAGTGAATAGCTGCAATATTTTCTTGCACGGTACTCATGCCAACAACATCGCCGCCTACCGCTTTAATTAATTTATATTCTGCCTTTGTTTCAAAAGTAGGGCCCGTAACGCCCACATATACACCTTCATGAACTTTGATTTGATGCGCATCAGCTATAGCTTTTGCTTTATCTATAAATTCCTGTGCATATGGCTCACTCATATCAGGAAAACGAGTGCCTAATGCAGATTCATTCTTACCTATTAATGGATTGATGGAAAATAAACTGATATGATCTTTGATGATCATCAAATCACCCACTAAGTAATCGGGATGTACACCACCAGCGGCATTAGATAATATCAATTGATCCACTCCTAATAATTTTAAAACTCTCACAGGATAAGCTACTTGTTCGGGAGAATAACCTTCATAAAAATGAAATCGTCCTTCCATCACCCATACTTTTACATCATTTAAAGTGCCTAATATTAATCGGCCTTTATGACCCTCTACAGTACTTACTGGGAAATGAGGAATTTGAGTATAAGGAATTTCAAATTCCACTTGAATTTTAGTCGCTAGATTGCCTAACCCACTTCCTAAGATAATAGCCGTTTTTGCACTGGCTTTAATTTTAGATTGAATGAACTGAGCAGTCTCGGTTAATTGTGTCATCAATGGCGTCATAAATAACGGTTATATTAGGCCACAAATATAACGACAGATGCCCATTATATTCCAATATTCTAAGCCTTTGAACGAGTCGGGTCATGTTTTAACACCCAATAAGCAATCACGGCACTACAAAGCATAAAAAACGCACCTAATAGAAAGGCTGCGCCTGGAAAATAAATATGAGTAGGACTATTTTTAACAGAAAAATAAGAAGTTAATCCAATCATAATTGGAGGGCCAATAATTGTAGTTAAGCTATTTAAACCTGTAAGAGACCCTTGCAATTCTCCTTGTTCATTTTTAGGTACATGCACCGAAATAAGCGCTTGTAAGGCGGGGCCAGAAATACCCCCTAAACAATAAGGAATCAAAAACACAAACATCATCCAACCTTGGGTGGCAAAAGCAAATAAGGTGAGCCCAACGGCATATAAAGCAATTCCTATATAAACACTTTTTTCATTTCCTAATTTTGGATTCACGACCCTTATAAGTAATCCTTGCACTAAACCCACCAAAAGACCCACTAGGCCTAAAGAAATTCCAATAGTTTTAGGCGTCCATCCAAACTTAGTAATATTTGCAAAGCTCCAATTACTTTGTACCGAATGCGCTGCTAAATAAATAAAAATTAAAGAAATAATTAAACCTATAACTGCAGGGTATCTTTTTAAGTTCATTAAAGATCCAACCGGATTCGCTCTCTTCCAGTCAAATGCCCGACGATGCTCTTTATCTAAGGATTCAGGTAATACAAAATAACCATACAATGCATTAATTAAAGCTAAGCCTGCTGATACTAAAAAAGGAATGCGCGCGCCGTATTCACCTAAGAGCCCTCCTAACATTGGACCAATGATAAAACCAATTCCAAATGCGGCCCCTATCATTCCAAAATTTTGGGCTCGATTTTTTTCATCACTAATATCGGCCATGTAGGCAGCAGCTGTGGTAAAGCTAGCGCCGGTGATTCCCGAAATAGTGCGACCTACAAATAACCAACCTATAGTAGGAGCGAAAGCTAAAAATATATAGTCTAATCCAAATCCTAATAATGAAAAAAGTAAAATGGGACGACGACCATAATGATCGCTTAAACTTCCCAATACCGGTGCAAACACAAATTGCATACCAGCGTACAATAAAGTCATTGCAATGGCATACTTAGAAATAGAACTGATATCGGTACGATCCGTCACATGTAATAAATGCTGCAAAAGTTGAGGAAATACAGGAATTATAATTCCAAAACCAATGACGTCAATTAAAATGGTAATGAAAATAAAACCGACTGCCGCTTTTTTAGGATTTGCCATACGAAATGAATAGATATAAAACGTTGATAGAATAATCTACTCAAATATACAGTTACTCGCTTATATTTCAAAACGAGTACTTGAAGCTTTTTAGATTAACTCAATTTGGGTAAAACTAACCAAGTACTAATAAAGATTTTAAGCTTCATTCCTAAAGACCACAACCCCGTCAAAAATGTCCACAATCACTTTTTTAGTCTTATCAATTTCACCACTTAATATTTTTTTACTCAAATCATTCACTACAATTTTTTGAATCAACCTTTTTAAGGGTCTAGCACCTAATTGAATATCAAATCCTTGATCCGCTAAATAGTCTACTAAATAATCTGAAAACTCAATTTGCATTCCATTTTTTTGCACTAATAATCGGAGATTATTTAATTGAATTTTAACAATACCCGCCATTTGTTTTTGTAACAAAGGAGAGAACATAATAATTTCATCCACTCTGTTTAAAAATTCAGGTCGAATGGTTTGCTTTAATAAGGCCATGACTTCCACTTTAGATTGCTCTGTTTTTTCGACTACATTTTTATCTGTCACTCCTTCAAAAGCTTCTTGAATAATATGGCTACCAATATTACTAGTCATAATAATAATGGTGTTTTTAAAATTCACGGTTCTGCCTTTATTATCTGTCAAATGTCCGTCATCCAAAACTTGTAATAATATATTCCATACATCTGGATGAGCTTTTTCAATTTCATCTAATAAGACCACACTATATGGTTTTCTTCTTACCGATTCGGTCAACTGACCCCCTTCATCATAACCCACATATCCTGGAGGCGCTCCTACTAATCGTGAAACGGAATGTTTTTCTTGATACTCGCTCATATCAATACGAGTCATCATCGCATCGTCATCAAATAAATAATTCGCTAAGGCTTTTGCTAATTCGGTTTTACCTACTCCGGTGGTTCCTAAAAAGATAAAAGATCCTATAGGTTTTTTGGGATCTTGCAAACCCGCTCTACTTCTGCGGATAGCATCTGACACCGCAGTGATGGCTTCTTCCTGGCCAATCACTCGTTGATGTAACTCATTTTCTAAATGCAATAATTTTTCCCTTTCCGATTGCATCATTTTGCTCACAGGAATTCCTGTTGCTTTTGCTACATTTTCAGCAATATCTTCGGCATCCACTTCTTCTTTCATCAATCTTTTTCCATGACTTCCTAATTCATGTAACAGCTGCGTCCATCCCACTAAATTATTTTCCTGCTCTTTGACTTTACCATATCTTATTTCTGCGACTTTGCCATAATCTCCGTTACGTTCTGCCACTTCAGCTTCCTGCTTTAATTTTTCAATATCCGCTTTCCCGTTTTGAATTTTATCCACCAATTCCTTCTCTTCTGTCCATTTTGCTTTTAAAGTATCTTGCTCCACCATTAAATTACTTATCTCAATATTCAACGCTTTCAATTGTTCCGGATTGTTTTCTCTTTTAATAGCCTCTCTCTCAATCTCTAATTGTCTTATTTGACGTATCAAAGTATCTAACTCTTCAGGCATTGAATTCATCTCTAATCTTAACTTGGCTGCACTTTCATCAATCAAATCAATTGCCTTGTCGGGTAAAAAACGATCTGTAATATATCGGGTAGAAAGTTCCACCGCAGCAATAATGGCTTCATCTTTAATACGAACATGATGATGAGTTTCATATCTTTCTTTCAATCCTCTTAAAATAGAAATCGCATCTTCTTTACTAGGTTCATCAATCATTACCTTTTGGAAACGACGTTCTAATGCTTTGTCTTTTTCAAAAAACTTTTGATACTCATTTAAAGTAGTCGCGCCAATGGCTCTCAATTCTCCTCTTGCTAATGCTGGTTTTAAAATATTCGCTGCATCCATAGCTCCTTCGCCCCCTCCAGCACCCACTAGAGTATGTATTTCATCAATAAATAAAATAATTTCACCATCACTGTCTGCCACTTCTTTCACCACTCCTTTTAAACGTTCTTCAAACTCGCCTTTATATTTAGCACCTGCAATTAATTGCCCCATATCCAAAGCAAAAATGATTTTACTTTTTAAATTATCAGGAACATCTCCATTCACAATTCGCATAGCTAACCCTTCAGCAATAGCCGTCTTCCCTACACCAGGCTCTCCTACTAAAATGGGATTATTTTTACTACGTCTTGATAAAATATGTAGGGTTCTTCTAATTTCTTCGTCACGACCAATCACAGGATCTAACTTTCCTTTATGAGCTAACTCATTTAAATTTTTAGCATATTTAGAAAGCGATTGAAATTGAGTTTCTTGTGTGGCGGATTGAACCGTCTCCCCTTTTCTTAATTCCTTGATGGCAGCCGTCAATCCTTTTTCTGTAAGCCCTGCATCTTTTAAAATTTTAGAGACTGAATCATTCACTTGCATCATTGCAATTAATAAATGTTCAACAGTGATAAATTCATCCCCAAATATTTTTAGAGCAGCACTTGCTTTTAATAACACTGCATTTAAATCTCTACTTAAATTACCTGCAGGTTCTCCTGTAGTTTGTTTCGCCAATACTTTAATTTGATCTTCCGTTTTTTGTAAAACTAAGGCCGGATTGACATTATTTTTTTTTAATAAAAATTCAGTAGGGCTATCCTTTTCTAATAATATGGCTTTTAATAAATGAGCGGTATCAATGACAGCATGTTGGTTATTATAAGCCAACTGCTGAGCGGATTGGATCGCTTCTTGCGCCTTGATGGTATATTGATTTAGATTCATACAAAACGGTTTTAGTACACCCTATTTACCTCAAATTTGCATCCACCCTTTTAATTCAGTAATTATGTCTTAAAAAACTGATAAAAACGGAACTAAAGTCAGTTACAACAAGGTTTTTCTGCTAATTTTACATGAAACAGGATTTACTATGATGCATGCCAAACGACCTCAATTGTTCAGAACCATATATGAACACAAGAGTGAGCCACTTGCCGAAAAAAAAGTTTTTTACAAAAGAGTCATCACCAACTTTTTATGGACGATTCTCATATTATCAGTTTGTTTGGCAATTGGTATTTTTGGATATAAATATTTAGGGCCTATGAGTTGGATTGATTCATTACATAATGCCTCCATGATTTTAGGAGGTATGGGGCCTGTTGTAACGATTGAAACTTTTTGGGGTAAAATATTTTCTTCTTTTTACGCCTTATTTAGTGGCGTAGTATTCATTACTAATATTGGCGTTTTAATCGCCCCTATTGCGCATCGATTTTTTCATCAAATGCATTTAGAAGATTGAGCCCAGAAGTAAATACTTTATGGATTAAATCCTTAGCGAGGCAATATGGATTTGATTATTGTGGCATTGCTAAAGCACAAGAATTAACACAAGATGCTAAACGTTTAGATGCTTGGCTTCAAAAAGGTTTTCAAGGTGACATGACCTATATGGAAAATCATTTTGAGATGAGAGTTGATCCAAGAAAATTAGTACCTGGTGCGAAATCGGTGATCACTTTTTTGAAAAACTATTTTCCTTCCAATATTGAAATACAAAAAAAAGAGAACCCACAGGATGCTGTCCCCAACATAGCAAAATATGCTTGGGGTGAAGATTATCACGAAGTAATAAGAAATCAAATGCATTCTTTTTTAGAAGAGATGCGACAAAAAATAGGAAAAATAGAAGGTCGTGGTTTTGTAGATTCAGCGCCAGTTTTAGAAAGATCGTGGGCACAACTTTCTGGTGCCGGTTGGATTGGAAAAAATGGAAACTTAATTCGTCCGCAAGCTGGCTCCTTTTTTTTCATTGCTAATTTAATTGTGGACATTGAATTAGTATACGACTCCCCCCTTCCTCAAGATTATTGTGGCACTTGTACTAAATGTATAGATGCTTGTCCCACACAAGCCATTCTGCCTGACAAAACTATTCAAGGAAATCATTGTATTAGTTATTACACTATTGAATTAAAAAAGATGGAAGGGTTGCCCGAAAATGCATCCTTGCAAAACTGGGCTTTTGGTTGCGATATTTGTCAAGATGTTTGTCCTTGGAATCGATTTAGCAAAGCCCACCAGGAAACCCATTTCAAGCCATTGGAGGGATTATTGCAACTAAGTAAGAACGACTGGATGCAAATGGAGGAAACCACTTTCAAAGAAAGGTTTAAAAAATCTCCTATTCTAAGAACCAAATTGAAGGGAATGAAACGAAATATACAATGGCTAATGGATCGCCGCTTGTAGATGCTGTAATTCTAATTCCATCTTACCCCCTAATAATTTTTCATTTAATAAGGTTTGGAATTTTTCCCAAGGATACCATTTTACATGTTGTTCAAAGGACCAATGCACTACATAAGTGCCTTCTTGTAAAGGCAACCATTCTATAGTTACTAAATAAGGTGCTTGTCCGGTAGCAATCCAATTAAATTGGACGCTTGAATCTGTTTTTTGAGCAATGTGAATTTTTTGTGTTCCAATGTAAGCAGTGTCATTTTGAAAAACGACTTTATTTTCTTTCCACTCAGTCATCCATTCATTCCAATGGTTTAAATCGGCAACATAGTATGCTATTTTATCTGATTGTGCATTTACCTCAATCGCTCTTGACACTACTACAGTAGAAGGAAATAAAGTGGAGATAGCCGTAATGATTGAAGCTAACACCAACACACTGATAAAAAATAATTTGACAAGTTTCATTATTCCCATTTAAAGGTTTTATAAGCAATGCCATAGACAACAATGATCCAAATAAATAAAACAGAAATATCCCCCCAAGCGTCTATTAAGCTATTTCCTTCAAATGAAATATTACGCATGGCATTATTAAAATGCGTTAAAGGTAAAATATTACAAATGGGCTGCAACCAAGTAGGAAAGTTTTCAATAGAGAAAAAAGTACCTGCCAATAAAAACTGAGGCAAGGTAAACAAGTTGGCAAATGGAGGAATCGTGCTTTCATTTTTAGCCGCCCCGCTCACAATAAAACCAAAACCCATAAATAAGATGAGGGAAATGAAACTCAATACTAAAATATTGATAAAAGTAATCCAACCATGCACTAAAGTGAAGTGAAATGCAAAATGTCCAATGCCAATAATGATGACAGCGGTAATTAATTGAAAAATGACTCTGCTTAAAGCCTCTCCCAAAATAATATATAAACGACGAATAGGCGTAGCATAAAAACGTTTAAGGACTAATTGTTGTCTTAAATTGAAGAATAAAAAAGCAACTCCAAATACACCCGCACTCAATAATGAAAATCCTAATTGTCCAGGTAATATAAAATCGATTGTGCGATAAATTCTGCCTGGCACTTTTGTGACAGTGTTATTGACAACCGCAATTGTAGGCGCTCCAGCATATTTGATGGCATTAATTTTACCAATGACCGCATTCAAAATGGATTTGACTAATTGAACATTTTGCGGGTTTGCCGCTTCCGAACTTACTAGGTCAATGCTATAAGGAATTGTTGGATTTTGTGTGGCTTTAATACTAATGAGAGCAGTGATACGACCTTTAGAAAGTTCGCTTTGAATTTTATTGCTATCTCCTTGTATAAATTTTAATCCTGAAATATTTTTAATCGCAGCATAAACTGGATTCAAAGTATCTGAATGTGATTCCATGGCTACATTCACATTAATATTTCCACCACTGCTTAAAAAACCAAAAACAAGTATAAATATTAAAGGAAAAGCAATACTAAAAATGACAGCAGAGGGACTTCTAAAAGTTGACCTCAAACTTGCCTTGGTAATAGCGAACAAGGCTTTTAATTGACTATAGGATGACATACCTTATGGATGATTTACCTCAAAGATAGGCAATCGAGCTTGTGTATGTCCCATCATTTGTTTGATGGATTTCATTTGTTGCAACATTTGCCATTGTTCCAAACCAATTTCTTGTTGAATAGACTTCACTTTCACTTCATTCTTATACCCTTCTATAAAATCATCAATAAAGGATTTACTTTCCGGGAAAGATTTTAAGCTATACCCTTTCACATGAGCCATTCTAGCAGCGGATTGTATGGCATCTTCCAAGGTTCCAATTTTATCCACGAGTCCTACTTTAATAGCATCAGACCCTGTCCAAACTCTACCTTGTGCAATAGAATCAATGTATTCAATATTCTTTTTTCTACCTGCAGCAACACGTGATTTAAAAGTATAATACACAGAATCTACACCAGATTGAAGGAAATTTTGTTCGATGGTTGTTAATTGTCTAGTTGCCGAAGGCGCGTCTGCATATTTTCCGGTATTGACTCTGTCAAAAGTGATTCCTAATTTATTTTTCATAAAATTAGTGACATTAGGAATAATGGAGAACACCCCAATAGATCCTGTGATAGTATTTGCATTCGCAAAAATGGAATCAGCACCACATGCAATGTAATAACCTCCAGAAGCTGCTAGATCTCCCATACTCACTACCACCGGTTTTTCCTTTTTCAATAAATCAATTTCTCTCCATATAATATCACTCGCCAAAGAACTACCTCCTGGAGAATTGACTCTGATTACAACAGCATCAATGGATTTATCATTTCTAATTTTTTGTAATAAAATTCGGTAATCATCACTTGCAATAGATTCTCTTTCATTTTTACCCATGACAACATCTCCATCGGCATACACCACAGCAATTTTTCCAGAACCAGAACCTCTTAGCGCAACGGCCCCTGCGTATTCATTTACAGATACAAAAGAAATTTCTCCTTTTTCGGAATGATTTACTTTTTTACTAATTATTTTTTTTAATTGATCATCATATAATAAACCATCCACTAATTTATAATGTAATGCATCACTAGCTCTTTGCACTTTTCCTTCATCTGCAATTGCCTTTAAAGCATCTACTTGCAAACCTCTTTGGTCAGCAGTGCCTTGAACAAAACTATTATATATAGAAGTCAACCAAACACTAGTTTGTAATTTATTGGCTTCAGACATTTGAGTATATCTAAATGGCTCCGTAGCACTTTTAAATTTACCCGCATAAAAAACTTGTGGTTGAATTTCTAATTTATCCAACAATCCTTTTAAAAACATAGTTTCATAACTAAACCCATTCCATTCTAAACCACCTTGAGGATGTGTATAAATTTGATCCGCTACATTTCCCATCATATATCCTTTTTGAGTGATGGTTTCGCCATAAGCGATTACAAATTTTTTAGACTTTTTAAAATCAATGATTGCTTTTCTAATTTCTTCTGTAGCAGCATACCCATTTGGATTTTGAGAGCACTTAATATAAATACCTTTTATAGTAGAATCTTTTTTAGCATAATGAATTAATCCAATAAGTTCGGATAAGTTTGGAATTTTGCCATTTTTCTTGCTTAATAATTCACTAAACGGATCATTCTTGCCTTTTTCAGGAAAAGATTCACTAGCGTCAATCACTAATACCGAATTTTGTTTAATCGTTGTTTTTTCGTCAGATGAAAATGCAGCAGCAATACCTGCTAAAATAAAAAAGCCTAAAAAACTAAAAACGACTAAAGCTAAAAGTGTTGCAAAAAAAGACTTAAAAAAACTTTTCATGGATAGGTAACATTAAATTTTGAAGTTCCCCCAAAATACTGTGTCTTAAAATAGGGTAACCCTGTAAAATTATGGATATTTGAGCTACTTTTATAATCCTTGTATGAACAAAGTGTACCTATTGATAGGCGGTAATATGGGCGACCGATTGGCAAATATTCATACTGCTTTGACTCAAATCGAAAGGCTTGCAGGAACCATCATACAAAAATCAGCTATTTACGAAACAGAAGCCTGGGGATTGAAAGAACAACCTTCCTTTTACAATCAAGCCATAACTATTCAAACTCATTTAAACCCTTTGGCACTTTTACAACAACTCATTGAGATAGAAGCTAGCATGGGCAGGCAGAGAGACATCACTTGGGGACCTCGCACCATGGATATAGATATTATATATTTCAACCATGAAATTGTAAGTATCGATCCACTTTCTATCCCACATCCAAGAATGCATCAACGCAACTTTGTATTAACTCCATTAGTCGAAATTGCTCCCGACTATATTCACCCTGTTTTAGGCCTCTCCACAACTCAATTGTTGAAAGATTGTGAAGACAAATCCCTTGTGTATAAAAAAACAGAGGAGTAAGCTACCTGCTTACTATATTTGAAAAAATTGAAGCACGGAATACATGAAGCATCATTTCATTGCCATTGAAGGAAATATTGGAGCAGGAAAAACCACCTTGTCAAACCTATTATCACAACATTATAACGCAAAATTAATGTTGGAGGAATTTGCTGAAAATCCCTTTTTGACTAAATTTTATGAGAACCCCCAGCAATATGCTTTCCCATTGGAATTATTTTTTTTAGCGGAGCGTTTTAAACAACAACAAGAAAAAATTCAGGCCACTGATTTATTCCAATCTGTAACGATATCCGATTATATTTTCACTAAATGTTTGTTGTTTGCAAAAGTCAATTTGCCCGAGGAGGAATTTAGATTGTATCAAAAATTATTTGATGTTTTTTTTCAGCAATTAACGACTCCTGACATTCTCATTTACTTACATGCTCCTGTGACTAAACTTCAAAGTAATATTAAAAAGAGAAATAGGGAATATGAGCAAACGATCCCAGATGAATATTTATTAAAACTGCAAGAAACTTACACAAGTTATATTAAGCAACATCAAATCACCACCATTTTTGTGGATGCTAGTAATGCCGATTTTATTCATAATCCAGCGCATTTAAAAGTGATCACAGACGCATTAGAAGGTGATTTAGCTCCGGGACAACATTATTTTACATTACCTTAATACCATGGAAAGTACCCTTCAAAAAACAAGTGACCCTCTTGGCGCCCTTCGCATTACCGAGTTTCGCCACTTAATGATAGGTCGTTTTTTATTTATCATGGGACTAAGAATGATGGGTACATTAGTAGGTTGGTGGATTTATGAACTTACCAACGAGCCTTTTGCCATAGGATTAATTGGATTGTCAGAAGTAATACCGGCCGTTTCCTTAGCCTTGTATGCAGGACATGTGATTGATAAAAGCGAAAAAAGAAAACTACTCTTAAGAGGGGTTGCACTTTATTGGATATGCGCATTGGTGCTACTTATACTGTCTACCAAAATAGGCTCCGAAAAATTAAGCCAATTACAAATCGCCATTGTAATTTATTTCATGGTATTTTGTACGGGTATTATAAGATCCTTTACCGGACCAAGTTTTGGCACTATTGTGGGTTGTATTGTTCCTAAAAATTTATTACAAAATGCCACTACTTGGAGTCAAGGAATTTGGTTAAGCGCCTCTGTCTTAGGTCATGCCATAGTGGGTTTTATCATTGCAGGTTTTGGACATACCGGTTCCTTAATTGTGGTGATCGTATTAGTGACAATTGGATATTTTTATATGTCCTTAATGAGTCCCAAACCACCCCATGCGCAAGTTAGCAATGATCTAAAACCTTTAGAAAGTGTGAAGGAAGGTCTTCGTTTTGTTTTTAATTCCAAAGAAGTATTAGGTGCTTTGTCATTGGATTTATTTGCCGTTTTATTTGGAGGTGCCGTGGCTATGATACCCGTTTTTGCAAGAGATATTTTAAAAGCAGGACCTATTGGTTTTGGCTGGCTCAATGCGGCATCAGACATTGGTGCTATCATTATTATTTTTTTTGTGACTATTTTCCCAGCACATCGAGGTCAAGGAAAAAAATTATTAATAGCTGTTGCAGGTTTTGGAATTTGCATTATCATATTCGCCCTCTCTAAAATATTTTGGCTTTCATTTGTAATGCTTCTGCTCAGTGGAATATTAGATGGATTTAGTATGATAGTAAGAGGCACTATTGTACAATTAAAAACTCCCGATCATATGCGAGGTAGAGTGATGAGCGTTAATTCCATGTTTATTAATAGCAGTAATGAATTGGGTCAATTTGAAAGTGGAGTGGCCGCGAAAGCCATGGGAGTCATCCCTTCGGTGGTATTTGGTGGCGCTATGACAATACTAGTGGTAGCGGTGACTTGGTTCAAAGCACCCGCGCTAAAGAAAATGGAATACTAAGATTTTATTTTGCTAACAAGTCATTCATGACGGAATGAACTGCAGGACAAAATTCTGCGTTTTTCAAAGTCACTGCAGGTCTTTTATAAAAAACATCTTCATCGGTATAAGGAAAACGTTGACAATCCGATGGGCGTTGGTCATAAATACTACAAGCATTGTCTGCCCCTAAAAAAGGACATGGATTTTGCTTCACTACATAGTCCCCTTCTTTATCCAATGCCAAATAAGTATCAATAAATACGCTTTCTTTTAAGCCTAAGTACTTACTGATTCTTTTGATATCTGGGGTTTTAAACCTTGGAGAATAATTCTTACAGCATCTGGCACAATCTAGACAATTGATCTTTTCAAAAGCCGCCTCATGCAAATCGGGCAATTGCTTCATTATTTTACGCGGATCCCCCTTTTTAAGATAATATTGAAGCTTTTTAAGCTTTTCAGGGGTGGGCGCTTCGTATAATTGTTCAATTGATGGTTCCATATATGACCCCAAAAGTAAACCTTTTCACATTCATCCACAAGCTTTCCCCACCATTCTAATTCAACCCGAGAAGCACCCGTTTAATGACGTATATTTGTGGCAATTTTTAAATACCCTTTTATATGTTAGCATTGAATCAAAACGGAGCTGAATTTATCAAAAGACACATTGGACCTAGCAGTGAAGAAACGGAAAAAATGTTAGCCACTATTGGCCTTTCTTCCGTAGACGAATTAATTGATAAAACAGTCCCTGCTATTATTCGTTCTAAAAAAACAATGAATATTCCAGCAGGATTAAGTGAGTTTGAATTATTACAATCCTTACAACAGATTGCACAAAAAAATATTGTTGCGAAAAATTTTATTGGTCAAGGTTATTATGGCACCATCACTCCAAGTGTGATATTGCGTAATATTTTTGAAAACCCAGGTTGGTATACTCAATACACTCCTTACCAAGCAGAGATCGCGCAAGGTCGTTTAGAAAGTTTATTGAACTTTCAAACCATGGTTGCCGACTTAACAGGAATGGCTATTTCAAACGCTTCTTTATTAGATGAAGCCACTGCAGCTGCGGAAGCGATGGCAATGATCTTTAATCACGTGAATAAATCAGAGCAAACTACACAACCAAAATTGTTTGTAGATGAAGCTATTTTTACACAAACCAAAGATGTATTAGCCACTAGAGCAGAACCTATCGGAATACAATTAGTAGAAGGTGATTTTCAAAAAGCAACTATAGATGGTCAATTTTTTGGCGCCATTTTACAATACCCCAACAGCAAAGGAAATATTCATGACTATTCAGCTTTCATTGATAAAGTTCATAGCGCGGGCGGTTTGGTTATTTTAGTAGCTGATATTTTAGCACTTACTTTATTAAAAAGCCCTGCAGAATTAAATGCTGATGTAGCTGTTGGAAATACCCAACGCTTTGGTGTTCCTATGGGATTTGGCGGACCGCATGCAGCTTACTTTGCTACTAAAGATGAATTTAAAAGAGGCATGCCTGGTCGTTTAATTGGAGTGAGCGTGGATGCACAAGGTAATCGTGCTTTAAGAATGGCATTGCAAACACGTGAGCAACATATCAAACGTGAAAAAGCCACTTCAAATATTTGTACTGCACAAGCTTTACTTGCTAATATGGCGGTGATGTATGCCGTATATCATGGTCCACAAGGTTTGAAAAAAATTGCGACTCGCATTCATGGGTTTGCGCAATTATTAGAAGCTCAATTAAAATCATTAGGCATTACATCGGCGAATACATCTTATTTTGATACTTTACATTTGAGCGGAATAGATGCAGCTGCAGTTAAAAAGAATGCAGAAGCGCAAGACATTAATTTTAATTATTTTGCAGATGGCTCTATTAGTATTACTATAGATGAAACAACATCTGCTCCTCAAATTACAGAAATCGTTTCTTTATTTGAATCTCTTACGAACAAAAAAGCAAATGGAGCTCCTATAGCAAATACTCCTCAAGTTCCTGCCACATTAATACGTACTTCATCCTACTTAACACATCCAGTGTTTAATTCACATCATAGTGAAACACAAATGATGCGTTATATCAAACAATTAGAGAACAAAGATTTGTCTTTAAATACCAGTATGATTAGCTTAGGAAGTTGCACTATGAAATTAAATGCAGCCACCGAAATGATTCCAGTAAGTTGGCCAGGATTTAGCACCATGCATCCTTTTGCACCTAGTCATCAAACATTGGGTTACCAAGAAATTGCAAAAGAATTAAGCGCTTATTTATGTGAAACTACTGGCTTTACTGCTTGTAGTTTGCAGCCTAATAGTGGGGCGCAAGGTGAATACGCTGGATTATTAACAATCAGAGCGTACCATCAACATCACCAACAAGCACATCGTAATATTGTATTAATTCCAATTAGTGCACATGGAACCAATCCTGCTAGTGCGGTGATGGCTGGATTTAAAGTAGTCGTAGTGGCTTGTGATGCAGCAGGAAATATTGATATGACGGATCTAAAAGCAAAAGCTTTACAATATAAAGATAATTTAGGTGGATTGATGGTAACCTACCCTTCCACACATGGTGTGTTTGAAGAAACCATAATTGACATCTGTCAAATGATTCACGATTTAGGTGGATTAGTGTATATGGATGGTGCCAATATGAATGCTCAAGTGGGTTTAACGAGTCCAGGTAATATTGGGGCAGATGTATGTCATTTAAACTTACATAAAACATTCGCCATTCCACACGGTGGTGGTGGACCTGGCATGGGCCCTATTTGTGTGAATGATAAATTAGCTCCTTTCCTTCCAGGTCATGCATTTCATGGGAATGGCGCGAACGCAGTGAGCGCGGCACCTTGGGGATCTGCAAGTATTTTATTAATTAGTTACGCTTATATTAAAATGTTAGGAGCTGCTGGTTTAGAATTAGCCACTGCTTATGCGATTTTAAATGCAAACTACATGAAAGCGAGACTTGAAAAATTATATCCTATTTTATATACAGGAAAAAATGGAACCTGTGCCCATGAATTCATCATCGATTTACGTCCTTTCAAAGCGACTGCCGGAATTGAAGCAGAAGATGTGGCGAAACGTTTAATTGATTATGGATTTCACGCTCCTACCATGAGTTTCCCTGTTCCGGGTACGATTATGATTGAACCTACCGAAAGTGAAGACAAAGCAGAATTAGATCGTTTCTGTGATGCTTTAATTTCAATTCATGACGAAATCAAGTCGATTGAAAATGGAACTTTGGATAAAAATAATAACCCATTAAAAAATGCACCACATACTCAAAAGGTGATTTGCGCAGATGTTTGGGATCGCCCTTACACACGTCAACAAGCGGCTTTCCCTTTATATTATGTACAACAAAATAAATTCTGGCCTACTGTTGCGAGAGTAAACAATACACATGGAGATAGAAATTTAGTGTGTACTTGTGAGCCAGTAGCCTCTTATGCATAAATAATATAAACGCATAGATAAAGGTCTTAAACTATTTATAGATACAGGTTTTAATCTATAAATAGTTAAAAAAAGCAAGGTGTCCCCTTGCTTTTTTTTAAGTGATACCACAACTAATTTTAGACGTATTAGCTACCTGTTGCCATTGCTTCCTGAATGGTACTAATGGGATGTTGATTGTGCAACATAAACTCGTACAAGGAGATGATTTTCTCTTTGTCTTTAATCATGAAATTCATCTTTTCAATATCTTCTTCTAATAATTTTAACTTAGACTCCTCCGACTTATACATTTTAGACGGATTTTCAACCGAAATCATCTCGCCTGTTTCCGCATGAATATAGTTTTCTAGTAACATTTCTCCTTCTCCAATTAATACCCATAAAATATTAAGCTCTCCGTAATTTTCATGAATCTTAATTAAAATATCGGAACCAACCGATCCTAAATTTCTTAATTGCTTAGAAAAGTACCCATTAGATAAATGAATCTTTTTTTCGAAAGAATGTGGTGTGATGTGTCTGGTTTTTAAATACAGGGCAATGCGTTCAATGGGTTTCATGCTATTTTGTTTAGAGTGATCGAAAAAGAAAATTTTTTCGATACCAAAATAATATTAAAACAAACTGAAGGATTCAATCTTAGGCCTCATTTATTAAATATGAGGCCTAGCCATTAGAAGCTGTTAGGTATAAATCGAAGAAGGTCAACCAATAAATAGAAAACAGAATAATATTCTAGACTTTTTCTGTCAACTCCAACCATCTTAATTCAGCGCTTTCCAATTCCTGATTCACTTTTGATAAAGCTTCTGTTAATTGAAGGATTTCATTATAATCTAAGCTGCTCGTATTTAATTTAGTTTCTAAACTTGTCTTCTCTTTTTCTAACTCAGGTAACCGCTTATTTAAATTTTCTAACTCATGCTTTTCTTTAAAAGTCATTTTTTCATTCGACTTTTTTACCTCGGGGGTCATTGGCTTGGGAGCCACTACCTCTTTTTCAGGCACTTTAAATTCTTTTGGCGTAGTGATATCAGAACTAAGCCCAGCAATGCTTTGCTTCGATTTTTCTAAAATACGATACTGTGTATAGTTTCCTGGATAATCTCGAATCACGCCATTCCCTTCAAATATGAATAGATGATCCACCAATTTATCCATGAAATATCGATCGTGCGATACTAATAATACGCAACCAGCAAAATCAATTAAAAATTGTTCTAATACCGCCAAGGTGGGTAAATCTAAGTCGTTCGTAGGTTCATCTAAAATTAAAAAATTGGGATTTTTAAATAGTATCGTTAATAATTGAAGTCTCTTTTTTTCACCCCCACTTAATGCGCTTAAATAAGTGTATTGTTTGTCCGGTGTAAATAAAAATAATTCTAAGAATTGTGCAGCACTTAAAGAACCCCCGCTGGCTAATGGAAAATTTTCGGCAAATGTTTTGAGGAATTCAATCACCCTCATATCTTTTTTATAAGTCAGCCCTTCCTGAGAAAAATGACCAAATACAATTGTTTCTCCTACATTTATTTTACCACTATCAGGCAAAGTGATTCCTTGCAAAATTTGCAAGAAAGTAGATTTCCCTACTCCATTTTTGCCTACTATTCCAATACGTTCTCCTTTACTGAAAGTATAATCAAAGCCTTTTAAAATAATATTATCAGCATAGGATTTATACACTTTTTTGGCTTCAATAATTTTACCTCCTAAGCGTGTCATCTTCATACCTAACTGCAAATTCGCTTCTTCAATTTTTTGTTTTGCCTTGGCTTCTACTTCATAAAAATTATCTTGTCTACTTTTGCTTTTTGTGGTTCGCGCTTTAGGTTGCTTACGCATCCACTCTAATTCCTTTCGGAAAGTATTTTTAGCCTTGTCAATACTTGCCAATTCCGATTCTATACGAGCTGCTTTCTTTTCTAAATAATTTTCATAATCTCCTTTGTAGCTATACAAGTTTTCACGTTCTAATTCCCATATCTCATCCGTCACTGATTCCAAAAAATATCTATCATGCGATACCAATAATAAAGTCACTTTTTCCTGCATTAAATAATTCTCCAACCATTCGATCATATTTAAATCCAAGTGATTGGTAGGCTCATCCATTAACAATAAAACATGCTTAGGCTCAAACCCTATTTGAATTAAAGTTTTAGCTAGAGAAACTCTTTTACGTTGCCCCCCACTTAATTTGGAAACAGGCTGTTCTAAATGATTAATATTTAATTGCGTAAGGATCGTTTTAACTTTAGATTCAAAATCCCATGCATTACGTTCTTCCATTTCCATAATAGCATCAGTGATCAAATTTTCATCTTCGGTTTCCATCGCCATTTCATATTGGCTAATCGCCTTCATGATAGGATGCTCCTGATTAAAAATATTTTGAATAATACTCGCCGACTCCATGAAAATGGGTTCTTGCTCAAATAAAACCAAATGAACATCTTTGTGAATTTTAGCCACCCCCGAATCGGGCACTTCCTTCCCCGATAAAATTCGCAGTAAAGTGGATTTTCCCACTCCATTACGTGCAATTAAAGCAATTCGATCGCCTTCATTGATGTTAAAAGAAATGCCTTTAAACAAAGGCTGGATGCCATAACTTTTTGTCAAATTTTCGACCGAAACATAATTCATGGCGCAAAGATAAGCGGGTACAAGGAGTTGTCCCCTTTTTTAAGATACTTTAGGCAAAAAATAGGGTAAAAACACATGAACAATGTACTTTTGCCTTTGTTATACTATAAAAGCATTCAAGATGAAGCAATTTGAAGTCCCTGTGGGTTATCGCAGTTCCTTAATTAGCGCTATAAAGCAGCAACGTAAGGAATTAGATAAACTTAAAAAGGATTTCACTCCTACTTTACTCGATTTAGGGAAACTGAAGATTTATTTAGCAAGACATTTTGGGTTTTGTTACGGGGTCGAAAATGCCATTGAAATTGCATATAAAACCATTGAAGAAAATAAAGGCAAAAAAATATATCTCTTGAGTGAGATGATTCATAATCCTCAAGTGAACGCAAATTTAATTCAAAAAGGCGTTCAATTTTTACATGACACATTAGGAAACGAATTAATTCCATTGAGTAGTTTAACCCAGGATGATATTGTTATTATTCCTGCATTTGGAACGACACTTGAAATGGAACAAAAAATAAAATCCATTGGTATACAAATCGAAAAATATAATACGACTTGCCCCTTTGTAGAAAAGGTTTGGAATAGAGGAGATCAAATTGCACAAAAAGGATATTCTATCATTATCCATGGAAAACCTAAGCACGAGGAAACAAGAGCTACTTTTTCACATGCAAGCGCTAACACGCCTTCTGTTATAGTGAATGATATGGAAGAAACTTTAACGCTCATTCAAATCATGACAGGCGCTTTACCTCTTAGCGATTTTGAAAAACATTTCGGAACTAAATGCAGTAATGGATTTGACCCCAGCAAGGATTTGAATAAAATTGGAGTCATTAATCAAACGACTCAATTAGCAACCGATACCCAAGCGATTTCGGATGTATTAAGAAATACAATGATTCAGCTACATGGGATGGAAAACATCCAAGAACATTTTGCCGATACACGCGACACCTTATGCTACGCTACTAACGACAATCAATCAGCAGTCATCGGCTTACTGGAAGTCCCTGGCGATTTAGCTATAGTGATGGGTGGAAAAAATAGCAGCAATAGTTCACACTTAGTAGAATTATGTGAAAATAAATTGACTACTTATTTTATTGATAGTGAAGATAAATTATTGAGCGCAGTTCAATTACAACAAACCAATTGGAGGAATAAAGAAGAATCTTTGATCCAATCCTATTTGCCTTTAGATAAAGAAACAACCATATTAATGACCAGTGGCGCCAGTTGTCCAGACACTGTGGTGGAAGCCACTATTCGAAAAATTGCTTCATTTTACCAAGTAGAAAATAATTTAGAAAAATTAATAGAAGATTGGACACACTAAATAGGGTCTTAACCAATCACTTCTTTTACCCAAGAAATAGCTAAATTGAATTGTTCTTCACGTGTCATATTGGAATTATCCAACACTCTTGCATCCTCCGCTTGACGCAAAGGACTATGTTCACGTGTAGTATCTATCAAATCACGATGTTGTAAATTTTGGGCGATTTCCTCACGAGTCACTTTTGAATTGGTTGCGCTTAACTCTAAATATCTTCTTTGAATTCGTATAGCAGGATCGGCAGTCACAAATATTTTTAATGCTGCATTCGGAAATACGACTGTGCCAATATCACGTCCATCCATCACAATCCCTTTATCTTTTCCCATTTCATGTTGTTGTGCAACAGCAAATGAACGCACTTCGCTAATGGCTGCCACCTCACTCACTTTTTGACTCACTCTCATTTCTCTAATTTCTAGTTCCACATTTTCATCATTTAAATACATGTCACTTTTAGCTGTTTGTGCATTGTACTTAAAATATAATTTAATTTGAGTTAAGGCTTCAATGACTTTAGAAGTGTCATTGAAATCAATTTGATGTCGCAATAAATACAAAGCAATAGCACGATACATGGCGCCTGTATCAATAAATACATAGGCTAAATGGGCAGCTAAAGCTTTCGCTAAAGTGCTCTTCCCACATGAAGAGTAACCATCTACCGCAATGATTATTTTGGATGTACTCATTATGCTACTGTAATAGTTTGTGTTTGGGGTAAATTAGCATTTCGAATTGCAATTTGTCGCACTGCTTGCGAAACCACTAATCTTAATGCCTCTTTCGAAACCTCATCCTGGCCTACCATTGCAGGCACCCCTTCGTCACCGCCTTCACGAATGGATTGCACTAAAGGTATTTGTCCTAAAAATGCTAAATCGTATTCACTTGCTAAATTCTTGCCTCCTTCTTTTCCAAATAAATAATATTTATTTTCAGGAAGTTCTGCTGGTGTGAAGTAAGCCATGTTTTCTACTAATCCAATAATAGGCACTTTTATATTGGCTTGACCAAACATAGCAATTGCTTTTTTAGCATCCGCTAATGCCACAGTTTGCGGGGTTGTTACAATCACCACACCCGTCACAGGAACTGTTTGCATAATAGTTAAATGTATATCACCTGTACCCGGCGGCATATCAATCACTAAATAATCTAATTCACCCCAATCTACATCCGTAATAAATTGACGAATCGCACTACTTGCCATAGGACCTCTCCAAACCACAGCATCTTTTTCATCTACCAACAAACCAATGCTCATTAATCTAATTCCGTATTTTTCAATTGGTAAAATAATTCCTTTCCCATTATCATCTTTCATTAAAGGACGTTGCCCTCTTACGCCAAACATAATAGGCACACTAGGTCCATAAATATCGGCATCCATCAAACCTACTTTGGCACCCCCTTCGGCTAATGCTAAAGCTAAATTAGCAGAAACGGTACTTTTCCCTACACCTCCTTTTCCACTCACGACTGCAATAATATTTTTGACATTGGCCAAAACGGTTTCTTCGCTTTTACGCAAACTCGTTGTATTAGAAGTAAAGGAGACTGTTATTTGTGCTTCTTTATTGACTAATAATTTAATGGCGTTTTCACAAGCATTCTTCATTAAATCCTTCATGGGACAGGCAGGCGTGGTAAGTACAATCGTGAAACTTACTTTGTTCCCGTCAATGGATAAATCCTTAATCATATTTAGGGTTACTAAATCCTTACCTAAATCTGGCTCCTGCACATTACTCAATGCTTTCAATACCGACTCAACTGTCATTTTGGAAGTTTATGTTAAAAAAAATAAAGTCACGCAAAGTTAAGCCTCCATGCGCTTATTTTGTGGTTTTAAACCCAGGATTTGATATTTTTATAACAAAACAAGCATTTTAAAGGCTAAATTTATGGCCCCTTTTAAAGGAATGCATCTTAATTTTGTACCCACATGCGACAACTCGTTTTTTCCCTTTTTATCACTTGCTCCCTTTTGTGGAATTTGTCTGCCCAAGGGCAAACCAAAGCGCCTGATATTTATCGCGATTCGGTGGTTCAATTATATGGCGTGATCATGACAGCCGATAGTTTAAAAGCCATCCCTTTTGCCAGTGTGGTGGTAAATAAAAAAGGAAGAGGAACCATTACTAATAATGACGGGGTATTTTCCATCGCAGTCAATAAAGGAGAGCAAATTGTTTTTTCATGCATTGGATTTAAAGACAGAACCATTTCCATTCCAGCAAGTTTAGAAGGAAACCAATACAGTGTGATTCAATTAATGGTGAACGATACTAATTTTTTACCTGCCACTATTTTAAAACCGAGACCTACACGTGCACAATTTGAAAGAGATTTTGTGAATGCGAAAGTGGATGAAGATATGTATGAGACCGCCAGAAAAAATACAAGCGCTAGTCAAAAAAGAATCATCTTATCTAGTTTACCTTATGATGGAAAAGAAGCGGTGGGAGCTTCCTTAAATCAACAGGCCTCTAAATATTATTATTCCGGTCAGTTACCTCCAATGAATATTCTAAATCCCGCAGCATGGAAAAGTTTTATTAATTCCTGGAAACGAGGAGATTATAAATCGAAAAGATAAAAGCTATGAAAACTATTGCAGTCATTGGTGCTGGCACGATGGGAAACGGGATTGCACATGTTTTTGCACAAAATGGTTTTCAGGTACATTTAATTGATACGCAGGAATCTGCTTTACAAAAAGCGCTAGCTACGATTGACAAAAATTTGGACCGTCAAATAGCAAAAAATACAATTACACAAGAGCAAAAAATAAAAACCTTATTAGCTATCACCACCTATCAGAATATTGAAGATGGGGTGACAGCTGCCAATATGGTGATTGAAGCCGCTACTGAAAATGTAGAAATTAAAAAAAGCATTTTCAAAGCCATGGATACCTTCGCCCCGCCAGATTGCATATTAGCTACTAATACTTCCTCTATCTCTATCACCGAATTAGGTGCAGTCACTCAACGTCCCGAAAAAGTAATTGGAATGCACTTCATGAATCCAGTACCCGTGATGAAATTGGTTGAAATTATTCATAGCAAACACACATTACCTGAAGTCACTCAAACCATAGTATCTCTCACCGAACAATTAGGCAAAGTACCTTGTGTTGTAAAAGATTTTCCTGGCTTTATATCCAATCGAATTTTAATGCCTATGATTAATGAAGCTATCATTGCTTTATCCGAAGGCGTGAGTGATGTGGCAACGATTGATCAAATTATGAAATTGGGAATGGCGCATCCCATGGGACCACTTCAACTTGCCGATTATATTGGATTAGATGTTTGTCGCAATATTTTAATCATACTACAGGAAGGATTCAATAATATTAAATACGCTCCAAGTCCTTTGTTAGTTAAAATGGTAGAAGAAGGAAAACTAGGTGTAAAATCGGGAGAAGGTTTTTATAAATATGGGGCAGTGTAAGTAATTTCTTTTTTTGACATATTTTTTAGTTATATCTTTTTTGCTAAATCTTTTTTGCTAAATATAACTAATCACTAAAGCTCTAAAGAGTAAGTAACACCTTGCAAGTCATTGAACTTATTAATGACTTCCTCTAGCCTTGCCTTTGGCACTCCTATTTTTAATCTCACAAATAAAGATGCGGACTGATCTATCACACTAATTTGATATTGTTTTACGACCATCATCACTTCATTCATAAGTTGATAATCAAAATTTAAAACATACTCCACTTCTACCGACTTTTGAATAATAGGCGCCAATTGTAAAGCCAAACTAGTGGCTGTCTTATACGCATTTATCAATCCGGGTACACCTAATAAACTACCTCCAAAATATCTTACCACCACCACCATGATATTAGTTAATTGTTTACTATCAATTTGGCCTAATATAGGTCTGCCAGCTGATCCAGAAGGCTCTCCGTCATCACTCACTCTAAAAGTAGATCCATCTACACCAATACGATACGCTAAACAATGATGTACTGCTTTGGGGTGTTCTTTTTTTAATTGTGCTAGATTTTTTTTACAAGCATCAATACTTGTAACAGGAAAGCTGTATGCAATAAACTTACTGCCTCTGTCCTTAAATTCTGCAACTGCAGTTTGCGCTATGGTATTATAATAAAATATAGCGCAAAGTTACTCCATAATGCGTAATCATTAGTAACATTGCATTATGCGTTTAGAAGAGATCAAACAAAATATCAAAAAACAATTGGCCAACAGTTACGAACCTGTTGAACTAAATAGTTTATTGCCCTTATTTATTGAACATATAACAGGCTGGAATCAAGTACAACAAGTCATACATCAAAATGAAGAAATGTTACCAGAATGGGAAAAAGCATTTCAAGAAGGCATCCTTCAATTGGCACAAGGCAAACCCATTCAATACATCATTGGTAAGTCTTGGTTTTTGGGGAATGACTATTTTGTGAATGAATCCGTTTTAATACCCCGACCAGAAACTGAGGAATTAGTGGAATGGGTTTCCGAATATGCTCAAATTATAAATAAGCCATTACATATTGCAGACATCGGTACTGGTTCGGGATGTATTGCCATTGCACTTTCACTTTTATTGCCAGATGCAACAGTCACTGGCATTGATATTAGTGAAGACGCATTAAAGGTCGCCAAAAAAAATGCAACTGCATTAACCGCCAATGTGGAATGGGTACAACAGGATATATTAATGTCCGCCTCTCTCCCAGCAAATTACGATATCATTGTGAGCAACCCTCCCTATATTCCATTACGTGAAAAAGCAACTATGCAGGATCAAGTCACCCTACATGAGCCCGACATTGCTTTATTTGTTACGAATGAAGATCCATTAATTTTTTATAAAATGATTGCCCGTTTAGGAAAGCAAGCATTGAATAAAAATGGACAACTATTTTTTGAAATTCATTATGATCAAGGACCTGCACTCTTGAAATTGCTAGACGAAATGAATTATCATGCAGAATTACGCCAAGACATGTTTGGAAAAGATAGAATGATTCGTGCTAGTTTAAAGAAATAAACTTAATGTGATGGATCCACTGCAATCACTGGTGTAGCCCCTAATTTTTTTACAATTTGCATCACTTTTATAGTGATCCCTAAGCTAGCAACACTATCGCCATTAATCACCACGGAAGGTTTATCTGTTTCTTTTGCTAAAAAAGATTTTAACTGACTAGATAAAGAATCCATAGAAACAGGAGAAGATCCAATAAATAATTTTTGATCCTTATTAATAGTAACCACCACTGTTTGTTTTGCTTTCGTATCAGTGCTTGATTTTGGATTAGATACTTTGATCACATTGGGATTTGCCAAAGTAGAGACAATTAGGAAAAACAATAACAAGATAAACAAGATATCATTCAAGGCTCCTGTATGCACTTCGGGCGAATGTCTAAATCGAGGTTTTAAATTCATAGAGAAACTTTAAGAATGGGTTGACTCTTGTAAAATATCTAAAAAGTCAGCACTAGCCGTCTCCATTTTATTTGCAGTCTTATCAATTTGTGTACTTAAATAGTTATGCCCAACATAAGCTACTAGGCCAATGATCAAACCGGTTGCAGAGGTAATCATTTTGGTGTAAATACCGCCAGCAATCGTATTTAAAGTATACTCCCCTGTTGATGCAATACCATAAAACAATTGAACCATGCCAATAATGGTTCCCAAGAATCCAAACATAGGAGCTATCCCTGCTACTAAAGACAAAATATTTAAATTACGTTCCATCGTATACATTTCCAACTTCCCAACATTTTCCATACTTTTTTCAATCGCATCCAATGGTTTACCAATACGCATAATTCCTTTTTCAATCATTTTCGCGACTGAATTATCAGTGTTTTTGGCTAAACTTTTTGCAGCACTTACATTTCCTGAAATAATATTATCTCGAATGATTAGCATGAATTTGCCGTCAATGGCTCCCGCCTTTTTAATAGCAATCATTCTTTCAATAAATACATAAATAGCAATGACTAATAATAAATATAGAGGATACATAATCCATCCTCCTTTTTCTAGCAAACTCATTAATGAGATTTTATTATCCACTGCTTGTAATAAAAACACCATACTATATAAATTTATCTTTTAAAGTTAAAAGGTTTTGTTTGAAAAATGTTACATGTGAATAACTATCAATTTGTTAAAATATTTCCACCAAACGGACCAATACTTCTACCGCCTTTTTCATATCATCCACCCCAATCCACTCTTGCTTACTATGAATGGCCTGCATTCCAGTGAAAATATTAGGTGCTGGCAATCCCAGAAAACTGAGTCTGCTTCCATCGGTGCCCCCTCTAATGGGTTCTATTATTTGCTCTACCCCAGCTAATCGATAAGCTGCTATTGCCTTTTCAACCAACACCGGATGCAAATCAATTATTTCCCTCATATTTCTATATTGTTCTTGTACTTCAATAAGTACTTTAGATTGATTGAACCCAGGATGAGAAGCAATCACTTTTTCTGCAATTTGTTGTACTCTTTGCGCATATTCTTTTAATTGTGGGGTATCGTGATCTCTTACTAAAAATTCAATGCGCGCTTTTTCTGCGCCACCCGAAATTTGATGGGGATGAACAAAACCTTGTCTTGATTCAGTGGTCTCTGGAGACCACTCTTCAGTAGGTAAAGCCGCAATAATCGCTGCAGCAATTTTAATCGCATTTTGCATCACTCCTTTTGCTGCACCAGGATGCGCAATGACTCCATGAATATCCATCACTAAATAATCTGCGCTAAAAGTTTCCATTTCAAAACAACCTAATTCACCTCCATCTAAAGTATAAGCATAGTCAGCCCCTAATGCCTTCATGTCTAAATGATCGGTTCCTTTTCCAACTTCTTCATCTGGCGTAAACAATAATTTTATAGTGCCATGTGAAACTTCAGGATGATGCATCAAATATTCTGCAAATTCCATAATGATCGCTACTCCTGCTTTATCATCTGCCCCCAGTAAAGTATGACCCGATGCTGTGATAATATCTTTCCCAATAAAATTTTTTAAATAAGGATACTTCTCAATCGTTAAAATTTGAGTAGGGTCATCAGGCAAAATAATGGGGGAACCATTATAATTTTGATGCAACAAAGGCTTTACATCAGTACCACTGCAATCAGGTGCTGTATCTACATGTGCGCAAAAACACAAAACCGGTGTATCTTTTTCATTATTCGAAGGCAGGGTAGCCATCACATATCCATTGGCATCCATTACAACCTCTTGTACCCCTATCATTTTTAATTCACTCACCAATAAAGAGGATAAATCTTTTTGTTTCATAGTGGAGGGGAAGCTATTACTATAAGGATCACTTTGTGTATCTACTTTTACATAACGCATCAATTTTTCAGCCACTTTCAATTCATTAAAAGACATGATTTACTATTTTAATTTGAAGTTAGTTCGTAATAAGGAATTAAAAAAGGCCTCTTTTTCAAGAAGCCTTTTTATGAATCAAATTAAGATTTAGGGCATAATGATTTTAGAAGGAGAATCAATACTTACTAATTCTAAGTCAAAAGTTAAATCTTGGCCTGCTAAAGAATGATTGGCATCTAATACAACTACTTCTTCTTTTACTTCCACTACCATCACCTGAAATTGCTGACCTTGACCATTATTCATTGTTAACGCCATCCCTACTTCAGGATTTAAATCGGGCGGAAATTGTGTTTTTGGAAATTCTACAATCATTTCTGGTTGTTTTGGACCATAAGCTTCCATAAAAGGAATATGAACTGTTTTTTTCTCTCCAACAGTCATCCCTAAAACTCCACTATCAAAACCAGGAATTACCATTCCTGAACCCACTTCAAATTCCAGAGGGGCTCTTCCGTTTGAAGAATCAAATGTTTCACCACTAGCTAATGTACCGTGATAATGCACTTGAATGGTATCCCCATTTTTTACTTGTTGCATATTGTTTTTTTTAAATAAAGCACCTAGGGTGCAAAGGGCAAAAGTACATAATTATGCCAGATAAACTAACTTTGCCCCATGGACAAAAAACCAAGGATTGTTTTTATGGGTACCCCTGCATTTGCAGTGGCTTCGTTGGACGCATTAATTCAAGCTAAAATGAATGTGGTAGGCGTTGTTACGGCCCCTGATAAACCAGGTGGCAGAGGAATGCAGTTGCAACAAAGTGCCGTAAAACAATATGCTTTGCAACATGATTTACCCTTATTGCAGCCCGAAAAATTAAAAGATCCTGCATTTTTTGAAGCCTTGTCAAAATGGGAACCTACCATTCAAGTGGTGGTGGCTTTTAGAATGTTACCCGAAAAAATTTGGTCTTTCCCACCCATGGGTACCTTAAATGTGCATGGTTCATTACTACCTCAATACAGAGGTGCAGCTCCAATTAATTGGGCCATCATCAATGGTGAAAAAGAAACTGGTGTCACGACTTTTCAATTACAACATGCCATAGATACTGGTGCTATTTTATTACAAGAAAAAATTGCCATTCACCCCCATATGACAGCCGGTGAATTACATGATAACATGATGCATGTGGGCGCTAAAGTATTAGTGAAAACTTTAGAAGGTTTATTCGATAACACTCTTATTGCAAAGCCTCAGGATGCATCTGATGATCCTGAAACTTTAAAGCACGCCCCTAAAATATTTACAAAGGATTGTGAAATTGATTGGACTTTGCCGGTGGAACAAATTCATAATGTAGTGAGAGGACTAGCTCCATTCCCTGGAGCCATCACTAAAGTAGAAGGAAAAACCGTGAAATTATATTCCACAAGTATTGAAATAGCAAATCCTGCAGAAAATCCAGGGACTTGGCTCACTGATGGAAAAACATTTGCAAAATTTGCATGTTCCAACGGATACTTAGTATTGAATGATATCCAATGGGAAGGGAAAAAAAGAATGTCTATTTCCGATTTTTTAAGAGGCTATCGTCCCGCTTAATTTTTAGTGAATACATTCGTGAACTCTTGCAATGTAACAAGGCCTTCATGTCGCCACACTTCTTTACCGTTTTTATAGATTACGAAAGTAGGTAAGGCTTCAGAATGAATTGATTTCATCACTTCCACATCATTTCCACCATCCACTGCTAAAAAATAATAAGGGGTTTTTGATTTACTTTTAAGTTCCGCTAAAACAGGCAACATTTTACGGCAAGGCGGACACCATTCAGCTCCAACATCCACTAAAACCCATTGACTATTTTGTACTGTTTTATTAAAATCTTCCACGCGCATTTGTGGTTTATTTCCAGCGCCTTCAACAGGAAATCCATTCATTTTCCAATTGCTCATGCCTCCTTCTAAATTGACCACTTTGTACCCCTGTTGCACTAAATAATTTTGAGCTGAAGCACTGCGCCCGCCAGCTTGACAATAAACATAAACTGTTTCATTTTTATCTAAATGTTGTGTTCTATTTGCAAATTCTTTAGCATCCATCCAATTGGCTTGCAAAGCATGCTGAATGTGACCTCCATTAAATTCAGTTGCAGTTCGCACATCTAACACTTGAGCTTTAGGCGATGCAATGGCTTGCTTAAACGCAGCTGCATTGATCGTGCTATTTTGTGCTAAAGCACTTAATGAAGTGGCTAAAAAAAATAAGGACGTAAAGAATATTTTATTTGAATTGATTTTATTCACCTTGATTGAATTCATCTTGATTTTTTTAAATTGATTTATTTAAATTGAAAAATTAAAACGTTACTAAAAATATAGTATTCAAATTTTATATATTAATACTATAATTTAAAAATAACAATTAATAAGTAACAGAGATAGGAAATGTTTTGTTGTTCTTATTGACACCAAGAATGGCTGCAGCAGCATCACTTAAACGATATTGGATAGAATTACTTACTTCAGGTAATGCATTAATCACTTTTGCGAAAATGATTTTCAAATCGGCAGTAGTCACTTTCACAATAGTTCCCACTGGAATTTCATTGGTTAAGATATAAAACTTTTTATCCTGCCAACCGCTGATACTTTTAAAAATAGAAGCGGTACCTTCTATGGTTTGAATAGCAGCAGATTGTTTTTGTTCAGTAAACATAGTTGCAAAATAACCTTGGTCTACTGTGGTGCTATTTGAAATATTTTGAAGTAGTACATAACTGCGATGTATACTGTCAGTGATTCTTTCTTTTTCTTTATTGGAGGCTATTATTTGAAGCGTATTGGAACGAATGCTATCTTCCTTAGCGGATACTACATAACGTTGTTTAGAAGAAGATCGTTTTTTAGTAGAACGATGTTTAGAAGATTTTTTAACCCCTTTTTTACCTACTTGTTTGAATGTTTTCTTCCCTTTTGAACTGGTAGCATGCTTTTTTGCCTTTGATTGAGCAAAGGAAGTCTCTTGCATGATTAATGCAGACATCAAAATGAGGATAAAAAAGCATTTTTTGAACATCCCGCAAAGGTACAAAAATCAAGTCTAAATAAAAGTATAAAATTGTAAATTAGTTTTTATTGCAATATGTAATTACTAGTAATTCAATATTCTCCATTCATTAGGGTAATAATTATTACATCGTTGAGGCAATAGCTTTGCCCAACCTAATCCAATATTTTGATAGGTAAAGAGTGTCCAACCTTTAGGACCCACTACCTCTAAGGGGGCTCTTCTTAGATAATTCAAAGCCTCTTTTAATTCCAATTCTTGTCTATGATAGGGTAAAACAGGCCAATAACTCATGGCTAATTGATGGGCCGGAATCAAATCCTTTCCTTTAATCTCCCCTATGGCCATTCCCATTTTTTTTACATACCAGTGACTTAATAAAGTACGGAATTCATTTTCAAATACTTCTGGAATGGCAATACATTCTGATTGATGTGAAAAGAACTGATACTCTTGTGGTAATTCAAAATGATCCTGAAGAATGTTCTTTTCATTCTTGGTTAAAGCAGTAAAAGTAAAATGAGGAACACTATATTGATTTGAATTTACTTCTTGCTTTTGAAATACACTTATAAAAAATCCCTCTCCTTTTACTTGATCCGGATAAAATCGATACCCACTAGCTTGATGCAAATGGCTTTGTGTTGTTACAATATTCCATTCAGCAGGAACAACAATAGAAATACTTTTAAAGCCGGGCATACTTGCAATATGATCCAATATTATTTCATCTTCTTCCATAGAATAAGAACAAGTAGAATAAATCAAGTAACCGCCTTCTTTTAATGCAACAGCAGTTTCTTCTATAATTCTTTGTTGTCTCAAACTACAATGTTGCACATTTTCTTCACTCCATTCATTAATGGCTTCAGGATCCTTACGAAACAATCCACTTCCACTACAAGGAGCATCAATTAACATAACATCAAAAAATTGAGGCAGCGAAGCAAAATGAGCAGGGTCATTTTGTGTTACAACCACATTATCTGCACCCCACTTTGTAATATTTTCTACCAATATGGCATTTCTACTTTTAATAATTTCATTTGATATCACCAAGCCGTCAAAAAAATAATTAGCTAATAAGGTGGACTTACCGCCAGGAGCTGCACATACATCAATTACCACACTTTTACTAGGCACACTTATTTGTTCTAAAATATATTGAACAAACATACTACTAGCTTCTTGAACATAATACGCACCAGCATGCCACAATGGATCTAACACAAAAGAAGGGCGTTCATTTAAATAAAAAGCATGGGGACACCATGGGACATGGGTATTATTTTCAATCTCTTCATTTTGATTTAAAAAAGGATGTACGCTCCTATCCCATTTTTTAAATTGATTCAAACGTACAGATGTGATGGAACGAGATTCCTCATGTACACGCTTAAAGGACTCCAATTGGAAACCAGGTAAATTTTGCAATGAACTTAAAAAGGAATCAGGTAACAATGTATTTGATTTGAATGATTGAGATAGTTTATTTTGAAAAGGAATAAATTTATTAAAATTGAGCTTTACTTTACTTTACTTTACTTTACTTTATTTTAATTACTTTATTTTACTTTACTTTATATCATTTAATAGCGAATCACAAAATGTTCTTTCTGTTTGTTTTCATTTCTAAAAAAAACAATGCCTATAAAAAATAAATCAATCGTCAAAGTAACTTTGGGATGATTTTTAATTTCGGACCAGGCTTGCTCCATTTCGGAGCTCCAATAAATATCGTCAATAATAAGCACCGACTGTTCATTTACTTTTTCTAACAAAGCATGAAAGTATTTCAAAGTAGGCAGGTATTGATGATTGCCATCTATATAAACCAACCCAACACTTTCTATTTCGTTTAAAAAGGCAGGTAGTAATTGAGCAAAATCACCTTGTCTTATTTCAATATTCTTATAGTCAAGTAATTTGAAATTATCTTGCGCTATTTGTGCGATAACTGGAGCACCTTCCATCGTCACCAATTTCCCCTGGCTATGTCCCGCAGCTAAATAACAGGAAGTGATGCCAAAAGAAGTTCCCATTTCCAAAATAGAATGTGGTTTATGATACCCTACCATACGATATAATAAAGCAGCTATTTTAGACGGCTTCAATGCTGATTTTGCAATGACATCTACCCTTCTTGTTTTAAAATTTGATTGACGAGACCCCGCCCCTAAATCTAATACTTCAATACTTGATGTATCATTTCTCAAATGCTGACGTAATGCTTCAACTTCTTTTACATTAGGAGGAGATGATGGGCCATTTAAAACTTCTCGCACCCATTGATATACAAAAGGCGAATGAATTCCATGCCCTTTTCCATTGGAAGCTTTGAGATAATAATTAAAATACTTGAATGCTAATGTAAGCGTAGAATGCATGGTATTATTTTCGTTGCCAACATTCAAAGTCAAATGCAAAACTATGTTTTTCGTCAGCTACATTTTTCTCTGCACTTTGTAAAACCCAATCAGCAATTGGCAATACAGGGAAGAAAGTATCTCCTGGAATATTGGTGTGCACTCTAGTTAACCAAACCTTTTGAGCTAATGGCAATGCTTCTTGGTACACTTGACCTCCGCCAATAACCATGAGTTCTTTATAATCAAGTTGTGTTGCTAATTCAATAGCCTCTTGCATGGAATGAACCACTCTTACCCCTTCTGCTTCCCATTCTTTTTGTTGCGTTAAAATAATATTGACACGACCTGGCAATAATTTACTACCTAAGGATTCAAAAGTTTTTCGTCCCATTAAAATAGGCAACCCCCAAGTCGTATTTTTAAAAAAACGCATATCCTTTGGTAAGTGCCAAAGCAAATTATTATCCTTGCCAATGGCATTATTTTCGGAAGCAGCTACGACAAGGGTAATTTTCATTTTATAAATTTTATTAAACCGCTACAGGGGCTTTAATGGATGGATGCGCATTATAATTTTCCAATGTGAAATCACTAAACTCGAAAGCAAAAATATCTTTCACTAATGGATTTATTTTCATTGTAGGTAATGCAAATGGAGTTCTTGATAACTGCAATTGTGCTTGCTCCATATGGTTATTATACAAGTGAACGTCTCCAAAACTATGCACAAAATCGCCGTATTGTAAATCACAAACTTGTGCAATCATCATAGTTAATAAAGCATAAGAAGCAATATTAAAAGGCACACCTAAAAACACGTCTGCACTTCGCTGATACAATTGACAACTTAATTTTCCATCCGCCACGTAAAACTGAAACATATTATGGCAAGGCATTAAAGCCATTTTAGATAAGTCTCCTACATTCCATGCACTTACAATTAATCTTCTACTATCAGGAGTGGATTTAATTTGTTGAATAAGTTGAGTGATTTGATCAATCACTTCTCCATTAGGCGCTTCCCAGCTGCGCCATTGTTTTCCATAAACAGGGCCTAAATCGCCATTGGCATCTGCCCACTCATCCCAAATACGAACGCCATTATCTTTTAAATATTTAATATTAGTATCTCCTTTCAAAAACCAAAGTAATTCGTAGATAATACTTTTAAGATGTAATTTTTTTGTCGTCACTAACGGAAAGCCTTCCGCTAAGTCAAAACGCATCTGGTAGCCAAAACAACTTTTAGTGCCGGTTCCGGTACGATCGGTTTTTTCAGCGCCATGATCTATGATGTGTTGTAATAAATTCAAGTATTGTTGCATAGTGCAATTTACAACCAATACCTATTATGTTAAAATCAATTTTTACCCTTACGGCGAGCTAATTCCTTGCGAATTAACAAGAGCTCCCTGTTCGTTTGGCCATTGACACTGGAATTTTCCTGAGCACGGCGCATTAAATAAGGGATGACATCCTGCAAAGGACCATAAGGTAGATATTTGCTTACATTGTATTTTGCCAAAGCCAAGTTGAAAGTAATATGGTCACTCATCCCAAAAAGTTGAGAAAAATGAACACGAGTATCATTATTAGACAATCCTAATTGAGCCATTTGGTTCACAATATTCATATTACTATGCTCATTATGAGAAGCCAAAACCATGGAGATGGAATCCTTATGTTCAATGCAATAATTTGCTGCAGTATCAAAATCAACATCCGTTGCTTCTTTGTTATCATGAATAGGTGATGGATAATTTTTTTGATGAGCACGTTCTCTTTCTTTTTCCATGTAGGCGCCGCGAACTAATTTAGCACCTAATAAAAAATTACCTTCTTTAGCTAATTGATGAGAGATTTTTAAAAAATGCAAACGATCATGACGATATAACTGATAGGTATTATAGACAACCGCTTTTTCTTTATTATAAATCGCCATTAATTCAAAAGCCAATCTATCAATAGGATCTTGAATCCAAGTTTCTTCAGCATCTATTAATATACCCACCCCTTTTTCAACAGCCGCATCGCAGATGGCATACATTCTATCACGCACTCTATCCCAAGCAGCATTTTCTGATTCACTATCATGTATCCCACTGCGCAAACGAGGTGCTTCATTTAAGGTTTCAAGTAAATCCATGCTGGCAATACCAGTAATCTTAATTCCTACAAACGGAACATTATCTTGTGTCGCAGCAAACTCCACTGCTTCAATAATTTTTTCAGTGACATTGTCAAAATTTTCTTCCCCTTCTTTTGCTTCTACGCCATAATCTAAAATCACTTGCACTCCATAGGATCCTAATTGCTTCGTTACTCTTGCAGAATCTTCTAAAGTTTCACCCCCTACAAATTGTTTAAAAATAGTATTACGAATAATCCCATTAATAGGCAATCCCGACTTCATTAAAAAAGGGGTGGCACGCGTTGCAATATTGACCACCAATGGACTTTGTATGACAGAAAAAAGGAATCGAGCTTTTTTTAAATCACCTATAGATTTATAGGCAAATGCATTTTGGGTATTCTCAAAAGATAGGTTCATACTAACGTGTATTCGTATTGCAAATATCGTTCGGAATTATTGAAAATCAAAAGGTTTTAGGATATAAATAGATTGAACTTAGTCATACTATTGCTAATTCAAGATTGCGTATATTTAGGGGGCAAAAAAAATGATTTATGCGTATTATAGAAACTGAGATTTACTTATATAAAATCCCCATGGTTCCCTTTACCATAAGTACAGGAACTATGCATTTTGCGCAAAATGTACTTATTAAAATCATGACCGACGAAGGCATAATTGGATATGGGGAATGTTCCGCTTTTCCAATGATTGTAGGTGAAACGCAATGGAGTTGCTATCATAATGCTAAGGATTTTGCTGCTTTTTGGAAAGGGAAAGATCCTTTAGCCATCCCAGAAAGATTAGCTGAATTAGATACTATTATCGCCGGAAATTATACTGCCAAAAGTGCTTTTGACATGGCATTGTATGATATTGCAGCCAAAGTAAACAACCAACCTTTATATGCCTATTTGGGGGGGAGTCAAAAAACGATAGAATCTGATTTAACGATAGGGATTGATACCCCATTAAAAATGGCAGCACAATCCATTGAATTTGTAGAGAAAGGGGTACGTATGATTAAAGTGAAATTAGGCAAGAGTCCCACCGAAGATGTAGAAAGAATCAAACAAATAAGAGAGGCTATTGGATATGACACTATATTACGAATTGATGCCAATCAAGGCTGGCATAAGAATGACGCACTAAATGTATTGCAACAATTAGCTCCTTATGATATTCAATTTTGCGAACAACCCATGCGCAAATATGAAGATGATTCTTTACCTGCATTAGTAGCCGCTTCTCCTATTGCTATCATGGCAGATGAATCAGTGTTTACACACCATGATGCACGCAGAATTATAGCGCAAAAAGCATGTCACTCCATTAATGTTAAATTTTCAAAAAGTGGCGGGATACAAGAAGCTATTAAAATTCATGATCTTGCCAAATCCAATCAAATTCCTTGTATGATGGGGGGCATGTTAGAAAGCCGATTGGCACTGAGTGCAAAAATGCATTTTAGCATGGCGCATGATAATATAAAGTATCATGATATGGACACTTGTTTATTAGGACATTTGGAAGATCCTGTATTAGGCGGTGTCACTTTTAATGGCATGCATTTAAGTATTGGAGATGCTCCAGGTATTGGTGCAGAAGTGGATCCAACTTATTTAGCCCAATTAGAATCTTGCAAGGTATAGCTTGCCTACTATTTTATTTGTGTCGTATCTAATACTACTGAAGTAGTATCTTTGTTACAACAATTTATTTTTCAACCTAAAATATGGACTATGGAAGCGCGTAAAGCCGGAGATTCCTTTATCACCATGAATGAATTAGTGTTACCCAATGACACCAATACTTTTGGAGATTTAATGGGAGGCAAGTTGATGTATTGGATGGACATTGCCGCCTACTTAGCAGCTGCGAAACATTGCAATTCATCTTGTATGACAGCCTCCGTAGATAATTTAAGTTTTAAAACCCCGATTAAATTAGGGAATGTTATTTGCATTGAAGCTATTGTAACTAGAGCATTTAATACTTCTATGGAAATACACTTAAAAGTGTGGAATCAAAATATGATTAAACAATCTAGAGAATTAAGTAATGAAGCTTTTTTTACTTTTGTGGCTTTAGATGAAAATAAAAATCCTAAAAAAGTTCCTGCTGTTATTGCAGAAACCGAAGAACAAAAAAAATATTTTGACGGCGCTTTGCGTCGACGTCAATTACGTTTAATACTTGCTGGGAAAATGAAGCCAGACGATGCTACAGAATTAAAGGCTTTGTTTGTAAAGGACTAGAACTATTTTCTTTTATTTTATTTAAATTTAAATAAATACGTTTAGGTCAACCCCGTTTTTAGTGCATGATGTTTGCCGCGCATCATATATTCTTTGCTTTGTTCAATGCCATCCATGATTTGTTCTAAAATTTCTTCCACTGAATTAGAATAATCAATCACAAGAGGTGCTTTAAAACGTATACTTAACGAAGACCCTACTTTTTTATATTTCAAACCTACTTTAGTAAAAGCACGCCAAAATCCATTGATGACCACAGGCACTACAATGGGCTGATTGTTTTTAATAATGTGTGCAGTTCCTTTGCGCCCAGGTGCAAAAGGTTTCGTTGTTCCTTGCGGGAATGTGATGACCCAACTTTTCGATAAAGCATCGTCAATTTTTTGGGTATCAACTTCGTCTCTATTTCTTTGCACATCTTTCCCTTCGGCACGCCAAGTTCTTTTTACAGTTAATGCACCTCCCAATTTAAATAATTTCGAAATCCAATTACTATTCATAGTCTCTTCTGCAGCAACAAAAAAAACATTGGTAAAAGGATTCAATAAATAATATGGAATTCCGAGTCTATTAAACTTGCGCCACTTCACAGCACAAAAAATATGAACAAAAGTAATCACATCGGCAAAATAGGTCTGATGATTGCTTACAAATAAGACATTTTTTTTAGGTAAATTTTCGAGATGTTCCGTGCCTTCAATTTTCAACTTATTAAATAGAACCAACCCTGGATAAGTTAATAAACCCACCAAAGCATAAATTACAGAACGAAATAAACGGATATGTTTTAAACGATCCAAGAGGCTCATTAATAGTAGCTTTTTTCAAACTGCAATATAGGAATTAAAATGGAACTCATTATCGGTGTTTAACCAACAAATAGTATCTTTATTGCATGAAAAAACAAGGAGTCATTTTTGATATAGATGGATTATTGATCAACAGTGAACCATTATGGAATAAAGCAGCAGCTGAAATATTTAGACAATATGGAATTTTATTGACAGAACAACAATATGCGCTGACTACTGGATTAAGATCAAAGGAATTTGTTGCACATTGGTTATATGCCCATAAAATTCCTTCAACCGAATATGATCGTGCCGAACAACGCATTGTCGATTTAGCAATTAGTTTAATTGATCAAGAAGCAAATGTGATGCCCGGTGTCGAACATATATTTCAGTTTTTTTTACAAAAAGATTTCAAAATTGGATTAGCCACCTCTTCCCCTGTTCAACTCATTGAATTAATAAAAGACAAATTAGGGATTAGAAGTATTATACAAGCAAGCTGTTCAGCGCAACATTTACCTTACGCAAAACCGCACCCTCAAGTTTATTTGGATTGTGCATCCGCCTTACATCTTTCTCCTCTTGCATGTATATGTTTTGAGGATTCTGTTTACGGTATGATTGCAGCAAAAGCAGCAAGAATGACCTGCGTAGTGGTCCCTGCTGCGGATCACATGAAATTAGAGCATTGGGGAGCTGCTGACTTAAAATTATCTTCTTTACAAAATTTTGGAGCCTTGCATTTTAATATGTTGGATGAATAAGTGATTGAAGGGGCAAATGATAAAAAATTAAATTAAATTGCAGGCAACCATGGATTTAGCCAAAAAAGTGATAGGAGCCGAATTGGAGATGTTTGAACAACATTTCAAAAATGCTGTAAAAAGCAGGGTTTCTTTATTGGATAGAATTATGCAATACATTGTAAAACGTAAAGGGAAGCAAATGCGTCCTATGTTTGTTTTACTGTCCGCCAAATTACATGGAGAAATAAACGACAGTTCTTACCGCGCTGCTTCTTTGGTAGAATTATTACACACAGCCACATTAGTGCATGATGATGTGGTGGACGAAGCTTTAGAACGCCGAGGGTATTTTTCAATTAATGCCTTATGGAAAAATAAGATTGCTGTTTTAGTAGGTGATTATTTATTATCCAAAGGCTTGCTTTTATCACTAGATAATAAAGATTTCGAAATTTTGACCATCTTATCTAATGCGGTCAAAAAAAT
This sequence comes from Chitinophagaceae bacterium, assembly GCA_947372105.1. Taxonomy (GTDB): domain Bacteria; phylum Bacteroidota; class Bacteroidia; order Chitinophagales; family Chitinophagaceae; genus Sediminibacterium. The sequence continues at coordinate 40,731 of CANBSH010000010.1, forward strand.
GAGCGAAGGCGAGTTGTTACAAATTGAAAAAACAAGAAACTTAAACTTTGATGAATCTATTTATTATGAGATTATCAATGGCAAAACCGCTAGTTTGTTAGCCTCCAGTTGTGCAGCAGGGGCCAGCTCCGTTACCCAGGATTCCGATGTGATTGAAAAAATGCGTGCATTTGGCGATGCAGTGGGAATGGCTTTTCAAATCAAAGACGATTTATTTGATTACGGGGAAGCTAAAGTGGGAAAGCCAACCGGCAATGATATCAAAGAAAAAAAATTAACGCTTCCATTAATTCATATTTTACAAAAAGTAGCTCCTCGTTTAAAAAAGGAACTCATACATATTGTAAAAAATAACAACAATGACAAAACCAAAGTGAAATTTGTCATTGATCATGTGGTTGAATATGGTGGTATTGAATATGCCACACAAAAAATGATTGAATATCGCGATCAAGCATTACAAATATTATACTCCTTCCCTGTCAGTCCCACCAGAGATGCATTAGAGGAATTGGTGAGATACACAACAGATAGAAAATTTTAATGGAAAAAAGGTGGAATATATTACATGCCGATCCTGCACAGGTGCAATCTTTGCAAACTGCTTTAAAAATACATCCAATTTTATGTGAGTTATTGGTTCAAAGAGGCATTACCCATTTTGATGCGGCTAAACATTTTTTCAGACCTCAAATAGAACACTTGCATGACCCATGGCTAATGAAGGATATGCAAAAAGCAGTTACTCGAATACAAACTGCAGTGAAACAAGAACAAAAAATACTTGTATTTGGGGATTATGATGTGGATGGAACAACCTCTGTCGCAACCTTATACCAATTTTTAAAGAAACTCTCCCCACACATCGATTATTATATTCCCCATCGATATAGAGAAGGATATGGTATTTCAAAAATTGGAATTGATTACGCTAAGGAAACCGGTATAGATCTTATTATATCGGTGGATTGTGGTATTAAATCCATAGAACTAATCACTTATGCTAAAAGCTTAGGGATTGATTTTATTATTTGCGACCACCATTTACCTGATGCAATCTTGCCTCCTGCAATTGCGATTTTAAATCCCAAGCAGATTGATTGCGCTTACCCCTATAAAGAATTATGTGGATGTGGGGTCGTGTTTAAATTAATTTCTGCTTTGGCAGACACTTATAATTTGCCTGCAGATTCTTATATGCAATATTTAGATTTAGTGGCAACCGCCATCGCTGCTGATATTGTACCCTTAACAGATGAAAATAGAACCCTTGCTTTTTTTGGATTAAAAAAAGTAAACGAAAATCCTTGTTTTGGAATATTAGCCTTGATGGAATTAGCCAAACAAACCACTCCGCTTAAAATAAGCAATTTGGTTTTCGCCGTTGCGCCACGCATTAACGCAGCAGGCCGAATGGATGATGCTAAAAAAGCAGTTCAATTGTTTGTAGAGAAAGATTATGCAAGTGCCTTAGCCATAGGATCCTTATTACAACAAGATAATTTAGACAGAAGAGAAGCCGATACATCCATTTCGGAAGAAGCTTTACAACAAATTGAAAACGACCCTTCACATATTTATAAAAAATCATCTGTAGTTTTTCAGGCAGATTGGCATAAAGGAGTCGTGGGAATTGTAGCGAGCAGATTGATTGAAAAACATTACAAACCCACTGTTGTTTTAACGCAAAGTGGTGGAGTGATTACTGGAAGTGCGAGAAGTGTTTTGGGTTTTAATTTATATGAAGCATTGCATGCCTGTCGCGAACATTTAATTGGCTATGGAGGTCACTTTGCTGCAGCGGGTATGACACTTGCAATTGATAAATTAAACGATTTTAAAATCGCATTTGAACAAGCAGTTGCAGAAAGAATCACCGAAGCGCAATTGACTCCCGAAATTGCTATTAATGCAGAGATTGCTATTGACGCTATCAATATGAACTTTTTTCAAATCGTAAGTCAAATGGAACCCTACGGACCCGACAATGCACGTCCATTATTTATAGCCAAAAATGTATATGATGCAGGGTATAGTAAATTGGTAAAAGAGGCACATATTAGTTTTCATATCACCCAAGGCCAACAAAGTATTAAAGGAATTGGATACAATATGCCACAACATATTTCAATCGTAAAATCGGGTATGCCTTTTGATGTTGTTTTCCAGTTACAACTAAATGAGTGGCAAGGAAATCAAACAGTGCAGTTGCAAGTCATTGACCTCAAAGCTGCCTCTGTTTCATAACACTTACCACCCATTCTTTTTTTATAATTTTCTATTCTCTGCCAACTACTTTAATAAATCAACACTACGTTGTATAAAGTGAGTCAACTCTGCGCCTTTTAATAATCCTTGAGACAACAAAGCCAAGTCGGCTAAATTTCGTGCTTGCTTTTGTTGTTTATCTACATCAGGCTCCTTTAATAAGCTTTGGAAAATAGGATGGTTCCCGTTAATAGTTAAATTAACTTCATCAGGCATTTGTGCATAAAAAGCTGTCATTCCTCCACCTCCCATGCTAGCCATATCTTTCATACGACGCATGAATTCGGGACGAGTTGCAACCACAGGCCCAGCGTCTTGACTCAACCCTTTCACTTCCACAGTTAAAGTAATTTCAGGTACTTGGAATTCAAATAATTTTTTAGCTTGTTCTACTTCATCCTTAGATAAAACCGAATCCACATTTTCTTGTTTGTCGATTAAATTATCAACTACATCGGCATCCACTCGAACAAATTGAACACCCTCCCACTTCATCTCCACATTATTAATAAATGCAGCATCTACCATAGTTTCCAACTTCACTACTTTATATCCTTTTGCTACAGCAGCTTGTACAAAAGCATCTTGTTGAACTGGATTGGTAGTATATAATAAAACTTGTTTGCCTTCTTTGTTTTTTTGATTTGCTTCCGTAGCTTTTTTATATTCTTCTAATGTATAAAAAGTGCCTGCAGTAGCAGCATCTTCCATAATTAAAAACTTATTTGCCTTATCTAAAAATTTATCATCTGTAATCATACCATACTTCACAAATAATCCAAGGCTTTCCCATTTTTCTTCAAAAGATTTTCTTTCTGTATTAAAAATCTCTTCTAATTTATCAGCTACTTTTTTGGTAATATGCGCATTGATTTTTTTAACATTAGGATCCCCTTGTAAATAGCTACGACTTACGTTTAATGGAATGTCTGGGCTATCAATCACGCCATGTAATAACATTAAAAATTCAGGAACAATATCCTTCACTTCATCTGTAACAAATACTTGGTTACAGTATAATTGAATTTTATCCTTTTGAATCTCAAAGCTTTGTTTGATTTTAGGAAAATATAAAACACCCGTTAAATTAAAAGGATAGTCCACGTTTAAATGAATCCAGAACAAAGGAGTCTCTCCAAAAGGATATAGTTCTTTATAAAAATTCACGTAATCTTCCTTAGTTAATTCAGAAGGCTTACGCACCCAAATGGGATTGGTATTGTTGATAGATTTTTCAGCTTTCCCTTCTTCCGCTTCTCCTCCTGCATCAGATGCTTTCGTATCTTCTTCTGCGTTTGCATCTTTAAAATAAATAGAGACTGGTAAAAATTTACAAAAACGTTCTAAGATAGATTTTACACGATTTGCTTCTAAAAATTCTGCGCTTTCTTCATTAATATGTAATACTATTTTAGTCCCTCTATGATTATAATCTACTTCGTATAATTCATATTCGGTACTACCATCGCAACTCCAAAATACACCTGGTGCGTCTTTGTGACTTTTTGAATAGATATCTACTTTATCACTCACCATGAAAGCACTATAAAATCCTAAACCAAAATGCCCAATAATGCTAGCATCTTTGTATTTAGTAACAAATTCTTCAGCACCACTAAATGCCACTTGGTTAATGTATTTGTCCACTTCTTCGCCTGTCATACCAATACCGTTATCAATAATAGATAAGGTTTTTTCTTTGGCATCCAAGACAACTTCGACACGTAAATTCCCTATCTCCCCTTTAACTTCTCCTTTGGAACTTAGGGTTCTTAATTTTTGAGAGGCATCTACTGCATTACTCACTAATTCACGTAAAAAGATTTCGTGATCGCTATATAAAAATTTTTTAATGATCGGAAAAATGTTCTCCGTTTGAACTCGTATTTGACCTTTTTGCATACTAGATATGATTTGCCTATTCTATAGCAAACTAAATACCAAAATAAAAATGCTGACAGGATGGCAAGTAAACCCATTACTGAGGTCGATTTTGCAGCCAAGCCATGCCTGTACAGCGTTTGTTTTTTAACAAAATGTCACTTGTGTCTCTAATAACCAGTTGTTTTTCATAGTTGTACACCGAATAAATACCACCCACACCCCCATTCCCAGTGGGTGTTTTAATATCTGCAAAGTCGGCATAACCACTTGTCCGTAAATAAATAGTGCCACTGGTGCAAAATTTTAAGGCTCGACTCATCCCTGCTTTATTTTTTTTATCTGCATAGGTCTGGGCCGTATCGGTGGCGCCAAATTCAACTCCCGAAATGTGAATCCATCTGGCTTGTAAACTATCTCCTAAATTTTTAAAGCCTACTTCTAGCGGGAGCACTGTGACATGATTTTTTACAATATTGATATACTTATCTAACAATGGAATGGGAATGCCCCCCGTTATTAAACTACCAGAGGAAGTATCAACGGTCGCAGACAACTGGACCATTCTTCTGTAATCGGTAAGCCATAAATTTTGTAATCGGATACGAACCAAAGCACCCACTGGATAGGACTGATATAAATTGACGCCATCTAATTGCAAAACAATTCCACCCGTACTATCTTGTACAATAATTGATTTATAAAAATTATCATGTTCATCATTGGCTACTATCACACCTTCAATCATCCATGCTTGTTTAATAGATTCAGCCGAACTCATCACATGCATTTTTCTTAAATTTTTAAGCGTGATTAAGGTGTCCGTATTAGATCCTATGATGGCAACAGCATACGCATTTTGTTTTAAACAAGCAGCTAGCAGAAAAAAAGAAGCAACTCCAACAATTAATTTAATTACATTGGAGTCTTGTTGCATCTTTTTTGAATCTTGAAGAATTTTTAAAATAGAAATACTTTTCATAAAATTTTTATTGAATGGTGATTTGAAATCCTAAAGTATAAGTAGTCCCTTGGTCGTACAGATATTTTACTGGAAATTTTTCCAAACTTTTTCCTATGTAATCAAACCGAGACTGTTCAAAGGCTAAAATTGGTATGAGTGTATTAAAAATGTTTCTTGTACTCAAACTCAATTTTACAAAAGTCTTCTTCCTGCCCCAATAGGTTTGAAAATTTTTTGTGAGAAAACTATTCCAAACCACTTGATCTGGCAGCCAATGTGGAGCCACAATTGCATTTTGATGAATCGGATCTTGAATACTTCGCAGGAGATCTTCCGACCTTCTAATAAGATTATAATCTATCGATCTTTGCATAGCATACACCCCCGTGATACCAAACCTAAAAGAATAGCTTGGCTGATATACCAGCGTGATAGCATGAACAGATTGCGGACTAGTAGAAGCAGGTAAATTTTTTAATAATAAAGTTCCGGAAGCCACTTTGAATAAATCATTCGTTAATTTAATTTCATACAAAGGATTATTGCTGATATAATAATGATTCCAAGTGCTTGCCCATGTCATTTGGAAACTACTTGAAATTGTTTTTTCACCACTCCACTCAATGCCCTTGAAGATGGAATTTTTTTGCCCAACCATTCCATACACAAATGCACCATATTGATCATGATAAAACATATGCTTCTCCGATTCGTTTTTGATAGCGCGCAAATAGAACGATACATTCATTTTTGATGACACGGAACGATAGTAGATTGTGAAAAAAGAACTGTTTTCGAGTGGAGGTAAAATAAAACTAGCAGTCGCATTATGTAAAGCAGGATCAAGGTAGAGGGAAGATGAAAAAGGAGCGTTAGTTTGTTGCTGAAGGATAAGTTCAGCATACCATTTTCCTGAAAATTTATATAAATAATGTCCTTGAATTTGATATTCAGGAAAAGACAACGGCGAGGAACTACCCAAAGAACTGCTAGGGAAAAGACCGTTTTGAACATATCCTATTCTTTGAAAAATATTTTGCGCAGCTTGCCATCTAAAACTAATTTCATGTCTTGGAAATTCTTTTTTGAAGATGGCCCAAAACTGAATTTGTTGATGTGATAAAGCATAATCACTTCCCCATTTTTCTCCTTGTTTTATTTTACGATTAGGATGTTGAATGTCGTTTTGAAAATTATCAACCATACCATTATCATCTACCCAACCATTATAATTGTAAAAAAAATCACCCCCTATTAAATTATCCAGCACATTATAATACCGAATTTTATCCATGGATAATTGAAGGCCAACTTGAATTTGCGAATAAGAAGAAAAAACATAAGACCCCAATATGGAAGCTTTTATAATAGACAATTCAGACACTCGGCGATTGATAATATAAAAGGAACGATGTAGGAGATTAGATTGATTTATTTTTTCTAGCGGATCAAAATTTATTTGCAAAGCTTGTGGATGTGTTACAAAATATTGGTTTAATAGACTACTCATTAAACTATCCTTACTATAACTAGGAAGATATTTGTAATAATCAGGTCGAGGATCCATGGACTTTGTCCAATCTAATTGTGTTTGAGATTGCGTTCCAAAAGCACCCCCCAGATTCACTTGTAAAAAAGCTTTTGACATCCACTTTTTTTCATATTGTATGGTTCCCACAGGAACATTTGAGGATTTAGTAGCGGCATACATTGAATTTCCATGATACCAGCCCCAACTTGGATTGTAATTACGTTGTTGCGAAAGTGCTATCGCTTCTTGAACCGAAGGACTTATTTTACCTTGAGCAGAAGGTGCCCACCAAAAAGTAGCACTCATTGTTTGAAAATGTTTCATATTTTTTTGAACATTCATCAAAACTCCTTTACTAGTTTTAAAACCAATAGGCAGCAAACCAATAGGTGCTTGCTGCCAAGAAGCTAACACCTGAAAAGCCCATGATGTTTCCTTCTTCTTCCGAATCATTTCTCCACTTTGAAAATGTATCCATGCTTCTTGCACAAAAGAACTATTTGACCAACGCATGCCTGCACTTGTATTTTTTGCAATCCCATTACTTTGAGTTGACATTGACCCCCCTGAAGAATTATTAAAGGCATTGGATGAACCCATTTCTGAATTGTCCGATTGAAAAGCTTTATATAAACCAGCATAAGTAGCAGAAGCATTCCAACCTGAAAGTAAAGAACCCCATTGAATTCCATTTTGTTTCCCACTACGACGAATGCTTCCTCTTAGATCCCAATGAAAAATATATCCATTAAACTGCGCTAAACTATTTAAAGGAAGTGATGACGCACTCAATAAAGTGGGTACCCAGTCCTCTTGATAATCGCGGCTAGATAAAACATTTTTTTGCAATTCTTCTTCTTCGTTTTGAGAAGAAGCCAAAAGAGGTAAGCAAAACAATAGCAAACTTATAAAAACAAGTCGACGCCGATTGATTAGCTCATATAATGGCACCCATTGAATCATATACATTGTTTGCATGGAATAATTGCAAGGGGCACAATATGAGATTAATGATGTGTTGTAAAATTTCGGCAAATACGCAATTCGCAAAAATTAAAAACCAATACAATTGCACGATCATGATAAATAATATTTGCGGTTCTATTTTAATAAGAGAAAAATTAAAAAGTCATCATTCAAAAAGCTGCAATTCAAAAGTCATCACTCATAAAATCTTATTTTGAAATACTCCCTCCCTATTTTTCTGACATTAAGCGCCTTAAGCATCATGCCTTTGACCAGCAAAGCGCAAACCATTATTGTAGGTTTTTATAATTGCGAAAATTTATATGATACCATCGATCAACTTAATGTTATTGATGAAGAATTTACTCCACAAAGTCACAAGGAGTATAACCGCATTAAATTTCAAAATAAAATAACACATCTAGCCTCTGTAATTGAAGGCATGGGACAATTAGAATCCGCGAAAGGTATTGCCCTTTTGGGCGTTGCTGAAATTGAAAACAAAATGGTTTTGCGACAACTCATTGAAAGTCCACTTCTAATAAAATATCATTTAAAGTATATACAGTTTGATTCCAAAGATGCACGAGGTGTGGATGTAGCACTTCTATATAATCCTAGCTTTTTTACACCCTATCAATATCGACCTTACTCCTTAACTGATAGTTCCCATTTTACAGATTATGCCACACGTGATATTTTATATGTACAAGGGTTGCTAGATAAAACCTGGGTGCATATTTTAGTCAACCATTGGCCTAGTCGAAGAGGAGGCGAAAAGCAATCTGCCAACAAGAGACTATGGGCCGCTAAGGTCTGTAAAAAAATTATGGATAGTATAGAAGCTCAGGATCCACTTGCTAAAATTATAGTGATGGGTGATTTTAATGACAACCCTGACAATAAAAGTGTGCAACAACTCCATTTACAAAATCCCTATTATGACTTATTCCAAAAAGGGGTGGGTAGTTTAGCCTATCGAGATGTATGGAACTTATTTGATCAAATTCTCCTAAATAACGCTTGGGAACACATGATTCCAGGAAAACACATCCAAAAAGGCATCAAGAATGGTATAGGAGAACAACTCAAAAACGAGGCAGAATACCGGTCAGTGAAGGCATTATTTGACTTAACTTACTATAAATCAATAATTTACAATAATTGGGGGCTTCTAGAAAAAGAAGGGAGATATAAGGGATACCCCAAAAGAACCTGGAATGGAGACCATTTTAATAATGGCTTTAGTGACCACTTCCCCGCAGTCACAATTTTTAAGGTAAAAACTGCTGAAATCGTAGTAAAATAACCTACCTTCGCCGTCCCAAATCAGTTTTGGCTGATTCGTTCCATTGAGTTGGGATGTCCACTGGGAAAAACCAATTATTTAACCAATAAATTCAAGTAATGAACAATTACGAATTAATGGTGATTTTTACACCGGTTTTATCTGAAGATGATTTCAAATCAGCTCAGAAAAAGTATCAGGATTTCATCAAAGAAAATGGTGGAGACACTGTTGCTACAAATCCTTGGGGTTTAAAATCACTTGCTTATCCTATCGATAAGAAAACTACTGGTATCTACTGGATACTAGAATTCACAGCTCCAGCTACCGTGAATGAAAAATTGAAAGTTCAATTTTTACGTGACGAACAAATTATGCGTCACATGATTACAAAACTTGACAAGTACGCAGTTGAGTATAACCACATTAAGAGAAACGGCGGTTTCCCTGTTCATAAAGCACAAGAGGCTTAATTAAATTTTTACCCCATGGCAAAGAATGAAATCAAATACCTTACTGCGATCAAACAGGAGAAACCAAAGAAGAAATTCTGTCGTTTCAAAAAGTATGGTATCAAATATGTTGATTACAAAGACATCGATTTTTTAAAGAAGTTCGTGAATGAGCAAGGTAAAATGTTACCTCGTCGTTTAAGCGGCAACTCTTTAAAGTACCAACGTAAAGTGGCTGACGCTATTAAAAAAGCGCGTCAAATGGCGTTGTTACCTTATGTAACCGATTTATTAAAATAGACAAATCAATTAGTAAACCATCCCTAATCTCGTATAGTAAAATATATTGGCGAGTGACAGCATTAAAATGCTGGGCTCTTGGGAACTAAACAAATTTTATGCAAGTTATCTTAATTAAAGACGTAGACAATTTAGGTGGTAAGGACGAAGTAGCCAATGTAAAAAATGGTTACGCTCGTAACTTTCTTTTCCCTTCTAAGTTAGCTGTTGAAGCCAATCCTTCTAATATGAAACAATTAGAAGAGCGCTTAAAAGTGAAGGCGAAGAAAGAAGCTGCTATGTTAGCTGAAATCACAAAAGTAATTTCTGTATTAACAAGTGGTCCAGTTAAATTATCTGCTAAGACTGGTACATCCAATAAAATATTCGGTAGCATCACTTCATTACAAGTTACGCGTGCGATTCGTGATCAAAAAGGTTACGAAATTGACAGAAGACGTATTAGCTTGCCAGAAGATATCAAAGAATTAGGAAGCTATAAAGCAACTATTGACTTTGGTAACGGTCAAAATACCGAAATCGATATTGAAATCGCGGCTGAAGCTTAATTGATTTAGACCCGTTTCCCGCCAAAAATGTCCTCATTTTTGGTCGCAAAAGCCCCCTCGGAACATTCTGAGGGGGCTTTTTTAGGCCTAAAAGGCCTAAAACGGGGTAAATTGTTTTAAAAAAGTGGATAAAATGATGATTTGTATTAAATAGTCCTATCTTTGGTGTCTCCAATTCTAGAAATTATTTTTAGCGTTGGTATTAGATCACTTAATTTAAAAGAACATGAACATTTATGTTGGAAATCTTAGCTGGAATATGACTAGCGAAGATCTTGAGAACTTGTTTACTCCATTTGGAGCAGTAGCAAGTGCAAAAATTGTAACAGACAAATTTAACAACAACAGAAGCAAAGGCTTCGGTTTTGTTGAAATGGCTAACGACGACGAAGCTCGCGCAGCTATCAGTCAACTTCACGACACTGAAATGTTGGGTCGTAACATCGTAGTTAACGAATCAACTCCACGTCCTGAAGGCGAAAGAACCTTCAAGAAAAAACCATATGGTGCCGGCGGCGGTGGTGGTGGTTTCAATCGCGGTGGTTCTGGCGGTGGATTTAATCGCGGCGGAACTGGCGGCGGTTACAACCGTGACCGTGGTGGTAATGGTGGTGGTGAATATAACAGATATTAATCAACCTCGTTGCAATACAATCCCGTTCCGAATTATCGGAACGGGATTTTTTTTGCTTGCTATTTTGTAATCCGTTGAATGTTATTGGTTATTTTAGTACATGGAAAAAAGCTACTGGGAAAAAATCGCCCCCACTTACGAAACCGAAATTTTTGATGTGCTTAAAAATGATAAGCATGGAAAAATAGTAAAAGCGATACAATCCTTTGCTAGCAAGGGCAGTAGCATCATTGACATTGGATGTGCCGTGGGTAAGTGGTTACCCGTGATTGCCCCTATTTTTAAAAGCGTAAAGGCAATTGATATTTCTTCTAAAAATTTAAAGACCGCTGCAGCAAAATATCCCGAATATGAAAATGTTCAATACGAGCGTATTGACATGAGTGCTAAAAAAATCAAAGCTCAAAAATACGACGCGGCCATTTGTATTAATGCAATCCTAACCGAATCACTTCCTAAGCGAAATTTATTTTTCAAACACATGACCAGCTTTATAAAAAAAGGAGGGCATTTAGTTTTAGTGGTGCCTTCTTTGGAGTCCAAACTATTCAGTCACATCATAGCAAACAAATGGAATGTGGATGATGCCAAAAATGATATTCCCCCAACAGGCAAAAGAGCCATAGCTCAAATGCATTACATGAAAAATGGAGTAACAGATATTGATGATGTACCCACCAAACATTTTTTAAAAGAAGAATTGGAGCTCTTATTAAACTTAGAAGGATTCACCGTACAAAAAATAGAAAAAATTGAATACCAGTGGAGTACCGAATTTCACAAAGCTCCAAAATGGTTAAAGGATCCCAAGCCTTGGGACTGGATGGTAAAAGCTCAATTGAAATAAATTCATACAAGAAAATTCATATTACTTTTTTTACAAGGATCTCAGATTACTATTCTTACAAGTATAACCGATTACTTTTTTAAGAAATCAAATATCTATAAAATTATTATTTAGGTAATCAACAATTAAGAGATATTGAAGAAATCTCTCATGTAGGCGCAAATCATGTAGGTAAAATTATACAGGTAGAATTTTATAGGTAATCAAAATTTCAGAAACCTTGAAGAACTTTCATATAGGTGCAAAAAAAAATCCTTCCTGAAATAAATCAGAAAGGATCTTTAATAAATAAGGCAGCTACCTACTCTCCCAGGAAAACCCAAGTACCATCGGCCATGGGGGACTTAACTTCTCTGTTCGGAATGGGAAGAGGTGAACACCCCCGGCAAAACCACCTTAAGACGGTAATTTTATCGGATGTT
>CANBSH010000011.1 GCA_947372105.1 Chitinophagaceae bacterium
TTTTTCATTTTTATTTTAGCGCTAAGTCCTTTTTCATTATTCCCAAACAAAACATAGCTTTTGAGGACCAACATCTTATAAGGGGGCTTTTGAAAGGTAAGTAAAACATGTTTCTAAAGGCTTTATTAACAACAAGTTGACCCAAAACGCACTCCTTTTAAAGCTCCTTTTTGTGCTAATAGTTGTTTGTTTCAATGATATACGAAATACATTGTAGCATGGCCACTTTATATTCGTATGAGGTTCGTTTTATACCTTTCTGACCTAAGTTTTGCTACATCTTTAAAATGTGCAAACAAAAACTTAAATAAAGTAGGGGTATTTTAACAAAAAGTATATTTTTGCGCCGTAAACAAAACTATTTACAATGTCAGACATCGCTACAAGAGTTAAAAAAATCATCGTTGACAAATTAGGTGTTGATGAAGCAGAAGTAACCAATGAAGCTTCTTTTACAAATGATTTGGGAGCAGATTCATTAGACACCGTTGAACTAATCATGGAATTTGAAAAAGAATTTAACATTTCTATTCCTGATGAACAAGCAGAAACTATTACTACCGTTGGACAAGCTGTTGCTTATTTAGAAGAGCACGCTAAATAATTTAATAACTAATTTATTAGTCTTTAAATTTACATCGGCATATTTTAATCCGCCTTTTTGAGCCTTTGCTTTAAAGGCGGATTTAATTTTTAAAAAAGAATTTCATGCAATCTAAACGCATTGTTGTTACGGGAATTGGAGCACTTACTCCTATTGGTAATACATTGGATGCTTACTGGGAAAGTTTATTGAATGGAGTATCAGGTGCCGATATGATTACTCAGTTTGATGCCTCTAAATTCAAAACCAGATTTGCATGTGAGATCAAAGGTTTTGATGCCACCGAACACATGGATCGTAAGGAAGCAAGAAAATTAGATCGTTTTTCTCAAATCGCATTAGTCGCAAGTGATCAAGCGGTAGCTGATGCTGGCATCACCCCCGAAAATGTAGACCACGATAGAGTGGGTGTTATTTTTGCAAGTGGTATTGGAGGGTTAAACACTTTTACCGATGAGGTGACCAATTTCGTACATGGAGATGGCACCCCAAGATTCAATCCTTTCTTTATTCCTAAAATGATTTTGGATATTGCTGCTGGACAAATTTCTATGAAACATGGGTTTCGTGGTCCCAACTTTGCAGTTGTAAGCGCTTGTGCTTCCAGTACCAATGCTATCATCACTGCTATGGATACTTTAAAATTAGGCAAAGCAGATATTGTTATCACAGGCGGAGCCGAATCGGTTATTGGAATTGCTGGTATGGGTGGATTCAACGCGATGAAAGCCATGAGTGAACGTAATGATGATCCAAAAACAGCAAGTCGCCCATATGATAAAGATCGTGATGGATTTATTATGGGAGAAGCTTCAGGCGTTTTAGTATTAGAAGAATTAGAGCATGCGAAAAAACGCGGTGCTAAAATATATTGCGAGGTGGTGGGCGGTGGCGCTACAGCAGATGCTTATCATTTAACAGCACCTCATCCAGAAGGGTTAGGAGCTAAAAATGTTATGATAGCTGCTTTGCGTGATGCACAGATGGATGCTACCGAAATTGATTATATCAATACCCATGGAACTTCTACTCCCTTAGGAGATATAGCAGAGGCAAAAGCCATTACAGCAGTTTTTGGAGAACACGCTTATAATTTAAATATTAGTTCTACCAAATCCATGACTGGCCATTGCTTAGGAGCGGCGGGTGTCATTGAAGCCATTGCATGTATTCAAGCAGTGATTCATGATATTGTACCTCCTACTATTAATCATTTCACAGATGACCCTGAATTAGACAATCGCCTTAATTTCACTTTCAATACACCTCAAAAACGTACTGTCAATGCAGCCTTAAGTAATACTTTTGGTTTTGGTGGTCATAATGCTTGTGTGATTGTGAAAAAATTTAAGGACTAAAATTTGTGAAACGAATTCATCATTTAATTTCCTATTTCAAAAAATCCCCTTTTGAATCTAATCTTCGAATGTTGATTGGATATCGAACTGCGAATGTTTTATTATTTCAAACTGCCTTAAATCATCGTTCGGTAAAGGAAAGTCCTACAGAAAATAACGAGCGTCTTGAATTTCTAGGAGATGCCATTATAAGTTCGGTAGTGGCTGAATATTTATTTAAAAAATATCCCTATAAAGGAGAAGGTTTTTTAACCGAGATGCGCAGTAAGATGGTCAACAGACAACAATTAAATAATATTGCTATACAAATGGGATTGAGACGATTGACTCAATTTAATAAAATGGATGGCGGGTTAAAGTCTAGTCAAATTTTTGGAAATACGCTAGAAGCCTTAGTGGGAGCCATTTACCTAGATAAAAAATACGACTTCACTAAAAATTGGATCGTTGAAAAAATGATTCAACCTTATTTGTTCATGGATGATTTAGAACAAATAGATATCAATATTAAAAATAAAATTATTGGTTGGGCTTTGAAGCAAGGCAAGCAAGTTGATTTTGTTTTAGCAGGAGAACAACTAGAAGGACGTAGAAGATTATTTACCATCAATGTGGTATTGGATGGGGAAGTGGTAGCGAGTCAAAAAGGCTACACTAAAAAAGATGCCAGTCAAGTGGCAGCTCAAAAAGCAATCGAAGCTTTAGGGATTGTGTAATGAAAAAACTTCATACAAAGACCCTTCCATTTTTTCTGAGTACTTGTGTTTTTCTACCTTATACTTTGACATAATTCAATCAACACTCCATTGCAATTTTTGGGATGTACGAAGCAAATTAATTTACCATCCGCCCCATTTTTAGGCACTTCATTTAATAATTGGAAGCCTTCTTTTTTCAGACGCTCCATTTCGGAAATAATATCGGGTACCTCAAATGCAATATGGTGCAATCCTTCCCCCTTTTTTTCAATAAACTGAGCAATCACCCCTTGAGGATCAGTGCTTGCCAACAATTCAATTTTGGTGTGATTTTGTAAAAAAAAGGCAGTCGCCACCTTTTCGGAGTCCACTAATTCGGTTTTATAACAAGGGGAGCCCAATAATTTTTCATAGAGGCTGATTCCTGCTTGTAAATCCTTGACGGCGATGCCAATATGTTCTACCTGATATGCCATGTTTCGTTTGTTTTACGAATTGGGAAAAAAATGCCTTGGAAGGCGAACGAATTCAATAAAATCAAGCCTTAAGCTTTACTTTTGTGCTCTTAGAAAAAATCAAATTCGGATATGTTAAAATTACCAATTTATCTTGATCATAACGCAACAACTCCTATGGACCCAAGGGTTTTGGAGGCCATGATCCCCTATTTTACCGAAAACTTCGGAAATGCGGCTAGTCGTAACCACTCATTTGGCTGGCACGCTGAGGAAGCGGTGGATTATGCACGTGAGCAAATTGCAAAATTAGTAGGAGCGGATCCTAAGGAAATTATCTTTACTTCAGGTGCTACGGAAGGTGATAACTTGGCGATTAAAGGAGTGTACGAAATGTATGCAAGCAAGGGGAATCATATTATCACTTGTACGACCGAACATAAAGCAGTGTTAGATACTTGTAAGCATTTGGAGAAGCAAGGTGCTGAAGTGACTTATTTAGAAGTACAACCTGATGGTTTAATCGATTTAAAACAATTGGAAGCTGCCATGAAACCCACTACTATTTTAGTAGCCATCATGTATGCGAACAATGAAATTGGAGTGATACAACCGGTGAAAGAAATTGCTGCGATTGCAAAAAAACACGGAGCCTTATTCTTTACTGATGCAGTACAAGCAGTAGGAAAAATTCCTGTGGATGTAAATGCAGATGGAATTGATTTAATGGCTTTCACAGCTCATAAAATGTATGGTCCTAAAGGCGTAGGTGCTTTATATGTACGTCGTAAAAATCCACGTGTTAAAGTAACTGCACAAGTGGATGGCGGTGGACATGAAAGAGGAATGAGAAGTGGAACTTTAAATGTGCCAGGTATTGTTGGATTTGGTAAATCAGCCGAATTAGCTCGATTAGAAATGGCAGAAGATACAGCTCGAATTTCTGCACTAAGAGACAAACTTGAAAATGCGTTAAAGCAAATTGAAGAATCTTATGTGAACGGAAATCCAGCATACCGTTTACCACATGTAAGTAATATTTCTTTCAAATATGTAGAGGGGGAAGGTTTGATGATGGGCTTTAATAAAGACATCGCTTTATCTTCTGGATCTGCTTGTACGTCCGCTTCTTTGGAACCTAGTTATGTATTAAAAGCATTAGGATTAGGGGACGATTTAGCACATAGCTCTTTACGTTTTGGTTTAGGAAGATATACCACCGAAGAACAAATTGATTTCACTATTAAAGCTGTTTCAGAAACAGTTTTAAAGTTGAGAGAAATGAGTCCTTTATGGGAAATGTTTAAAGATGGCGTAGATATTGACGCAATTCAATGGGCGCATCATTAAACATTGCAAGGGAAGAAGCCTTAGGCTTCGAAGCTTGAAATGTTAATGCGCAGTTTGCGAAATGGGCGCATCATTAAAAGATAAAAAAATATTAATTTTATAAAAAAATACAATCATGGCATATTCAGATAAAGTAATCGATCATTATTCCAATCCTAAAAATGTAGGGACATTGGATAAAGCTTCTAAAAACGTAGGTACTGGTTTAGTAGGCGCTCCAGAATGCGGAGACGTTATGCGTTTGCAAATTGAAGTAGATGAAGCAACAGGTGTTATTACCGATGCAAAGTTTAAAACATTTGGTTGTGGTTCTGCTATTGCTTCTTCTTCATTAGCCACAGAGTGGTTAAAAGGAAAAACAGTAGACGAAGCGGTTAAAATTGACAATATGGATTTAGTAGAGGAATTAAATTTACCTCCAGTAAAAATTCACTGCTCAGTTTTAGCAGAAGATGCAATCAAAGCTGCCATCAATGATTTCAGGTCTAAAAATGGTTTAGAGCAATTAGTATTTGAAGAAAAAGGCGTACACTAATGAGCGAAGTAGCTACCGATAATTCCATTTATGTGAGCGACAAAGCAAAAGCTAAAGTTTTACAACTGATGCTGGATGCCGATATCGTAAACAACCCTGATTATTTTTTAAGAGTGGGGGTGGTGGGAGGTGGATGTTCTGGACTTAGCTACAAACTAGATTTTGACAATGAAGTAAAGCCAATGGATCAAGTATTTGAACACAATGGCATTAAAATAGTGACCGATTTGAAAAGCTTTTTATATTTAGTCAACACCGAGCTTGAATTTTCGGACGGATTAAATGGCAAGGGTTTTTACTTTAACAATCCCAATGCAAGTCGTAGTTGTGGTTGTGGCGAAAGTTTCGCAGTATAATACTTCTATTTTAACAAATGAATATCAAACGCCTCCGAAACTTCGGGGGCGTTTTTTTTGTAGCTTTGAATCATGTGGGCCATTGCCAAAAAAGAAATACAACAATACTTAAGTAGTTTAACGGGCTATTTAATCATCAGCTTTTATTTAATTGTAAATGGGGTGCTATTATTTGTATTACCTGCTTCGAATATTTTGGATTTTGGATATGCCAGTTTACAAGCTTATTTTGACTTTGCGCCCTGGCTATTAATATTTTTGGTTCCTGCAGTGACTATGCGTTCTTTTTCGGAGGAGTATCAGCAAGGTACTTTTGAAATTTTACGCACTTTGCCTTTGCGTCCTTTGCAATTGTTTTTAGGAAAATTTATAGGGTCATTGGGAATTTTACTAGCAGCTATAGCTCCTACCTTTTTATATGCGGTGGTATTACAAATGTTGAGTAGCACGGGGGGAATAGATATAGGAGCTACTTTAGGAAGTTATGTGGGCTTGTTGTTTTTAGCAACGGTATATGCAGCTATTGGTATTTTAGTGAGTAGTGCTACTAAAAATAGTTTAGTATCATTATTAATTTCCATCCTTCTTTGTTTGTTTCTATTAAAAGGATTTGAAAGTATCAGTCAGCTTTCATTTGTTACAAATGGCTATGAATTTTATATAAAGCAATTGGGATTGCAAGTGCATTACCAAAATATGAGCAAAGGAGTGATTGCTTTAAAGGATATTGTTTATTTTTTATCCATTATAGCATTATTTGGCGTTGGAACCATCGAATACATTCAGGGCAAAGTAAAATATGGGGTATTATTATTTGCTATTATCCTGATCAACTATGTTTCTAATATATTTCCAATTCAGTGGGATTTAACCAAAGAAAAGCGGTATACATTAAGTGAAACTTCTAAGCAAATCATAACACAGGTTCAGCAGCCAGTTACCATCCACTTATATTTAGGTGGGGATTTGCCAGCTCAGTATAAAAATATGGCTACAAGTGCTATCACGCTGTTAGATCAGTTGAGTCAAATCAATCCCACTCATATCAAATGGCAATGGGAGGTTCCTAATGAATTATACAAGGATAGCTCCTTATATCAATTGTATGACAGCCTTTCTAAATTAGGTTTACCCATTGAGCGTATACAGCAAAATGGCAAAGAAGATAAACGAATAGATCAACTTATTATTCCTGGTGCATTAGTGGAAGTGGCGGGTCAAAAACCCTATGCCATTGATTTGCGTAGTGCTCAAAAATATTATAAGCCTTATAATATTGTAAAAGATATTCCCCAAATAGATGAAGAAGCAAGTGCGAATGCTGCAGAAGCTTTGTTGGAATATAAAATGGTGCAGGCGATCTATTTATTGAATAGACAACAAATACCACGCATTGCATATTTGATTGGAAACGGAGAACCCGTTGATTTAACAGTGAATGATATGGGAGAATCCATTCGACATCAATATGATTTATCGGTATTTGATTTAAGTAAAGGATATCCAGATGCAAGCAAAATAAAAACCTTATTAATAGTTAAGCCAACTATACCATTTTCGGATCAAGACAAATTGAAAATTGATCAGTTTATCATGGGGGGCGGAAATATTATTTGGGCAATTGATCCTTTGCACGCTGAATATGATAGTTTACAAAAGACAGACGGATCTTATGTTGCTTATGATAGAGGATTAGGATTGGGGGATTTATTTTTTAAAATGGGGGTACGTATTCAACCCAATTTGGTCCAAGATTTAAACTGTTCTAAATTACCTATGGTGGTGGGTACCCAAGCCAATGGAAGTCCTTTGATACAAAGATTACCCTGGGCTTATTATCCCTTTTTACAGGGGAATAATCAACATCCTATTTCACAAAATTTAGATAGAATATTAAGTTTGTTTCCTTCAAGCATGGACACCGTTGCGGCAAAAGGGATTCGTAAAACTATTTTGTTAAGCACTGATACCAATAGTAGAACCATTAGTTCGCCCACTTTGATTTCCCTGAATTCGGTAAAAGGAGAGGAGGACATGGTTCAGTTTCGTCAACATCATTTGCCTATTGCCGTTTTGTTGGAAGGAAAATTCAATTCCTTATTTGCCAACAGAATGAGCCAAGCTACTCGAGATTCGGTCCAAGTCCAGTCAGGAAACCTCTATGCTGCAGTAAGCAAAGGCTCAAAACAAGTAATCATTGCAGATGCGGATATTTTGACCAATAAAGTAGATAAAAATAAGGGTCCTTTGGGGATGGGGATGCTTCCTATGGAGGACTATAGATTCGCAAATCGTGAATTTTTCCAAAATACCATTCAGTATTTAAATGAGCCATCCGGATTACTAGAAAGTCGAAATAAATCAATTGTTTTAAGATTATTAGATAGCAATAAAGTACAGGAATCTAAATTGTTTTGGCAATTGGTATTATTATTGGGCCCTTTATTCGCTTTAACGCTTCTCTATTTTGTAGGAATCAAAGCTCGCCAACGTCGTTTTGGGGCGTAAACTTTCATCACGTATCTTTATAATATGACAACAGATCAAATCGTATATAGTGTATTTGGGGCGGTGATTTTAATCGCTTTAGTATTAGATCTTGGATTTTTAAGTAAAAAAAATACCACTATTTCAATACGTCAAGCATTACGTCAAACTTTTTTTTGGGTGTTACTCGCTCTAGGATTTTTTATTTTTATGTGGGTAGAAGAAGGCCAAAAACTAGGGCTAGAATTTTTGAGTGGCTACTTGATGGAATGGAGTTTAAGTATAGATAATATTTTTGTCTTTATTTTAATTTTCGATGCATTCAAAGTAAAAGAACAACATCTTTCCAGAGTACTATTAATTGGAATTTTAGCAGCCATTATATTTAGAATTATTTTTATCACAGTGGGTGTGGCTTTAGTAGCTCAATTTTCATGGGTACTATATTTGTTCGGAGTGTTTTTAGTTTATACAGGTTATCAAATGTTTGTTGCCAATGAAGACGAAGCCTTTGACCCGCATGATTCTAAAATTTATAAATTTCTAAAAAGTTTTTTACCTATTACTAATAGTGATGGCGAAGGGAAGTTTATGATTCGTGTTAATGGCAAACCCATGTATACTTCCTTATTTGTAGTAGTGATTTTGCTGGCTGGCATTGATATTGTGTTTGCATTGGATTCTATACCTGCAGTGATGGGTATCTCTCGAAGCAGTTTGGTTATATATACCTCCAATATTTTTGCAGTTTTAGGACTTCGTTCCTTATTCTTTTTATTAAGAGGAGCAGTAAATGAATTTGAGCATTTGCAAAAAGGCATCGCTATTGTCCTTGTATTCATTGGTGTCAAAATGTTAGGGGAACATTATATCAACTTATGGTTAGATAAAAATGCACAAGTTATTTTATCCTTATTGGTTATTTTATTTTGTATTACAGGATCCATCATGTACTCTATATTCACTAATAAGCAAAAAAAATTACCCAAGGATTTAAAGGACTCTACTTTATAAGCAAAATGATATAATTTAAATATTGTCCTATTCCATTCAACATATTAATGATTGTTTATCTGCCGGAAATCCTTCTTTATTTCCTGCTACCATTGAACACTTATTAATTGACAGCCGTAGTTTATTATTTCCAGAAACCACTTTGTTTTTTGCCATTCAAACTGCACAAAATGATGGACATGAATACATTCCTGAATTATACCAAAGAGGTGTTCGCAATTTTGTAGTTTCTCAAAAAATGGAAGAGGGTAAATATGATCAAGCTAATTTTTTTCTGGTAGATCATGTCATAACAGCACTTCAAAAAATCGCAAAAGACCACCGCTCTCATTTTAAATACCCTGTGATAGGTATTACAGGTAGTAATGGCAAAACCATTGTCAAAGAATGGTTATTTCAATTGCTTGAAAGTCATTTTCAAATTATTAGAAGTCCCAGAAGTTTCAATTCTCAAATAGGGGTTCCTTTAAGTGTTTGGGAAATGAATTCAAAGCATAATTTAGCCATTTTTGAAGCAGGTATTTCTCAACAGGGTGAAATGTTTGCATTAGCTAATATCATACAACCAAGTATTGGTATTGTCACCTGTTTGGGTACGGCACATCAAGAAGGTTTTGAATCTATACAACAAAAATGGGAAGAGAAGTGGGGCTTATGTAAGCATGCAAGAACAGTGTTATTACCGATTGATGATTTAATTTCTAATCATATTGTACTTCCAGAAAAAATGGAAGGGCAGGAGATCATTAAGTGGGGTCAATCTCCAGCAGCTGATTTTAGAATTATATCCGAGCAGGTGATTCAGCAAAATACGTATGTAAAAGCTGCCTTTCACAATGACACGCTTTCTTTAAACATTCCATTTACCGATAAGGCATCTGTACAAAATGCCATCACTTGTTGGGTGGCTTTATTGCATTTCAATATGCCTTCTAACGAAATACAAACTAAACTAAGTGCTTTAAGGCATTTAGATATGCGTATGCAAATTAAAAAAGGAAATCAAAATTGTTTATTATTAAACGATAGTTATAGTAATGATATTCATTCCTTGCAATTGGCATTAGAATACGCACAACAACAAACTGGAAATTTATCTTTAACGGTGATACTTTCAGATTTATATGAACGAGAAGTAGGAAGCATTAATTACAATGAACTCATTCGGACATTGTTGAGGTTTAATATTCAAAAAATAATAGTCATTGGGCCTCAATTATCCCAAGCGCTGAACAATACTAAGGAAATGCAAGTCATCAAAAAATTTGCATTTGAAAATGTAGCTGAATTTGAACAAAAAATGGACTTGCAATCTTTTAAAGATGAATTCATTTTAATCAAAGGGTCTCGAAATTTTGCATTAGAAAATATTAATGCACTATTGCAATTACAAACACACGAAACAAAAGCTGAAATTAATTTAACCGCATTGGTTTCTAATTATAAAAAAATCAAAAATAAAGTAGGATCCAAAGTGAAAGTGATGGCAATGGTGAAAGCCTTTGGATATGGGGCAGGTAGTGTGGAAGTGGCTAGGGTGTTACAGTTTCATCATGTTGATTATTTAGCAGTTGCCTATACTGATGAGGGCATCGCATTACGTAAAGCGGGGATTCATATACCCATTATGGTTATGAATGTGGATGCTTCTACCTTTGACACACTCCTTAAATTTCATTTAGAACCCGAAATATTTTCTTTCCAATTACTACATCAATTTCATCAATTTATAAAAGACCAAGGCATTTCAAGTTTCCCCATTCATTTAAAATTGAATACGGGAATGAATCGATTGGGCTTTGATATGCATGAAATACCTGCCTTAGCTGAAATTTTACAAGAGATGCCTGCATTGAAAGTGCAGTCTATATTTAGTCATTTGAGCGCAAGTGGTCAATCTGAATATTTGGATTATACACAAAACCAATTGAATCAATTTAAAGCAGCAGCTTTTCAATTAGAAAAATCATTAGGCTATACCACCATCAAGCATATTGCTAATTCTGGCGCAATATTAATGCATACGCAATACCATCTTGATATGGTACGATTAGGAATTGGACTATATGGTATTGGCGAAAAAAGTTTTGGATGGGAAAACGTGATTCAACTCACAACAACTATTTCGCAAATTAGAAAATTACCAGCAGGTTCCTATGTGGGATATAATCGAGCAGGGGTCATTAACAAAGAAAGCGTTATTGCCACGGTTCGTTTGGGTTATGCAGATGGGTACCATAGAAAATCAGGAAAAGGGGAAGGATCCATGTGGATACAAGGTAAGCTAGCACCCATTGTAGGAGAGGTTTGCATGGATATGACCATGATTGACATTACCCAAATTGACGGCGTAAAAGAAGGAGATACCGTTGAAGTTTTTGGCAAGCATTTATCCATTTATGAAGTGGCTACTTGGGCCGAAACCATACCATATGAAATTTTAACATCTCTAGGGCAAAGAGTAAAACGCATCTATATCCAAGACTAACTTATCTTTGCCAAGAATTAATTAAACGCTATGAACGGGAAAAAAGTATTTGCATTAATCGCTGCGATCATTTTTATAGATCAAGCATTAAAATTTTATATCAAATTAAATTTCTTTATTGGTGAAGAGCATGCCATTGTAGGAACATGGGCCAGATTGCATTTCGTAGAAAATGAAGGCATGGCATGGGGATTAAAATTTGGCGGTGATTTTGGTAAAATTGCATTAACTCTTTTTAGATTGGCAGCAGTGATATGGGGTGTGTTTTTAATTAGAGGGTTTATTGAAAAAAAATACCACAAAGGTTTTATACTTTGCGCTGCGCTCATTTTTGCAGGGGCTTTAGGTAATTTGCTTGATAGTATTTTTTACGGTTTAATATTTAATGCCAGTGTTCCTTATACCACTATGGTAGCACAACTTTTACCAGTGGGAGGCGGATATGCCCCTCTGTTGCATGGCAAAGTAGTGGACATGTTTTATTTCCCTATCGTTCAAAATGCTCATTTCCCTTCTTGGTTCCCTTTTTGGGCTGGCGAGGAGTTTGAGTTTTTTAGACCTGTTTTTAATTTTGCTGATGCCTCCATTAGTTCCGGAGTCATTGCCTTATTCATCTTTCAAGGCAAATTTTTCAAGGAGCCTGAAAATGAGGTCAATAGGAGCGCTGAAACGCCAGAAACGCCTTCTAACCCTACTGAATAAAGCGCAAAACTCATCATTGCTTTTTTGAGGGGTTATTCGTACCTTCGTGCCCTAAAAATGAGCTAGGATAAGCGTTTTATGAATAATAAGTACCCCGAATTTAATGGACTCCATCTGCCCACCATTGAGGCGGAAATTTTAGATGCTTGGAAAAAGGAGCAAGCATTTGAACAATCTGTTCAATTGAGGGAAGGAAAAACACCTTTTGTTTTTTACGAAGGGCCTCCCAGTGCCAACGGTATGCCTGGTATTCACCATGTTATTTCACGTACTTTAAAAGATATGATGTGTCGTTACAAAACGATGCAAGGGTTTCAAGTAAAACGTAAAGGTGGTTGGGATACGCATGGATTACCCGTGGAATTAGGAGTAGAAAAAGAATTAGGAATTACAAAGGAAGATATTGGAGTTAAAATTTCGGTAGAAGAGTATAATAAAAAATGCAGAGAAGCGGTACTTCGTTATAAAAAAGAGTGGGATGATATTACCAACAAGATGGGTTATTGGGTTGATTTAAATAATCCTTACATCACTTTTGAAAATAATTACATTGAAACACTTTGGTGGATTTTAAGTACGCTTTACAAAAAAGGGTATTTGTATCAAAGTGTAAGTATACAACCTTATTCACCTGCAGCAGGAACTGGATTAAGTTCACATGAATTAAATCAGCCAGGTACGTATAAGGATGTAAAAGATACATCTGCAGTGGTGATGTTTAAAGCACTTGTTTCAAAAGAAAGTCAATTTTTATTTGATGCCATAAAAAATTCAAGAACACCACATGAATTATATTATATGGCTTGGACTACTACGCCATGGACACTTCCTTCCAACTTAGGTTTGACTGTGGGTCCTAATATTGATTATGTAGTGGTTGAAACATATAATCCATACACGGCATTGCCAGTGAATGTTTTATTGGCGAAAGCCTTGGTATCAAAGTATTTCAAGGAAGAAGGGTTGGCATTAGATACTTATGCGGAAGGTGATAAAATACTTCCTTGGAAAATTATATTGGAATGCAAGGGTAAGGCATTGAATGAATTGAGATATGAACAGTTAATGCCATTTGAAGCCAATGATCCAAAAAATATCGAAGGAGATCCTTTCAAAATTATGCTAGGTGATTTTGTTACTACCGAAGATGGAACGGGTATTGTGCATACGGCTCCTGCTTTTGGCGCAGATGATTATAAAGTAGGACAAAAATATAATTTAGGCATTCTTACATTAGTTGATAGAGAAGGAAAATTTGTACATGGAGTAGGTGAGTTTAGCGGCAGGTTTGTAAAAAATTACAAAGACGACAAAGAGTATCAAGATGTGAATGTGGATATTGCGGTGAAATTGAAAAAAGAAAATCGCGCATTTAAAGTAGAAAAATACGAACATAATTATCCGCATTGTTGGAGAACAGATAAACCCATTTTATATTATCCATTAGATGCTTGGTTTATTAAAACGACAGCGGTCAAGGATCGTATGGTGGAGTTGAATAAAACTATTAATTGGAAACCAAAGAGTACAGGTGAAGGTAGATTTGGAAACTGGTTGGAGAATATGGTGGATTGGAATTTAAGTAGAAGCAGATATTGGGGAACTCCATTACCTATTTGGCGTACCGAAGATGGTGCCGAAGAAATTTGTATTGGTTCGATAGAAGAATTAACTGCAGGTTATTTAGCAGCCAAAGAAAAAGGATTCAATAAGGAGGTGCCATTAAATATCATAGACGGCAAGTTGGATGTGGATTTACACAAACCATTTGTGGATCAAATTGAACTATTAAGTGCCACAGGTCAACCCATGAAACGGGTGTCAGATTTAGTGGATGTATGGTTTGATTCTGGTGCGATGCCTTATGCCCAATGGCATTATCCGTTTGAGAATAAGGATTTGGTTGACAAAGGGCAAGCATTCCCTGCCGATTTTATTTGTGAAGGAGTGGATCAAACCAGAGGATGGTTTTATACACTTCATGCTTTAGGCGTTTTATTATTTGACACGGTGGCTTACAAAGCAGTCATGAGTAATGGTTTAGTGTTGGATAAGAATGGTAATAAAATGAGTAAGCGCTTAGGGAATGTTGTGAATCCATTTGAGACTATTGAAAAATATGGTGCAGATGCCACAAGATGGTATTTAGTAACAAATGCTTCTCCTTGGGATAATTTGAAATTTGATTTATCTGGAATACAAGAAGTGCAAAGAAAATTCTTTGGGACTTTATATAATACTTATCAATTTTTTGTGCTGTATGCAAATGTGGATGGTTTCCATTTTGAGCAAGACTATATTCCTGTTCAACAACGTCCCGAAATTGATCGCTGGATTATTTCATCTTTGAATAGTTTAATTCAAACGGTGACACAATCTATGGATGATTTTGAACCTACTGCTGCAGGCCGTGCGATAGAAACCTTTGTGGATGAGCATTTGAGTAACTGGTATGTACGTTTATGCCGTCGTCGTTTCTGGAAAGGAACTTATACCGATGATAAAATTAGTGCTTATCAAACTTTATATGAATGTATTGAAACCATTGCGAGATTAATGGCACCCATTGCGCCGTTTTTCTGTGATCAATTATTCCGTCATTTAAATCAAACAACGAATCGTTTTAAAGTAACATCTATACATCATGCTGATTTCCCCAAAGCAGATGTTCAAAAAATGGATGCTGCCTTAGAAGCTCGTATGCAAATGGCGCAAGATATTTGTTCGCTGGTTTTATCTATACGTAAAAAAGTGAATATTAAAGTTCGCCAACCATTACAAAAAATATTAATACCTGTTTTAAACCCTGACATGAAAGAAGCCATTGAGCAAATGGAAGAATTAATTTTGGCAGAGGTAAATGTTAAGGAAATTAATTATATCACTGATACCGAAGGGGTGATTAGTAAAAAAGTGAAACCCAATTTTAAACTTTTGGGTAATAAGTTAGGGGCTAAAATGAAGCAAGCTTCTGCCCTAATTGGCAATTTTACACAGACGCAAATTAGCCAGTTAGAAAAAGAAGGACTGTACTCTTTGAACGTAGAAGGGGAAATCATCCCTATATTATTGAGCGAGGTTGACATTATTGCAGAAGATATCCCCGGTTGGAGTGTAGCGGTGAAGGGAGCTTTAACCGTGGCTTTGGACATCACAATAAGCCCGGATTTGCTACAAGAAGGGCATGCTAGAGAGTTGGTGAATAGGGTTCAAAACATACGAAAAGACAGCAATTTCGAGCTAACTGACAAGATTTTACTCCAAATTGTGGATAACACAGAACTCAAGGAAGCCATTAATCAATTTTCAGAGTATATTTGCCGCGAGATTCTAGCATTGAAAATTGACTGGGTTTCTTCCATTGAGGACGGGGTCGATGTCGAGATAAATGACTATAAATTAAGGATTTCAGTTTTACAAAAAGGATAGATACTATGGCTACAAAAAAACCAGCTCCTAAAAAAGCAGCTCCAGCTAAAAAGGCGGCACCCGTAAAAAAAGCGGCTCCAGCTAAAAAGTCAGCACCTGCTAAAAAAGCAGCACCTGCAAAAAAGGCAGCGCCTGCTAAAAAAGCGGCTCCAGCAAAAAAGGCAGCTCCTGTAAAAAAAGCGGCTCCTACAAAAAAGGCGGCTCCTGCAAAAGTAGTAGCACCTGCAAAAAAGGCGGCGCCTGTAAAAGTAGTAACCCCTGCAAAAAAAGCGGTTCCTGCAAAAGTAGTAGCCCCTGCAAAAAAAGCGGTTCCTGCAAAAGTGGTAGCCCCTGCAAAAAAAGGTGCAGCACCTGCTAAACCAGCAGTGCCTGCAAAAGTAGTAGCACCGGTGAAGCCAGTTGAAAAGTATGTACCTCCTGCAAAACCAGTTCCTAAAATTCCTACGCCTCCTGTAAAGCCAGTGCGTAAAACTCCAGAACCTATCAAGGATGTAAAAGTCCCTAAAATAAATGCTAAAAGTAGTGTGCCTTATCAACCAGGGTATGTACCTATGGAAAGAAGGAAAGAAGTAGAAAAATCTACCCAAACTTTAGTAAAATATTCTGATGCTGAATTAAATGAGTTCAAGGATTTGATCTCTAAAAAATTGGAAGCAGCTAAAAAAGAATTAGTGTATTTGCAAGGTTTGATCACACGTAAGGATGAATTAGGTGGTGACAATGACGATGCTCGTTATATGACTATGGAAGATGGTAGTGTAAGTATGGAAAGAGAGCAATTAAGTCAAATGGCTAGTCGTCAAATTACTTTTATTGATCATTTAGAAAAAGCCTTAATGCGTATTGAAAATAAGACTTATGGTATTTGTAGAGTGACTGGCTTATTGATTGATAAAGCTCGTTTACGTGCAGTGCCACATGCAACCTTAAGTTTGGAAGCTAAATTGGGATACGTAAAAAATAGCAGCGATCAATAATCGATTTAACATCGAACCAATATCAAAAATAGAGTCTTAAAACTTTAGAAATATTAAAACCCTGATCATTTGCATCGGGGTTTTTTATTTTACCTCCTGCATTTCGATGAGTTTTTTGTAGTAACCATCTTGAGCAATTAATGCGTCATGATTTCCTCTTTCTACAATTTGACCTTTTTGTAAAACGATGATTTCATCTGCATGGCGAATGGTAGATAGTCTGTGTGCAATCACAATAGAAGTTCTGTTTTGCATCATATTATTAATCGCTTCTTGTACTAATTTTTCACTTTCAGTATCTAAAGCCGAAGTGGCTTCGTCTAAAATTAAGATAGGAGGATTTTTTAATACGGCACGAGCAATGGTTAAACGTTGACGCTCACCACCACTTAATTTACTACCTCTATCTCCAATCATGGAATCAAAACCACCTTCTTTTTTCATGATAAAATCATAAGCGTTCGCAATTTTCGCTGCTGCAATAATTTCATCCATGCTTGCATTAGGTTTTCCTAAAGCAATATTTGCGGCAATGGAATCATTGAATAAGATAGGTTCTTGTGTAACAATACTTATGAGTTGACGTAAACTGTGTAAACTATACTCTTTAATATTTTTTCCATCAATGTATAATTCTCCGGCACTTACATCATGAAAACGGGGAACTAAATCGGCTAATGTACTTTTCCCAGCTCCACTAGAACCCACTAAAGCAACAGAAGTTCCTTTTTGAATCGTTAATTGAATATCTTTTAAAATACCAGCATCCTGATAAGAAAAACCAACATTATTAAATTGGATGGATTCGTTAAATCCTGTAAGTTCAATAGGGTGAGAAACTTCTTCAACGGTGACAGGGGCTTCTAAAATTTCATTTAAACGATCTAAAGTGGCATTCCCTCTATTCACGTTATAAACCGCTTGTGATAAGGCTTTCGCAGGATTAATGATTTGCGAAAACAAGGCCACATATCCAATAAAGGCACTTCCCGAAAGTATCTCACCATTCAAAACTAGCTTCCCGCCAAACCATAAAACTCCACATAAAATAATCACCCCTAGTGATTCTGAAACAGGAGACGCTAAATCACGACGGTATAAAATTTTATTCTTGATATGAAAAATATCGTCCACTAAACCAAAGAAACTTTTTTTCACTCTTTGCTCTGCATTGAATGCTTTAATAATTCTCAAACCCGTTAAAGTTTCTTCCATTTGGCTCATGATCTCGCCCCATTTTACTTGTGCTTTATTGGTATGTTTTTTTAAACTTCTACCAATACGACCCACTATAAAACCTGCAAGTGGTAATAAAACAAACACAAACAATGTAAGCTTCACACTAATTAAGAAAAGCACCATTAAAATTCCAATAATATTTAAAGGCTCTTTAATAATGCCTTCTAATGCCCCAATCACTGAGTTTTCTAAATCAGCAATATCGTTGGAAGATCTACTTAGAATATCTCCTTTGCGTTGTTCGGTAAAATAACCAATGGGTAATCTTAATATTTTATCGTACAATAATTTTGAATACTTTCTAGTAACTGCATTACGAATAGGAGCTAAAAAATAGTAGGATAAATAAAGAAATAAATTCTTTAAAATCACAGCCGTAATAATGCCAAGGCAGATCCAACCTAATGCTTGTTCCTTTCCATATTTAGCAATGGTGGTTTGTAAAAATCCGTATAATACATCTTTTAAGCTGCCACCCGAACCTGAAGCAACTGTCTTAACAGCGCCAGTCAATTCACTGCTATTAAAGATGAGGTCCATAAAAGGAACCAGCATGCTTAATGAAAACAGGCTAAAAACGATGGATAAAATGATAAAAAGGCTATACCAGCCCATATAGGCCTTGTATTCCTTGATATAACTAATAATGCGAATAAATTTCTTCATATTCTAACTATTCCCTCAGAATAATCAGCAAAGTAACTAATTTTACAATGAATCAACGATTTTGATTATTATGGAAGAAGGTAAAAGACAAAAACAAGTAGCCGGGGCTATTCAGGCAGCCCTCAATGATATCTTTTTAAAATTGGGGCTCAATCATTTACAAGGAGGCATGGTATCCATATCTTCTGTGAAAGTCACCCCCGATTTGCTAGAAGCGCGTATATACTTGAGCTTATTTCAGGTGGCAGACACCCATGATTGTTTCAAAAAAATAGAGGCGAAAGCTTGGGACGTGAAAAAGCATTTGGCGGATGCCATGAAACATCAATTAAGGCGTATCCCTGTGTTGCATTTTTATTTAGACGACACTTTGGATTATGTTTTTAAAATGGACGAGATCTTAAAAAATTTATAGTGCATTTTTTATTTGCATGGCGTTATTTTAGAGGTAAGTATGCTTTTCAAGCAATACAAATGATTGCTTGGGTAAGTGTATTGGCAATTGCGATAGGCACTGCTGCATTAATTACAGTACTCAGTGTCTCCAATGGTTTTACCGAAGTGGTGAAAGGATTATACAGTGATTTTTATGCAGATATTCGAGTGACAAGCCCCCATACAAAATTTTACAAAGTCACAGAAGATCAATGGAGTCAAATCCAAAAAATTAAAGGGGTTGTTGCCGTGAGTAAAGTAGTGGAAAATAGAGCTTTACTTGTGCGTGGTGAAAAGCAAGCGGTGGTGATGATTAAAGGAGTAGATAGTGCTTATACCTCCATAAATCAAGTAGCACACTATTTAAAAAGAGGTGTTTTTGAAATGGGGAATAAGGAGCAACCGCATGTGGTATTAGGGATTGGGGTAGAGCAAAAATTAGGATTATTCCCAGAACCACTAGGAGATACGATGCAATTATATGCAGTAAGTAGATCGGGAAAATCACTCACTTCCTTGGATCAATTAAATAGTTTATCGGTCACTCAAACTGGTGCTTTTTCAATTCAGCAGGAATTTGATGAGCAATATGTATTCACGCATTTCGCTTTTGCGCAGTACTTATTAGATATTGATGCTGCAGAAGTTTCTGCCATTGAATTATCTATACTTCCTAGCGAAGAAAAAAATGTTGTTAAAAATCTTTTACAAATTTTAGGGAACCAAGTACAGGTTCAAAATAAGTATCAACAGAATATTGATTTGTATAAAATTATGCAAATGGAAAAGTGGATTATCTTTTTCATTTTAGGGGTGATAATGATTGTAGCTTCCTTTAATTTGGTAGGCGCTTTAACTATGTTAGTATTAGAAAAGAAAAAAGACATTCATGTACTTCATTCCATGGGGGCGAATGCCTGGGATGTTCAAAAAATATTTTTATTATTATCGGGATTAATGGCATTTATAGGAGCATTCATTGGCGGTGCGTTGGCTTCTCTATTTTGTTTTTTACAAATGCAATTTCATTTCATAAAATTACAAGGCAATTCGTTTGTCATTGATTACTATCCCATCAAGCCAATGTGGGAGGACTACCTCGCTATCATAGGATTGGTCGTGTTCATAGCATTATTAGCCGGCTGGATTCCAGCACGAAAAGCAGCACGACAATTACACGAAAAAATTTAAAGAGGATTTAATAGAGATTTTATATTTTATAAAAATCTCTATTAAATCAATAATCGCCTAATGTTTCTTCCAATTGTCCCAAGGCTTTTGCTAATTGTTCATCATTTGGTGCAATGCCATGCCATTCATGACTACCTTCCATAAAGTCAACGCCTTTACCCATAGATGTTTTCATTAAAATACAAATGGGTTTGCCTTGACCTGTCAATGACTTTGCTTGTGCTAAAGTGGCCAAAATTTGATCCATATCATGACCATCCATATGTAATACCGTCCAATGAAATGCTTTGAATTTATCTTCTAAACTATCTAGGGATAAGACTTTACTTAACGGGCCATCAATTTGTTGACCATTTACATCAATCGTAGAAATTAAATTATCTACTTTATTGTGAGCAGCAAACATCACGGATTCCCAAATTTGACCTTCTTGTAATTCGCCATCACCATGAAGTGAGTATACTAATTGACTGTCTTTATTATATTTTTTGGTAAGAGCTGCACCAATGGCAACACTCATGCCTTGACCAAGAGATCCACTCGCTATACGAATGCCTGGTAAATGTTCATGCGTAGTTGGGTGACCTTGTAAACGTGAGTTTAATTTACGAAATGTCGCCAATTCTTTTATATCAAAGTAACCGGATCTAGCTAGTACGGAATAAAATACGGGTGATATATGACCATTGGATAAAAAGAAAAGATCTTCTCCTTTTCCATCCATTGAAAAATCTGAATTATGTTTTAAAACTTGAAAATAGAGTGCAGTTAAAAAATCAGTGCAACCCAATGAACCCCCTGGGTGACCACTTTGTTGAGCGTGTACCATTCTTACTATATCTCTACGTACTTGAGAGGCGATTTTTATTAAGTCTGCAGCTGCCATAATTTTTGATATCAATGAGCAACAAAGATAGAATTCAAAGCCTAATTTGACATCATTTATTTGAAAAATGGGTATAAAAAAAGTCTCATGTGGATTTCTATGTTTTGCGTAGCTTTGTTTACTCAAATAATTCAAATATGTCGGAAGAATTACAAAAAATAAGCACAGATGCCGAAAGTGGTATGAAAAAAGCCATTAATCATCTAGAAATTGAATTGTCAAAAATTAGAGCAG
This sequence comes from Chitinophagaceae bacterium, assembly GCA_947372105.1. GTDB lineage: Bacteria > Bacteroidota > Bacteroidia > Chitinophagales > Chitinophagaceae > Sediminibacterium. The sequence continues at coordinate 21,105 of CANBSH010000011.1, forward strand.
GCAAGGCAACCCCTTCTATTTTAGAGGGCATTAATGTGGATTATTATGGAGCGCCCACCCCTATTAGTCAAGTAGCCAATGTGCAAATTTTAGACAGCAGAACCATTAGTATTCAACCTTGGGAAAAAAGTATGTTAGCCTTGATTGAAAGATCTATTATGGCTGCTAATATTGGTATTACGCCTCAAAATGATGGGGTAAATATTCGTTTGTTTATGCCGCCTTTAACCGAAGAGCGTCGCCGTGAATTATTTAAAAAAGCAAGTGGAGAAGGGGAACAAAGCAAAGTTGCTATACGAAATATTAGAAGAGATCATATTGAGCAAGTCAAAAAATTACAAAAGGACGGAATGAGTGAAGATATTTGTAAAGGAGCGGAAGATTCCATACAAGCATTAACAGATAAGCACATTGCTTTAGTAGAAAAGCATTTAGAAGCAAAGGAAAAAGAAATCATGACTGTTTAAGGATGATATTGCAGACGATCCAAAAATATACAACGACTAAGTAAGTAAAATTGCTTAGTCGTTTCTTTTATTCACAATATACACGCCCACTAAAATAATAGCTAATCCTACTAAACGAAGTGGGTGAATAGCTTCATTGTATAGCAAGCCCATAGCGAGTGAAACAAATGGTATAGCGTAAGTAACAGTAGATGCAAAAATAATCCCCGAACGTTTTACTAATATGTAAAATAAAATAGAAGCGACCGAAGTGTTAATGACCCCCAAAGTGCCTCCAGCTAGTGTGGCTTGTATGATTTCTGCGCTGGAAAAATCGTTTTGAAAATAACCTGTAAAATATAAAATCACCATTCCAGGAATGATCGAAAAGCTAAATGCAATGCTGGCAATATTGATCGCGCTAATATTTTGCATATTCTTACCCACCATATTGACGTTTAATCCGTAACAAATGGTAGCCAACATAATGAAAAAACTGTATGAAAAATTTTCAAAGTGAAGTGTTTTTCCTGCAACTACCGATAAACATAAACCAACTAATCCCAATAATACACCCAGCATTTTTTGGCCATTGGAAGGGATTTTAAAAAAAATAATTCCTACTAAAATGGTAAACAAAGGAGTAAGTGAATTTAAGATACCTGCTAAAGCGCTATCAATTTTAGTTTCGGCAATGCAAAATAAGTAGGCCGGAATAAAATTGCCTATCACCCCGGATAATATGACGATGCCTAATTTGTCTTTAGGGATTTGTTTGAAAGCTTTAAAAGCAAAAGGAACCAATACCAAACCTGCAAAAATCATTCTTAAAGAGGCTACTTGGTATGGGCTTAACTGCACGGCCCCTTCTTTCATGCCAATTTTCATGAGTAAAAAGGAGCTCCCCCAAATGATAGAAAGTAAGATGAAAATACCCCAATCGATCAACTTCTTATTCATGCCTTAAAATTTGGGGCAAAGATGCTGATAATTTGGATAAAAGTGGATAAATACTTTCTGAATTAACCTGAAATTAATAACGATTCCCTTTCTTTGTAGGAATGAACCAGCTAACTAATTATTCTATCAAAGTGGACCAATTTGAGGGTCCTTTTGACTTATTACTATTCTTTATTGAGCGGGATGAAATGGATATTTATAACATCCAAATCACCAAAATCATCAATGATTTTTTGGATTTCATACATCATCAAGAAAAATTGAATATTGAATTAAGTAGCGAGTTTATTTTATTCGTTGCAACCTTAATGCGCATCAAGGCCAAATTATTGTTACCAAGAAAGGAACTAGATGCTTTAGGAAATGAAATTGATCCACGTCAAGAATTAATTGACAAAATTTTAGAATATAAAAGATATAAAGAAGCGGCTACTCAAATGGCAGATATGGAAGCGTTGCGTATGTTAATGCAAAAGCGCGGAAATATCCAACATGAAATGTCAAAAGTAGGTGAGGAAGCCGCAGAAGGCACCGAACTACAAACAGTAACGCTTTTTAAATTGATGAAGTCATTCGAAAAAGTAATGACTCGTTTACAAGAACGTCAAAACAGACCTGTCCATACGGTAGTAAGATATAACTACACTATGGAAGCTTCAAGAGAGTATTTATTAAAAACAGTACAAGACGGTAAAACAGTTGCGTTTGAAAAAATATTTGATGTTTGTCAGGATCGTGTTCATGCTTTATTCTTTTTCTTATCTATTTTAGAATTATCGCAACAAAAATATATGAAGTTGTTGGTAGGGGAAGGGCGCAATAATTTTATCATCGAATGGAATGAAAGCCGCGAAGAAGATTTAGAGCCTGGTCATGTGGATACTTTTGATTCCTATGAAACACCTAACCTAGAAGCCTTTAAAGACGATGACAATATCGAACCTTTAGCCGAGGGAGACTTTGATCCAAGCTTAAATTAAACTATCCAATTAGTATGTCTATTCCCATTATTGATACGCATTTGCATATATGGGATTTAGAAAAAGTGGAATATAGTTGGCTGACAGGGAATACCTCTATATTAGCAAGAACTTATTTACCAGATGAAGTGTCACCCTTGATGCAAAAAGCAGGAGTGACCCAAGCTATTTTGGTACAAGCTGCCAATACAATAGAGGAAACTGAATTTATGTTGGATGCCGCTCAACAAAATTCATGGATTAAAGGAGTGGTGGGTTGGTTGCCTTTATTAGATCCTATGGCCACTCAAAGCCAAATTAATTTTTTTCAACAAAATAAATATTTCAAAGGGGTGCGTCATTTAGTGCATGACGAAACTAATGCCGATTGGTTATTGCAGCCAGCTGTATTAGAAAGTTTGCAAATTTTAGCCGACCACAAAATACTCTATGAAATTGTGGGAGTGAAAGCATCGCATTTAAAAGCGACGATTCAAATTGCACAAACAATACCTCATTTATCCATCATGTTGGATCATTTAGTGAATCCTCCTATTTCGGATGTTAGTTTTTTCCCTGAATGGGAAAGTTTAATGAAGCAAGTAAGTCAATATCCAAATGTGTATGCCAAAATATCTGGTTTAGGAACACAAGTTAAAAAAGGGAATGAATGGAATGCGGCTGATATTAAACCCTACATTGAGTTTGCGCTTCTTCATTTTGGTGTGGACAGATGTGTGTGTGGAGGAGATTGGCCAGTGGCTTTATTAGCAAGTAACTATGAAAAAACGATGGGAGTATATCGTGAAGTGCTTGAAAACATTTTGACACCAGAGGATCAGGCAAAAGTATTGCACTCCAACGCCACTTTATTTTATTCTTTGTAGGATTATATACTCTGTTTTTTTAAACTTCTGCAACTATCTTTTTACCTAACAAATCTTTCACAGCATCGGCAATGGCATTGGCATCATAGTGACATTCATGTTGTAATTCTTTCAAAGTGCCATGTTCTATAATCGTATCAGGAATACCTAACACTTTCACATTGGCCTTGTATTGATGTTCGTTCATGAATTCTAAAATCGCAGAACCAAATCCACCTACTATACTAGCATCTTCTACCGTAACTATCATTGAATAATTTTGGAAGACCTCGTGTAATAAATCGGTATCCAAAGGTTTTACAAAACGAATATCATAATGTGCAGGATCTATATTTTCGTTGCGTAAATTTCGGATCGCAGTTTGTGCAAAATTTCCAGGATGTCCAAAACTTAAAATAGCAATGTCTTTACCGTCTTTTAATTTTCTTCCTTTGCCAATTTCAATTTTTTCAAATGGCTTTTTCCAATCTACCATGACGCCTTCTCCTCTTGGATATCGAATAGTAAAAGGGAAATTAGTTTCAGGTAATTGTGCAGTATACATAAGGTTGCGCAATTCTTGTTCGTTCATAGGCGCGGACACAATCATATGGGGGATACATCTAAAATAAGCGATATCATAACAGCCATGATGTGTAGGGCCATCTTCACCCACTAATCCAGCACGATCTAAACAAAATACAACAGGTAATTTTTGTAAAGCCACATCATGAATGACTTGGTCATAAGCGCGTTGCATAAAAGAGGAATAGATATTGCAAAACACTTTAATGCCTTGTGTTGCCAACCCTGCACTTAAAGTCACTGCATGTTGTTCGCAAATACCCACATCAAAAGCACGGTCCGGCATTTCATCCATCATGATTTTAAGAGAAGAGCCACTTGGCATAGCTGGGGTCACACCCATAATTAAAGGGTTCACTTTGGCTAATTCAACAATACTATGTCCAAAAACATCTTGGTATTTAGGAGGCTGAGGAGTATCTATTTTTTTCTTTAATATTTCACCGGTTAACTTATCAAACAAACCAGGTGCATGCCATTTAGTTTGGTCTTTTTCTGCCAAGGCATATCCTTTTCCTTTCACCGTAATAATATGCAATAATTTAGGTCCAGGAATTTCTTTCAAGTCCTTCAAAGTATCTACTAGGTTGGCAATATTGTGACCATCAATAGGTCCAAAATATCTTAATTGTAAAGCTTCAAATAAATTACTGCTTTTAGAAACAACTCCTTTCAAACTCGCTTCCAGCTTAGATGCCATCTGTCTAGTGAAAGTTTTTCCTACAGGAAGTTTACCCATCAAAGACCAAATTTCATCCCTTACTTTATTATAAGTAGGAGAAGTACTAATGTCAGTCAAGTATTCACGCAAGGCACCCACATTGGGGTCAATGCTCATATTATTATCATTCAAAATAATCAACACATCACTATCCGCAACGCCAGCATGGTTCATTGCTTCAAAAGCCATACCGGCAGTCATGGAACCATCTCCAATAATGGCTACCGATTTGCGATTTTCACCTTTGTACTTGGCAGCCATCGACATCCCTAAAGCGGCAGAAATGGAGGTAGAACTATGTCCCACACCAAAAGTGTCAAATTCACTTTCACTACGTTTAGGAAAACCACTTAATCCCTTGTATTTACGATTGGTTGCAAATTGATCCCTGCGACCAGTTAAAATTTTATGTCCATAAGCTTGATGGCCTACATCCCAAACCAATTGATCATAAGGTGTATTATATACATAATGTAGAGCTACGCTTAATTCCACCACCCCTAGGCTGGCTGCAAAATGGCCTCCGTGCACACTCACGACGTCAATAATATATTGCCTTAATTCGTCGCAAACTTGATGCAGCTGCTCCCTTGACATCTTTTTAAGATCGTCCGGATGATTAATCTGATTTAAAAGGGGCCCAGCGGCTAAATTCATGAAACAAAATTGTAATGTAAAAGTAAGTTAATAACATAAAAATAAGGCAAAAGTTCAAAAGCTTTTAAAGCTCTATTTTGCCGTACACCTAAACATTCCTCCATTCATCCAAATGAATCACCCAAAGGCCCTCAAATAAGATTAAATTTGAGAACATGAAAAAGAACCATTCCATTTATTGGGTTTGTCAGATCACCGGCTGGTTTAGCTATGGCTTAACCATCATCTTTTTCAGCAATGTTTTGGACCGTAAATTAAGCTCCATTTATTATCCTCGTTTATTAGTGAGTATTTTGATGGGAATGTTAATGACTCATTTGCTTCGTAAAACAATCATCTTTTTGTCACTTCGACCCCCCTTAGCTTCTTTCAAATGGTGGAAATTAATTACATCCATTTTTGTATTTGCAAGTTTGTATAGTTTTTTAACGAGTTACTTAATTGAAATTTTGCATTTATATGATAATGGCAGAAAACTAAATTTAGAAAAACGCTTTTTTGTAAGTATGGTTTTTGATACTCCTATTATTTTAGTATGGGTATCTATTTATATTCTTTGGCATTACATTGAATTCACCAATACAGAAGAAATCAAGAAAGTAAAATTGGAAAATGTGATCAAGGAATTGCAACTTAAAACTATCAAATCTCAAATCAATCCGCACTTTATATTTAACGCCTTAAATAGTATTAGAGCATTAGTAGATGAAAATCCAGTGAGATCCAGACAAGCCATTACCGAGTTAAGTAATATTTTAAGAAGTAGTATTCAAGTAGATAAATTGGAAGTCACTACACTAGAAAAAGAATTAAGTATCGTCAAAGATTATTTAGCACTTGAATACATTCGTTTTGCAGACAGATTAGAAGTAGAGTATGCAGTGGATGACAATACCATGCAAAATCAAGTGCCTCCTATGATGTTGCAAACCTTGGTGGAAAACGCTATTAAACATGGTTTAAACAAGCAACCTGGAAATTGTTTGATCAAAATTATTTCCAAGTTTGAAAATAATAAGCATGTGCTTCAAGTTCAAAATACAGGGCAATTAAATCCCAATGAACAAGACGGTTTTGGACTTCAAAGTACACGTGAACGTTTAAATATTTTATTTAAAGGGCAGGCCGAATTTGAAATCAAACAATGCCAACCTTTTCAAGTGACAGCACAATTAATAATACCTATTTCAACCCCATAAATATTGCATGTATGCCCATAAAAGCGATTATTATTGATGATGAAAGATTAGCTAGAAATGAGTTAAAAAAATTACTAGAACAACACCCTGATATTACGATTATAGATGAAGCGAGCGGAGTGGATGAAGGAATTGAAAAAATAGATGCTGCTCGACCTGACCTTATTTTTTTAGACATTCAAATGCCCGGCAAAACAGGATTTGATTTATTAGCCGAATTAGAAAAAGCGCCCCGTGTTATTTTCACGACGGCTTATGATGAGTTTGCCTTAAAAGCGTTTGAAGTAAATGCCTTGGATTACTTGTTAAAACCAATTGACCCCAAGCGTTTGACAGATGCCATTCAGAAATTACAAAACGAAATACAATTAGAACAAGCAAGTTTGTTAGGCGTAAATAGAGGTCCATTAACCGAACTAGATCAAGTGTTTGTGAAAGATGGAGAACGTTGTTGGTTTGTGAAATTAGCAGATATCAGATTGTTTGAAAGCGTGGGCAATTATGCTAAAGTTTATTTCTCTACCAATAAGCCACTTATTTTAAAATCATTGAATGCTTTGGAAGACAGATTGGACGAGCATGTCTTTTTTAGAGCCAATAGAAAACATATTATCAACTTACATTGGATAGAAAAAATTGAACCTTATTTTAATGGAGGATTATTAGTAGAATTAAAAGGAGGAGAGAAGATTGAAATTAGCCGTAGACAAACCGTGAAGTTTAAAGAGATGATGAGTTTCTAGCTGAATGTTAAAGGGAATTCACCCTCTTTAGGAGTTCAAACTATGAATGGCTTCTGCGATAGCAGTAATTAAAGCAGGATCTTTTTCAACTGCATTGCCCACCACAATAATATCGGCACCAGCCATACTATTTTCTTTCGCTTTTTCGGGAGTCGTAATTCCGCCACCAATAATTAATGGGATAGAAATATGTTTTGCAACTTGTTGAATCATTGCAGTAGGAATGGCTTTTTGAGCACCGCTTCCCGCATCCATATAAATTAATTTGAGCCCTAACATTTCGCCCGCCATCGCAGTACATAAAGCGATATCGCTTTTATTAGAAGGAATTGGATTCGTATTAGATATATAAGATACAGTGGTAGGAACTCCGCCGTCAATTAACATATAACCCACTGGCATTAATTCTAAACCACTTTGTTTTACAAACGGCGCGCTTATTACATGCTGACCAATTAATAATTCAGCATTGCGTCCTGAAATTAAAGAGAGATATAATAAAGCATCTGCTTTAGAAGTAATTTGATCTGGAGATCCTGGAAATAATATGACAGGGATGTTGCAATTTTTTTTAATGAAATCAACAACATGATCTAAAGTATCTGTTACGACTAAACTTCCACCCACAAAAAAATAATCCACTTTAGAAGCAACAGCTACTTGAACGGTCTGCAACAAACTAGCATCATTAATCTTATCTGGATCAATTAAAACCGCAAAAGATTTTTGTGCATTTGCTTTTGCCTGTGAAATAATATCGTAAATTTTAGTACTCATTGTGGAAGCAGGTGTAAGGTGCAATATTTTTTAATATTTGTCAAAAATATCGATTTTACAGCTATAAATAGGGGGTTTCCACTTTATTACAAAAAAATCCGATATCCCAAGGTTTTTTTTTCGCAGAAACTAACATTGGCTGGGGATAAATCGTACAATTCAACTGGGATAAAGGGTTTGTAATTGTTCACATATATTTTCCACAGCTGTTGATATTTCAATGAAGGAATTATCAATTCCAAAGGATATTTTCGTATACCCATCAAGGTTTTTGAAAAAAGGCCTAAAGGGACCTTTAACCACCCATAGAAAAATAGAACAAGAACATGGCAACGACGACTCCAAAAACAAAAAAAGGCTTACAGTTTAAGCGCCGCTTCACAAAGGACAATGTTTCTCCTTTTGATCAATTCGAATACGACTACCGTGATAGTGTGATTAAAAATCCAAACGGAGAAAAAGTATTTGAAATGACGAATGTGGAAGTGCCTAAGCAATGGAGTCAGATTGCAACAGATATTTTAGCACAAAAGTATTTTAGAAAAGCAGGGGTTCCACAACCAGATGGTTCATTAGGTCGTGAAACAACGGTGAAGCAAGTTGCACATCGTATGGCAAATTGTTGGAGAGTATGGGGAGAACGTTATGGTTATTTTTCTACTACACAAGACGCACAAGTATTCTATGAAGAATTAGTATATAGTATTTTAAACCAAGCTTGTGTTCCTAACTCACCACAATGGTTTAATACAGGGTTGCATGAAAGCTATGGTATTACTGGGGGTGCACAAGGTCACTATTATGTAGATCCTTTAGACAAACAATTAAAAAGATCTACAAGTGCCTACGAACGTCCACAACCACATGCTTGTTTTATTTTAAGTGTAAGTGATGATTTAGTGAACGATGGGGGTATTATGGATTTATGGACTCGTGAAGCAAGAATTTTTAAATATGGTTCTGGAGTAGGAACCAACTTCTCTCAAATTCGTGGTGCGAATGAAAAATTAAGTGGTGGTGGTTCTTCAAGTGGTTTGATGAGCTTCTTGAAAATTGGAGATCGTGCTGCAGGTGCTATCAAAAGTGGTGGTACTACACGTCGTGCTGCTAAAATGGTTTGTTTGGATTTAGATCACCCAGAAGTAATGGATTTTATTAACTGGAAAGTAAAAGAAGAAGATAAGGTGGCTGCTTTAATTGCGGCGGGTTATGATAATAGTTATGAAGGAGAAGCCTACGCAACAGTGTCTGGTCAAAACTCCAACAACTCTGTACGTATTCCAAATAGCTTCTTTAAAGCATTGTCTGAAAATGGCAACTGGGAATTAAAAGCACGTACCGATGGTCGTGTAATGCAATCCATCCCTGCTCGTGAAGTATGGGATCAAATTGCGAACGCTGCTTGGCGTTGTGCCGATCCTGGAACACAATATGACACTACTATTAATGAGTGGCATACTTGTCCTAAAGGTGGACGTATTAATGCGTCTAACCCTTGTTCAGAATATATGTTCTTGGATAATACGGCATGTAACTTAGCTTCCATCAACTTGCGTAAATTCTTCAATGAGTCTGACAATAGTTTTGATGTAACTGGTTTTGAATATACTACTAGATTATGGCAGACCGTATTAGAAATATCTATTTTAATGGCGCAGTTCCCTTCTAAAGAAGTAGCACAATTATCTTATGACTACAGAACTACAGGTTTAGGTTTTGCCAACCTTGGTTCTATGTTAATGGTAAGTGGTATTGCTTACGATAGCGAACAAGCGCGTGGTATTGCAGGTGCTATCACAGCTATCATGACGGGTGTAGCATATAAAACATCTGCAGAGATGGCGTCCTTCTTAGGTGCCTTTGATAGATACGAAGAAAATAAAGAAGACATGTTACGTGTTATGCGTAATCACCGCGCTGCTGCTTACGATGCAGAAGGTGCTTATGTAGGTCTTGAAATTAAACCACAAGGAATTAAAGCTCAATACACTCCTGATTATTTATTGAAAGCTGCAACAAAGGCTTGGGATGATGCAGTTCAATTAGGAGAAAAATACGGATACCGTAATGCACAAACAACTGTTATCGCTCCAACAGGAACCATTGGGTTAGTAATGGATTGCGATACCACAGGTGTGGAGCCTGATTTTGCTTTAGTGAAGTTTAAAAAATTATCTGGTGGTGGATACTTTAAAATTATCAACCAATCGGTGCCACAAGCATTAAAGAACTTGGGTTATAGTCAAGCTGAAAATGATGCCATTGTAAACTTTGCTGTTGGACATGCAAGTTTCGCAGGTGCACCCTACATTAATAATGAAGCATTATTAGCAAAAGGGTTCACACAAGAAGAAGTTGAAAAATTAAATGGTGCTGCAAAATCAGCATTTGAAATTGGATTTATCTTTAACCGCTTCACATTAGGGGATGCTTGTTTAACAAGATTAGGATTTAAAGAAGAAGTATTCGCAGACTGGAGTTTTAATTTATTAGAAGCTTTAGGATTTAGCGAAGATCAAATAGATGCTGCCAACGATTATGTTTGCGGAACAATGACCGTAGAAGGTGCGCCAGCATTGAAAGACGAGCATTTGTCAATTTTTGATTGCGCCAATAAAAATGGTAAAAAAGGAGAAAGATATATTCACGCACACGGACACATTAGAATGATGGCTGCTTGTCAACCGTTCTTATCTGGTGCGATTTCTAAAACCATTAACCTTCCAAACGAAGCTACTGTTGAAGAAATTGCAGATAGTTATTTGATGAGTTGGACATTAGGATTAAAAGCGAATGCGATATATCGTGATGGCTCTAAATTAAGCCAACCATTAAGTACCAAATCTGATAAAAAGGTAAAATCAGATGCAACAGCAGAAGCTACTGAAGAAACTGCAAGTTCTCAAATGGTTGACTTAGGTAATTTAACCGTGGATGAATTATTAGAAGAAGTACAAAAGCGTATGGCTGCTTCTACCGATACTAAATTTAAGCGTCAATTATCTCGCATTGTAGAACGTAAATCATTACCGGCTAAGCGCAGAGGGTTTACTCAAAAAGCAAGAATTGGCGGACAAGTTTTATTCTTAAGAACGGGCGAATATAATGATGGTACTTTAGGAGAAGTATTCATTGACTTAGCAAAAGAAGGTTCTACTTTAAGAAGTTTAATGAACTGCTTTGCAATTTCAATTTCAGTGGGCTTGCAATATGGTGTGCCATTGGAAGAGTTCGTTGACAAATTTGTATTTACTAAGTTTGAGCCATCTGGAATGGTGGATCATCCAAATATTAAAACTACGACTTCATTAGTTGACTTTATATTCCGTGCTTTAGCATACGAATATTTAGGAAGAACCGATTTAGTTCATGTATTAGATAAGCCTACTGTAGAAAACCTAGGGGAGGAAGGAGACATTACTCTTGTGGGAAAGCCTGAGTTAAGTAGCATTCGTGTAACAGCTCCTGCTGCTGCGCCTGCTGCAAAAGCAAATGTAGCTGCTGCGGTTGAAGTAAGTAGCGGTTCAATGGATCAAGTAACAGCAGCAGCTAAAAGTATGCAAAGCGATGCGCCTGCTTGTAGCACCTGTGGACATATTACAATTCGTAGTGGTACTTGTTATAAGTGCTTGAACTGCGGAACATCAATGGGATGTAGTTAAATTCTTGGCCCTTTCTTTGAAAGTTAGGGCCAATAATTTAACTCTCTAATGATTTTCAAGCCCCACCCATAAACGGTGGGGCTTGTTTTATCCTACCTATGCCTTTCTTTGAAAGTAGGCCTTCCAAATTAACTCACTAATGATTTTAATGACCCACCCCATAAACGGTGGGGTCATTCGTTTAAAGTAGGTTTTCTAACTAAAGTTAAAACCCACTTTAAACGACTCTAATGATTTTCAAGCCCCACCCATAAACGGCGGGGCTTGTTTTATCCTACCTATGCCTTTTAAAAAAAAAGGCCTTCCCTTTCCTATTTCCCTTTCTTGAAAAATCCCATCCTATCTTTTATTTTTCATTCAATATATTTTGTAAATTCAATCTTTAAATCAACTGTCTAAACGATTGTATTATGTCTGATTTTCAAGTAAAAGTCGCGCCCAAAAAGTATGATGCTGTAGTGGTAGGATCTGGTGCGGGTGGAGGTATGGCTGCTTATGTATTAGCTAAAGCAGGACTCAAAGTTTGTTTATTGGAAGCGGGTCCTGATTATGATCCAGCAAAAAATTCTGCGCAATTAAAAAATCCTTGGGAGTCACCACGTCGTGGAGCGAGTTCTAAATTTCGTCCATTTGGAGAATTTGATGGATGTTATTGGGGTTGGGAAATTGATGGTGAACCTTATACGCAAGAAAAAGGAAGTGATAAATGGGAATGGTGGAGAGCGAGAATGGTAGGAGGTCGTACGAACCATTGGGGTCGTATTTCATTGCGTTTTGGACCACGTGATTTTAAAAGAAGAAGTTTAGATGGTTTAGGAGATGATTGGCCAATTGGTTATGAGGACATTAAACCTTACTATGACAAAATTGATCGTTTAATTGGTGTATATGGAACGAATGAAGGATTGGAAAATGATCCAGATGGAATTTTTCTTCCACCGCCTAAACCTCGTTTGCATGAATTGATGTTTAAAAAAGCAGCCACTGGAATTAACATTCCGGTGATCCCTTCTCGTTTATCTATTTTAACCAAAAAAATAAATGATGAACGTGGTGCTTGTTTTTATTGTGGACAATGTAATCGTTCTTGTAAAGTATACGGTGACTTTTCTTCTTCCTCTGTATTAGTGCGCCCTGCGGTGTTAACAGGAAATGTGGATTTAATTACCGGAGCCATGGCGCGTGAAGTATTAACAGATCGCGAAGGAAAAGCAACAGGTATTTCTTATGTCAATAAAATGGACAAGCAAGAATATCAAGTGCATGCTAAAGTGGTGATATTAGGCGCTAGTACTTGTGAAACCGCACGATTATTATTGAATTCAAAATCTGACAAACATCCTAATGGTTTAGCCAATAGTTCGGGAGTGGTGGGTCGTTATTTACACGATTCAACAGGAGCGGCGATGGGTGGTGTGATCCCGGAATTATTTGGACGTAAACGATACAATGAAGATGGCGTGGGGGGTATGCACGTATACACTCCATGGTGGTTAGATAATAAAAAATTAGATTTCCCTCGTGGTTATCATATTGAATATTGGGGAGGCATGAGTCAACCTAGTTATGGATTTGGTATGGGTATGCAAGGGTTGAATGGAAAATTTCAAGTGAATGGCCAAACTAAAGAATCAGGTGGTTATGGATCTTCATTAAAAGAGGATGTTCGATTCTTTTATGGTGCGAATGTAGGTATGGGAGGAAGAGGAGAAGCAGTTCCACGCTATGACAACTATTGCAAAATTGACAATGAAGTAGTTGATAAGTATGGTATTCCAGTTTTAAAATTTAATGTGAAGCAATCTGAATATGAGATTAATCAAGCGAAGCACATGAAAGAAACTTTCAGAGAAATCATGCACGAAATGGGTGCCGTCACTACTTGGGGAGATAGCGATGATGCTACGAATAACTATGGATTATCTAATCCAGGTAATATCATTCACGAAGCGGGTACGGTGCGTATGGGAAGTGATAAAAAAACATCCCCATTAAATGCATGGGGGCAAGCTTTTGATTGTAAAAATTTATTCTGTGTAGATGGATCGGTATTCACCTCTCAGGCAGATAAAAATATTACATGGACCATATTAGCATTGTCAATGCGTACTTCAGAGTATGTGTTGGATCAACTTCAAAAACAAAATTTATAATTTTGTTTTTGAAGAAATAAAAAAGAGGGGGTGAATGTTTTTTTAAATTGAATAAGTTAAAAAAACAAGTCACCCAACAAAAACAAAATTTATAATTTTTTTTATAAAAATAAAATCATGGACAGACGGAATTCGATAAAAGCAATCATCTTAGGTACAGTATCTGCAAGTGTTGTAATAGACGCTTGTAAAAGTGCAAACACCACAGTCACTGAAGCAACTGCAGATGATTTGATGCAGGAAGAAAAAGACTACTTAGTAAAAGTAAAAGCACTTCCTACATTTTTTGATGAACATGAAATGGCTACCATTACAGTTTTAGGCGATATTATTATGCCTAAGGATGCTGCTAGTGGTTCTGCTTCAGAAGCTAAAGTGCCCGAATTCATTGAGTTTATTGTGAAAGATATGCCAGACCATCAAGTGCCTATGCGTGGTGGTTTAAGATGGCTAGATTTATATACTACTAAAAAACATGGTAAGTCCTTTGTGTCTTTAACCCATGATCAACAAATCGGAATTGTAGATGAAATTGCTTATCCTAAAAAAGCAAAACCTGAAGTAGCGCAAGGGGTTAGCTTTTTTAATAAAATGCGTGATTTAGTCACCACAGGATTTTATACATCCGAAATTGGTGTGAAGGATTTAGGATATATGGGTAACGTGCCTAATCAATGGGCGGGCGTACCAGCCGATGTATTAAAGCAACACGGATTAGCCTATACCGATAAGGAAATGAAAGAGTGTATTTAACTTATACTACTTCCTGAAGCAATTACTTCTTGAGGTTGTACAAAATGCAATTTGCCTTGTGCATCTTCGGCTAATAAAATCATTCCTTTGCTTTCAATACCGCGCATTTTGCGAGGTGCTAAATTAGCAACGACTACTACTTGCTTTCCGACCAATGATTCTGGAGAAAAGTGCATTGCGATACCGGATAAAATAGTTCTTTTTTCAAATCCAAGATCCACATATAGTTCTAATAACTTATCTGCCTTCTCCACTTTCTTGGCTTCTAAAATAGTACCTACGCGTAAATCAATTTTACCAAAATCATCAAATACAATTTCTGGTTTTAAGGCTTTTTCTTCCGAAGCGCTCTCGGCTTGTGGTGTAGCAGTATCCATCGTACTATTTTTTGTTGTTAACAGAGATTGAAGTTTTGCTAATTGGGCTTCTATTTCAACATCTTCAATTTTACGGAATAATAATTCAGGGGCACGTAAAGTATAACCTACTTTTAATAAATTAAATTTACCTGCGTTTTCCCAATCCAACATTTTATCAACCACTTTCATTAAGTGGCACATTCTTTTTGCTGTGAATGGAAGGAACGGATTGATTAAAATAGACAGGTTGGCACATAATTGTAAACAACCGTGCATGCAATTATTAATTTTAGCTTGTGCTGTAGTATCACTCTCCAAAGATTTTGCTAAAATCCAAGGCTCCTTCTTTTGCATATATTGATTCCCTATTCTAGCCAAATGAATGACTTCAAATTGAGCTTCTCTAAATTTATATTGCTCTAATAATGCAGTGACTTTATCCTTGGTTTCTTGTACTGTCGTTAATAAAGCTTTGTCTTCGTCGTCTAATAAGTCAGGATGAATAGGAGGCACTTTACCATTGCATAATTTATGCATCAACACCCAAGTTCGGTTTACAAAATTCGCGAAGATGCTTACTAGTTCTCCATTTACAGATTCTTGAAAACCTTTCCAGGTAAATTCACTATCCTTAGATTCTGGAGAAATAGAAGTTAGATAAAAACGTAAACTATCTGCAAGACCTGTTCCGCCATTTTCTTTTTTAATCCATTGATTGATGTAATCATCCATTTCAATACTCCATCCTCTAGAAGTGCTCATTTTATCACCTTCTAAGTTCATGAATTCATTTGCAGGAACACTTTCGGGTAAAATATTACCATGCAATTTTAACATCACTGGAAAAATAATACAATGAAATACAATATTATCTTTTCCAATAAAATGAACCAATTTAGTATCGGCATCTTTCCAATAAGGTTGCCAATCTTTATTATTATTTATAGCCCATTGTTTAGTCGCACTGATATATCCAATAGGGGCATCAAACCAAACGTATAAAACTTTTCCATCACCACCCGCCACTGGCACTTTCACTCCCCAATCTAAATCGCGCGTAACGGCACGTGGCTGCAATCCGCCTTCTATCCAACTTTTACATTGTCCTACCACAGCAGGACGCCAATCATTTTGATGTTGGTTTAAAATCCATTCACGTAAAAATGCTTCGTGTTTATTTAAAGGCAAATACCAATGTGTTGTTTCTTTTTTTATAGGAGCATTGCCACTTAATGTGCTTACAGGATTTATTAATTCTTCTGGACTCAAACTTTTACCACACTTTTCACACTGATCACCAAATGCTTCATTATGTCCACAGTTAGGACAAGTCCCTTTGATATATCTATCCGCTAAAAAAGTATTTGTGGCTTCGTCAAAATATTGTAAACTAGTTTTAGTTTCTAAATCACCATTGCCTTCTAAAGTTTTAAAAAATTCAGAAGCAGTTTCGTGATGTAATTTATCGCTCGTGCGATGATAAATATCAAATTCAATTCCTAGGTCCTTGAAATTTTGTTCAATGATAGGATGGTATTTATCTATAATGGCTTGGGCGGTGGTTCCTTCCTTCGTGGCTTGAATAGGGATAGCCGTTCCATGCTCGTCACTTCCGCAAACAAAAACAACATCTCTCTTTTGTGCTTTTAAATAACGCACATAGATATCCGCAGGCAAATAGGCCCCTGCTAAATGCCCAATATGTTTCAAACCGTTCGCATAAGGCAAGGCGGCAGTAATTAAATATCTTTTTGGTGTGTTCATTCCTGCAAAAGTAGTTAATATTGTGGAATGATTCAACCAGCTTACTTACAACCAGGGGACCGCATTGGAATCCTTTGTCCTGCAGGTTCTATACCACTTGAAAAAGTGGAAATGGCAGTGCAAACCATTGAAAAATGGGGGTATCAAGTAAAACTGGGCAAAACAGTGGGAACGCAAGATTTTTCTTTTTCGGCCTCAGATTCCGACCGCTCCAAGGAACTTCAGGAAATGTTGGATGACCCTCAATTAAAGGCTATTTTATGTGCAAGAGGGGGATATGGGGTGAGTAGAATTATTGACAATATTGATTTTACGGGATTTTGTAAGCATCCCAAATGGGTGATTGGCTTTAGCGATATTACCGTCTTACATGCCGCATTACAAAAGCAAAAAATACAAAGTATTCATGGTCCCATGGCTGCCGCTTTTAGTAAAGGAGAAGTAGGATTACCTTTTATTCAATCCCTCAAAAATGTATTAGAAGGGGTGCCTCAAATGATGTCAGCAGAAGTCCATCCATTGCAAAAAAATGGAATGGCTAAGGGTGAGTTGATGGGCGGAAACTTATGTATGATGTCTCATTTAATTGGATCTTCTTTACAAATGGACACCCAAGGTAAAATCTTATTTATAGAAGATATAGGAGAGTACCATTATAATTTAGATCGCATGATGATTCAGTGTGTACGAGCAGGGGTTTGGGAAAATATAGCGGGTTTGGTGGTGGGAGGCTTTACCGATTTAAAAGATACTCCTAAGGATTTTGGTAAGGATGCATACCAAATCATCCATTCCTATATAAGTCGTTTTCAATATCCAGTATGCTTCGATTTTCCTATTAGTCATGGGTTAGCTAATTACGCTGTAAAAGAAGGGGGCATCTATACTTTAGAAGTAACCAATCTAGGAGCAACTCTCCAAGGGTAATTCAAAACTTTAAACATCCGTTAATATTGTTGCTGAATACATATTCTAGCTAAATATTGTATTAAATTTGTGCTATCAAAATGTATATTTTATGGGAAAGTCATTTTTTAGTTTTTTAATGTTATGCCTGTTGGGAACTTCTTCATTGAAATCCCAATCATATACAGTGTCCTCTATCGAAAAAACGGACAAGGAAGGCATGCAGTATGAAATTTTAGGAAAAGTGGGAGAGCGTTATTGGGTTTTTAAAAATAATGAAGGCATTTCTACCATTGCACAGTTTAATGCGCAAATGCTGATGGTGAAGCAAAATGATTTGGCTTTTTTACCCAAACAATTAAATGGTTTAGAATTTGTAACTTTTTCTGATAAAGTGTTTGTGGTGTATCAATTTCAAGTGAACACTACGGTATATGCTGCATTGGCACAAATAAATGCCGATGGACAATTAGTAGGAACACCTAAAATACTAGATACAGCCGAAAAAATTCGTCCAGGATCAGGCACTAAAGTATTTAATCTCTTACAAAGTGATGATCATCAAAAAGTGATTTTATTTAGTGTGAATACTACAAAGGCTAATGCGTTGAAAGTAAGAACTATCACACTCAATAATAATTTTGAAGTAACTGGCGGATCCGAATTTAGTGTGCAATCCTCTAATAAAAAAAGTGCGTTATCCGATTTTGCTTTAGACAATGCTGGAAATTTATTTTGTCTGCGTAATGTAACACAAACTAATGCAGCTCCTGCTGTGAGTTTGATATTCTTATCAGCGAATGGAACAGAAGTCGTAGAATCTCCTATCATCAATAATAGTTTGTTATTGGACAATATTCGTTTAACAGTAGATAATGGCAAAAACAGAATTTTATTAAATTCATTTTACGCGACTGAGAAAAAGGGGCATGTAGAAGGATTATATTCTTACGTTTGGGATGTGAGTACTCGTAAGGAAGTATTTACAAATGCGAATCGATTTACAGATGCAGTTCGCACTGCAGTTGCTCAAAAAAGAAATATTAAAGATGCTTTTGATGCTTGTTATGTAGATAAAATAAGCAGTCAAGCAGATGGCAGTTATGTAGTTGTAGCAGAGCAAGCAGAGTCTTATGTAAATCATAATTCGTTTTCTAGATGGGACTATTATTATGGCGGTGCTTTTTACAATCCCTTTATGTTTAATTACTGGAATCGTCCTTTTGGCTTTTATCCATGGGCTCGCATGGGATGGGGAATGGGCTGGGGATTGCGTCCTTGGATGATGCGTCCATGGGGAAATCCATTTGCTTCTTATGGCTATCCTTCAGTGACCTACAATGCAGATAAAATTGCATTATTATCATTTGACAAAAATGGTAGCTTACAATGGGCTAAGACAATTGACAAATCTCAATCTGATCAAAATGTAGATCAATTCATTGGGTATGGCACTATACAAAATAAAGAGGGAGTTCAATTTTTATTTCATGATAAACAAAAAGGGGTTCATTTTTTAGCGATCAATACATTAAGCCAACAAGGTGAATTAATGAAAGGGGCATCTATCATGACAAGTGAAAAAAATTATGAGTGGATGCCAAGAATGCTGAAACAAGTGGGAGATCATGAAGCTATTTTACCTTATCAATATAAAAGTAAAATTGGATTTGCAAAAGTTCAATTTAAATAACACCAATGGTTTTTTTATTTAGAGACAAATCTGATATTAATTTAATTTTTTTACTAGTCTTAAGTGTATTGGTTCATTTTCATGTTTGGTATCATCCTCCTTTGGTGGTTGCTACCGAATCTGATGGCTTGTTAGCCTACATTTTAATTCACTATATAAAACCACTATCACCTTTAGCGTTAGTTATTTTATTTCATGTCATCATTTTAAGTCAGGCTATACGGATTAATATGATATTAAGTCAGTTTAAAATGTTTCAGCAAATAAGCTATTTGCCTGCCTTTACTTACATCCTATTAACTGCTTTATTCCCTTATTGGGATGTGATTAGTGTAGGACTTATTGCGAATAGTTTAGTCATATGGATTTTAGTAAAACTATTTAAGTTATACGATCAATCTCAACCTAAAACACTCGAATTTAATATAGGACTTATTGTAGGTGTTTCTATTTTATTATATGAGCCCATTGCCATTTTAATTCCGGTGGTATTATTTGCTTTAGCCATTATTCGTCCCTTTAAATTACCGGAATGGATGGTGTTATTAATGGGGATATTACTTCCTTATTATTTCATGTTCACTTTTTTGTTTTTAACCAATCAACCAGAAACAGTTAGACATTTTTTACCCAAATTGAATTGGAAAAATCCACTCGTTCAACCCGAATTAAACGTGATTTTAGCATTAGTGGTGATTGGCCTCCAGTTATTAGCTGGGTTTTATCATTGGCAACAACAACAATTGCGTTTCATTATACAGGTTAGAAAATACTGGGGGGTAATTTTTTTAGTGCTTATTTTGGCTTTTTTCCAACCCATCCTATTTTCAGAACAGGGTTTATATGCATCTGCTATCTTAATTACGCCATTGGCGTGTTTTATTAGTTTTGCATTCACCACCCCTAAAAGGTTATTGATGCCAAATTTGTTATTTTGGACCGCAGTGGCTGTTATTGTGTATAACCACCTTAGTTAAGTGAGAAATTTACTTCCTCTGGGCGGGCAGTTTTTGTTAACTTTGAGCCTTCAAATAGTACCCTAATACCTTAATAATTAAGACTATGAAATTTGGTGTTTTAGTATTTCCAGGATCTAACTGCGATAGAGATATGCAAGATGCTTTAGAAAAAGATCTTGGGCATCCCGTTGAAATGTTATGGCATAAGGATAGTGATTTATCCCATTTCACTACAGAAGATTGTATTGTATTGCCTGGAGGTTTTTCCTATGGCGATTATTTACGTTGTGGTGCCATTGCAAAGTTTAGTCCCATGATGCAATCAGTGATTGAATTTGCAAATAAAGGAGGCAAAGTATTGGGTGTTTGTAATGGGTTTCAAATTTTGTGTGAGAGTGGTTTATTGCCTGGCGCACTATTGCAAAATGCGAATCAGCAATTTATTTGCAAAAATGTTTTTATAAAAACCGAAAAAAGTGCTGCTTTACAAATACCAATAGCACATGGGGAAGGAAGATATTTTGCAGATGAAGCCACTTTAAATCATCTTGAAAAAAATAATCAAATTTTATTTCGATATTGCGATGAACAAGGTGCAGTAGGAGGTAATTCTAATCCCAATGGATCAACTTGGGATATTGCAGGAATATGCAATGACCAACGTAATGTATTTGGCATGATGCCACATCCTGAAAGAGCTACCTCAAGCGTTTTAGGAAATATAGATGGCAAAGAGGTATTTAAAATATTAGGCTTACTTAATTAGTTGAAACAATTCATTAAGTGATCTATCAAATGGGTCAATTGAAAAAAAAGTAGTATGAAAAAAATAATTTTATTATTCATTGTAGGATGCAGTGTATTGTCAGTGCAAGCACAAAGATTAAATCCAGTAAAGTGGTCTTTTGAAGCCGTTAAAAAAGCAGACAAACAATACGATATTATTTTAACAGCCAATGTAGAAGCGCCTTGGCATATCTATTCTCAATTTGTAAAAAACGGGCCTATTCCAACCGATGTTCAGTTTAAGCCTAACCCCCTTATACAAATCAAAGGAAAACCAAAAGAGGTTGGTAAAATTGAAAAGATGTATGATAAAAACTTTGATACGGAATTAATGTTCTTTAGCGGCAAGGTTCAATTTATTCAAGCCATTACATTAAAAGTGTCTAGTAAAACAAAAATGTCAGGAAGCATAGAATATCAAGTATGTAATGATGAAAAATGTTTGCCTTCTATCAAATTGCCTTTTGAAGTGGCTATTCAGTAATACTTCTTTATTTTATTCATTAAATGAATCTACGTTGAAAAGAATTTTAACTATATCGGCATTTTTAGTACTTTATTTATTTATTCAGATAAATGGTGCTGCTCAATCGGATAGTCTAGTTAAAATTTTAGTGAAAGCAGAGGCTTTAAATGATAGTGCTTATTCTCTTCAATATAATATTAAAGTAAAAGATGGCTGGCATGTATATGGCCAAACACCTTCTAGTGACAAAAGTAGCGAAGCGCTTACTACTGCACCCTTTGATCATTTTTCGTTAGAGACCGTAAAACATACAGGAGAACCTTTTACTTCTATAAAATCGACATTACAAAAAGATGTTTTATTTGGTAAGGCATTTGTGTATCCTGGCTCTTTTGAATGGATGTCCACTATTACTATTACAGGCTTTCAGCCAGACACTTTACAGGGTACGATTAATATACAAGTAGCTAAAGGCGACGAATTTTATGCCCTTGAAATACCTACGGCTATTTATTTGTCTAATGGCAAAAAAGCGGCCGGATTTCAAATTCAATTACCGGCATCTGCTTTGACAGCGCCGGATAATGCTTGTGGAGAAGCCGCACAAGACAGCAAAAAGTCAAGTGCTTTGGCTGTATTTATATTAGGATTTTTAGGTGGTTTGATTGCTTTAATTACACCTTGTGTATTTCCAATGATACCTGTGACGGTGTCTTTTTTTACAAAAAGATCAAAGTCTAAAAAGCAAGGTATCCAAAATGGATTACTTTATGGGTTGAGTATTTTTTTAATTTATGTTTTAGCGAGTATTCCTTTTCATGTGATGGGAAATGTGCAACCCGAAATTTTTAATAGTATTTCTACCAGCCCTACTTTAAATATTATTTTCTTTATCATTTTTATCTTTTTTGCTATTTCATTTTTTGGCTTTTTTGAAATTACATTACCTAGTGGCATTGCCAATAAGGCCGATGCCAAAAGTGGATTAGGAAGTTTTGGAGGCATCTTTTTCATGGCTATTACTTTAGCCATTGTTTCTTTTTCTTGTACAGGTCCTATATTAGGAACCTTATTAGTGGGTTCTTTACAAGGAGGCGCTTGGGCATTAACCCAAGGCATGGCTGGTTTTGGATTTGCATTAGCATTACCTTTTACTTTATTCGCCATCTTCCCTCAATGGTTGCAAAGTTTACCAAAATCCGGTGGTTGGTTGGATACCGTTAAAAAAGTTTTAGCTTTTTTAGAATTAGCCCTTGCCTTTAAATTTTTATCTAATGCCGATTTAGTGCAACATTGGGGTTTATTAAAAAGAGAAGTATTCTTAGCCATTTGGGCGATTATTAGCATTGGGTTAGCCTTATATTTAAGTGGTTACTTATTATTACCACATGATGTGAAAGGGGCTACTATTGCGCGCGCGCGAAAAGTTTTCGCCTTGGTTGCTTTTGGTTTCGCCATCTTATTATTTGCAGGCATGACTCCCAAAAATGCGCATCTACTTAAATTTTTAAGTGGGTTTCCGCCTCCCACCCATTATAGTTATTTGGGAAATAAAAATAATCAAGATGCCTTACAAGCCAATGTAGTGAATGATTATGACCAAGCTTTGGCGTTGTCTAAAGCACAAAATAAACCCATCTTAATTGATTTTACAGGATGGGCTTGTGTGAACTGTCGCAAGATGGAAGAAAATGTATGGAGTGATCCTGCAGTGAGTAGTTACATTAAAGAGCATTATATTTTATTGTCATTATACGTGGATGATAAAGCCATGTTGCCGATCGAAAAAAGATTTACCTATCACAATAAACTAGGGCAATCAAAAGCTATTAATTCAGTGGGTGATTTATGGGCTACTTTTCAGGCAGAAAATTTTAATCAAGTTACACAGCCGCTATATGTAGTATTAAGTCCTAGTCAACAATTATTATCACATCCTGTGGGGTATACCCCTAATGTTAGTGACTATTTAGGTTGGTTGCAATGTAGTGCTGGGAAATAATTATTAATCCAATAATTATTTCACCTAAGAATTATTGGATTCCCGAATTACATCAATCCGCGTTCGTTCATCATCTTTCTTAAGTTAATCAAACCATAACGCATTCTTCCCAAAGCCGTATTGATACTGCAGTTGGTCATTGTGGCGATTTCTTTAAAACTTAAGTTGGCATAATGACGAAGTACAATGATTTCTCTTTGCTCTTCGGGTAGTAAATCCACCAATGCTTGAATATTTTGGTGCGTTTGAGAACGTGTCATTTTATAATCAGCGGAGTGCTCTGTGTTTTTAATGACTTCGAAAATATCTTGATCATCACTCGTTTTAATAGTTGGAGTGCGTTTTACTTTTCTAAAATGGTCAATGCAGTAGTTATGAGAAATGCGTAAAGCCCAAGGTAAAAATTTACCTTCTTCGGCATATTTTTTTTGCTTAATGTTATCAATAATTTTAATAAAAATTTCTTGAATCAAATCTTCTGCTAAGTAACTATCCTTTACCATAAACAAAATGGTCGTGTAAATTTTTTCTTGATAGCGATCAATTAAAGTATCAAAAGCGCGGGTATTACCGGCCTGAAAAGATTCAATTAATTCATTGTCAGATAAGAATACGGCTTTGTTCATTTTTTGTTTTTTAGAAGTCGTTCAACGGGTTAGTAGTACCAAATTAGGTGCTAAATGGACTGTATTATCACTTGTGGAAAACAAGAAATTTATGTAAACGCTATCCACATTTTTGAGGTGAAAATAAATTGTCCTTTTCCGGCAACCAATTGACTTGGAATGTGTTATTTTGCTATATGGCTGTCACTAAAAAATCCAAAGTATCCACTAGCTCCAAACCTCAGACTAGTTCCGAAAACACTATTCAAGTGGTGGGTGCTAGGGTACATAATTTGAAAAATGTGACGGTCTCTTTCCCGCGCAATCAGTTTATAGTGGTGACAGGGGTGTCTGGTAGTGGAAAGTCATCTTTGACTATTGATACTTTGTTTGCGGAAGGCCAAAGAAGGTATGCTGAAAGTCTTTCTTCCTACGCTAGACAATTTATGTCTCGTATGGGTAAACCGGATGTGGACTACATAAAAGGATTATGTCCCGCCATTGCCATTGAGCAAAAAGTGGTGACCCGCACTCCCAGAAGTACCGTGGGGAGTATGACCGAGATTTATGATTATTTAAGGGTATTTTTTGCAAGAATAGGTAAAACTATCTCTCCGATTAGTGGCGAAGTAGTCAAGAAGCAGGATGTGCAAGATGTTTTACAATACATTCAAAAAGCGGCGAAGGGGGATAAAATCGTTTTATTAGTCACTTTTAAACAGCAAGCTAAAAGAGATATTCAAGAGGAATTAAATATTTTAATTCAAAAAGGGTTTACTCGTATTTACTTGCGCCATCCCAAAGAAGGATCAACTATTGAAAGAATTGAAGAAGTGTTGACCTGGCCTAAAACTACACTTCAAAAAAAGTTTAAAGAAGCAGAAGTATTTGTTCTTATTGATCGTGTGGTGGTCAAAGATTTTGAAGAAGAGGATATTCACCGTTTAAGTGATTCTATAGGAACCGCTTTTTATGAAGGAGAAGGTTTGATGTGGGTTGAAAAAAATGAAGCAAGTGTGAAAAGTTTCAATAATAAATTTACATTAGATGGCATTGAGTTTGATGAGCCCACCCCTAATTTGTTTTCCTTCAACAATCCTTATGGCGCCTGTCCTACTTGTGAAGGATATAGTCAAGTGTTAGGAATTGATGAAAATTTAGTGATTCCTAATACCCATTTATCCGTGTATGATGGAGCGGTGGCACCTTGGAAAGGCGAAAAATTAATTTGGTGGAGAGATCAGTTTGTAAAAGAGGCAGGGAAAGAGGGTTTTCCTATTCACCAACCTATACATAAATTAACCAAGGCGCAATATCAGCAATTATGGAAAGGAATTGGTAAAGCGTATGGGATAGATGCTTTTTTTAAGGATGTAGAAGCGCATTTATATAAAGTACAATTTAGAGTTTTATTAAGTAGATATAGAGGACGTACTAATTGTCCAGATTGTAAAGGGCATCGTGTAAGAAAAGAGGCTTTATATGTCAAAATAAATGAGCAACATATTGGTGAATTATGTGCCATGCCTATTAAGGATTTACAACAATGGTTTAAAAATTTATCATTGTCAAAACAAGATGAGACCATTGCTAAAAGAATTTTAATTGAAATTGAACAACGTATACAAACATTGATGGATGTGGGTTTGGGGTATTTAACTTTAAGTAGATTAGCGAATAGTTTGAGCGGAGGGGAAAGTCAACGTATTCAATTAACCAGGTGCTTGGGAAGTAATTTAACCAACTCCTTATATATATTAGATGAGCCTTCTATAGGCTTGCATTCCAGGGATACAGAGCGTTTAATTACAGTGTTACAAAACTTAAGAAATTTAGGAAACACCGTGGTGGTGGTAGAGCATGATGAACAAATTATGAGACATGCCGATCATATTATTGATATGGGTCCTTTGGCGGCGCATTTAGGCGGGCAGGTTGTAGCAGCTGGCACCGCAGCTGAATTAATGAAACACCCCGAAAGTTTAACGGGTAAGTATTTAAAAGGTACTTTAACCATTGCGCCTCCAGCACAAACACGCAAGCCTAAACATTTTATTGAATTAAAAGGGGCGCAACTTCATAATTTACAAAACATCGATATCAATTTTCCATTACATAGTTTATGTGTGGTAAGTGGAGTGAGTGGAAGTGGCAAAACCACATTAGTAAAACAAGTATTGTACAATGCATTGCTAAAAGCTAAGCTATTACCCACTGAAATCGTTGGAGGGTATCAGTCTATTGCAGGTGACTTGCATTTTATAGATCAAATTGAAATGGTGGATCAAAACCCTATTGGTAAATCCTCCCGAAGCAATCCAGTTACTTATATAAAAGCCTATGATGGCATACGAGATTTATATTCCAAACAAGCTTTGTCAAAAATAAGAGGCTTTGCTGCCAAACATTTCTCATTTAATGTGGATGGAGGAAGATGTGATACATGTAAAGGAGAAGGGGAGCAATTGGTGGAGATGCAATTTTTAGCGGATGTGCATTTAACTTGCGAAGATTGTGGTGGTAAACGATTTAAGGAAGCAGTACTCGAAGTGCAGTATAAAGGAAAAAATATTCATGATGTTTTAGAAATGAGTGTAGATGAAGCCATTGAATTTTTTAAGGATGAAAAAAATATAGTACTTGCTATTCATCCATTACAAGAAGTAGGATTAGGCTATGTTAAGTTGGGACAAAGTAGTAGTACTTTAAGTGGAGGCGAAGCGCAAAGGGTAAAATTAGCTAGCTTCTTAGGCAAAGGAAAAGCATCACAAAAAATGTTATTCATTTTTGATGAACCTACCACAGGATTACATTTTCATGATATTCATAAATTATTAAAAGCCTTTAATGCATTAATTGACCAAGGCCATTCCTTAATTGTAGTAGAACACAATACCGATATCATTAAATCAGCCGACTGGGTGATTGAAATGGGCCCCGAAGCGGGTGTGAACGGGGGTTTAGTGGTTTTTGAAGGGACCCCTGCTCAATTAAAGAAAGCCAAAAATTCACCTACCGGTAAATATTTATAATAGTAGATTGTTTGTACTTTTTTATTGAGCTTTTTGCATTTTAGTTTTTCCAGTGGAGGAAAAAGTATTGTCATCTTTTTTCCTGCCCACTTCTTTTAGTGATTTATCCAAGATCATTTCAATTTGTCCATTGACACTTCTAAACTCATCTTCCGCCCATTTTGACAATGCGTTAAATGTTTCATCGCTTATTCTTAGTACAAATGTTTTTTTTGCGAATGCCATATTCAAAATTTAAACATTAATAAAGAGTGCCAGTATTTAAAACAGGAGAGGCAGATTTTTCACCACAAAGCACTACCATTAAATTACTCACCATGGCTGCTTTTTTATCGTCATCTAACACTACTATTTCTTTTTCGGATAACATTTCTAAAGCCATTTCAACCATACCTACAGCACCTTCAACAATTTTCTTACGAGCAGCAACAATGGCTGTGGCTTGTTGACGTTGTAGCATAGCACCAGCAATTTCTGCCGAATAGGCAAGGTGACTAATTCTGGCTTCGGTAATCGTAATACCTGCTTTCATTAATCTTTCATTCAATTCTATTTCTAGCATCTCAATGACTTTTTCGCCGCCATCACGTAAAGTAATATGTGCAGTTTCATCTTCAATATTATCATAAGGATAACTAGTCGCTAAATGTCTTACAGCAGCTTCGCTTTGATTTTTCATGTACTCATTAAAATTAGTAACATCAAATACGGCTTTATAAGTATCGCTTATTTCGTATAAAATAACTGCAGCAATTTCAATGGGGTTACCTAATTTATCATTCACTTTTAACTTGGTGCTTTCCATACTTTGTGATCTTAATGATACTTTAAGTTTGGTATAAAGAGGATTCACAAATTGCAATCCGTTTTCACGAACAGTCCCCATGTATTTACCAAAAAAGGTAAGTACAATACTATAGTTGGGTTCTACGACCATTAATCCCTTGATTAAAAACACACCAATAATAATTAATAGGATACCAAAGCCAGCCTCGCCAGGACTTCCATCTGCTGTTTTAGCTGCAAGTATGATACTATAAAGCCCAAAGATGAAGCTGAACAAGGCTATTAAGGCTGCTCTTCCACCAGATAAAGGTTTGATTAACTTTTCCATATATTTAAATTGATATTAAAATGATATCATAAAATTAAACAAATTTGAATCAACTCACCTAATTATATAAAATAATTATTATTTAGAGCATAAAGTACTTAGAATCAAGTCTATATGAAAAATATATTTTGTTTATATGAAAATATTTAGTTTAAATTTATGTAACTATAAAATAGTTGCATAAATTTATATGACAAAAAAAGACAAACTACTCGAAAGGTTTTTGAGCGCGCCTAAGGATTTTACTTATGACGAACTAAAAACTGTATTAAATAATTTAGGATACGAAGAGGATAATAAAGGAAAAACTTCAGGATCAAGAGTGGCCTTTGTGCACAAAATAATTAATGATTATATCTTGATTCACAAGCCTCATCCTAATAAAATTGTAAACAGAGTTTAAATGAAGAATATTATAAAGGAGTTAATTTCAAAACAAATATTATGAAAAATACATTAGGATATAAAGGATTTTATGCATCAGTCTATTTTAGCGAAGAAGATAATTTGTTATTTGGCAAAATTGAAGGCATCAATGATTTGGTTATGTTCGAGGGATCTTCTGTTACTGAAATAAAACAAATGTTTAAAATAGCGGTGGATGATTATATCGAGACCTGTAAAAGATTTAAAAAACCCTTACTCAAAAGTTTCAAAGGATCATTTAATGTTCGTGTGAAACCTGAAGTACATCAGCGTGCTGCATTATTAGCAACTATGAAAGGGATAAGTCTGAATCAGCTGGTACAAAAAGCTATTGAAAAGGAGCTGGAAGCTGCGTAATGAGTTTTCGAATTAGGCAAGATCACTTATTATGAGCGATAGCTATCTTAATCTATCCGCTGCTTTAACCATGTGTTCGTCTTTGTATATTCTAATCACCGCCATGATTTGCAAAATGGGGATGAGGAATAATACTGCAGATGGAAGGGTGAATCCACCTCCTGGGTGCGCGATGACTACTTTGTAGATAAAAAATCCAATCAGGCCAGTAAGTAAAAAATTCACGAGCACCACTTTTAGTTGCAACATTCTATTGCCGTATAAAAAAATGGAAATAAAAGAAAGGCAGGCACTAAAAGCCAATGAAATTAAAGTGCTGTATTGACTACTACCATTAATTTCTAGTGCTTGAGGAGTAGGGGTATAGTAAAATGGAAATCTTAAAATAGAAAATGCAGCTGCACTTGCTAATAATAACCAAATGGTTTGTATTCTTTGTATCATAGTATAAAGTTAAACTTTTTCCCATAAAAAAACCTCCTTGTAACGGGAGGTTCATTTATACTGAGCAATATCATATTAGCCAAGTTCAGGATACAATATAAATTGTTCCATAAAGGCGTTTACTTCTTTTTTAGTGTTCGCTAACACTGTCTCATCATCTGCATTCATTAACGCTTTATCGATGGCTTCTACTACAAATGGAATATGAGTTTCGGTCATTCCGCGAGTGGTAATTGCGGCAACCCCAAAGCGAATACCCGAAGTCACAAATGCTGATTTGTCATCATAAGGGACCATATTTTTGTTGGCAGTAATATCGGCATGTCCTAAAACTTGTTCTGCTTTTTTACCACTAATATTTTTATTTCTTAAATCAATCAACATTAAATGGTTGTCCGTTCCGCCACTAATAATTTCATATCCTTTAGCTACAAATGCAGCTGCCATTGCTTGTGCATTTTTTTGTACTTGCTTGGCATAGATAGTATATTCGTCTGTTAATATTTCACCAAACGCAATTGCTTTTGCAGCAATCACATGCTCCAAAGGTCCACCTTGTGTACCTGGGAATACTGCCATATCAATCACGTTGGACCATAATCTTAAATTACCTTTTGGATCTTTTAATCCTAAAGTATTTTCACCATCTATTGCCATCATGATGACTCCACCACGAGGTCCACGTAATGTTTTGTGTGTGGTAGATGTTACAAAATGACAATGATTGAAAGGAGAACTCAATAAACCTTTAGCAATTAAACCGGCTGGGTGTGCGATATCTGCTAAAACAAAAGCGCCAACTTCATCTGCTACTTTACGAATACGAGCATAATCTATATCGCGACTATAAGCACTTGCGCCACAAATAATTAATTTAGGTTGGTGTGCTCTTGCTTGACTTTCTAACATTTCATAATCAATTAATCCTGTTTCTTTGACAACGCCATAAAAATGAGGTTGGTAAGTTTTGCCTGAAAAATTTACGGCACTACCATGTGTTAAGTGGCCACCCATACTTAAATCCAAACCTAAGATGGCGTCACCTGGTTGAAGTATGGCTAACATTAATGCAGCATTTGCTTGGGCACCACTATGTGGTTGCACATTCGCATATTCAATTCCAAAAACTTCTTTTAAACGATCTATAGCCAATGTTTCAGTTTTATCTACAATTTCGCAACCACCATAATAACGACGACCTGGATAACCTTCTGCATATTTGTTGGTCATCACACCACCCATTGCTTGCATCACTTGTAAACTTGTAAAGTTTTCAGAAGCAATTAATTCAATGCCACGACGTTGGCGTTCTAATTCTTGGCGGAT
>CANBSH010000012.1 GCA_947372105.1 Chitinophagaceae bacterium
ACTCCAATTAATATTGTCAAAGGAATTTGAGGTAATAATTTTGCCTATTTCTTGACTACCCACCACCACTGTAAAAAGTCCTAATATATTAGTGGTGACCGATTTTATTTCTTGATATTCTACTTTTTTATAAGTAGTATCATTTAAAATGGTCAATCGTAGATTAATAGTTTTATCAGCAACTACAAATCCGTTACTATACCGGGCGATACCTTGAAAATTAATGCCTTTATTTGACTGTGTATATGAATTAAGGGATAAACTGCAAAAACAAAATAGCAACAAAATATTTTTCATAAATGAGCAATTACATTTTAATGACTTTGCAAATTTTGGTGCGAGTCATTGATTGCCTCACAACATAGTGAATCATTAAAAAGTAAATTCCCGTATTTACCGAAGTAAATGGTATTTCATATTTAAAATATAGACCTGAAAAAGGCCCATCAACTTTTATTTTTATTCGACCCCATTGATCTGTGAGAATCATTTTTTGGATTGTTACATTATTTTGGTGTGTCCAAATATGCAATGATTCTTTCACTGGAATAGGTCCCACATAAATTTGATTTCCGATACTATCTATTTGATCCATACTAAAATAAAGCAGTATCTCATTTTGTAAAACCCCTGTAGTCATCATGATATTTTGAGAGGAATGCAAAGTGTTAATAGAAATAGTCTCCCCTAAACTCCAATCTAGTATATAAGGGCTGGCTTGATTAGAGGTTTGACTAGATACATTCAAGGTGAAAGGGGGTTTTGTAATGGCTTTTATTTGTGCTTGACATTTAATACTTGATAAAAATGGAATGGCTAGAATGCATATTCCTAAAATGATATTTTTCATGTTTTGATAGGGGGGTAAATTGATAGAGGGTACAGTGGTAGCAAATAAAAATGTAAAATAAGACTTAAAACATTGAAAATGAAATATATACACATTGTATATTTACTCATAAGTAAGCCTATTTTCTATTTTAATCCATTTTTTTCAATTTGCTGATATAAATATTAATAGTAATTTTAAAGTCAATAAACGTCTTTTATTGAATGAGGGCGTATAATTAAGATTGACTATGAAAAAATTGACTATTGTTTTATTAAGCTTCACTTTTATTGTTGCAGCGTGTAGTAAAGGTGGTGGAACGAATGGCGGCGGTGGAACTACACCCACCCCTCCTCCAGTAGCAACGGTTGAAGTAGGAGATATTGCTTTTAAAGTTGAGATTGACACCAAGGAAGTAGATTATGCTGGTATCTATGGTGCTTTAAGTGGTAGCCAAGCAATCAACGTGAATGTGACTTCCACTCCTTTTGCGAAAGATGGCGTTACGATAGATTTATCTGTAAAAAAAGATTCAGATAATTCAGTGGTTTCTGGATCAAGTGTTTCTAGTACAACTGCTGGTACGAATGCATTAACTATTTCTAATTTAACTGCTGGGGTTTTATGTACTGCTACAGTGACCGTTACAGCAAAAACACTAGACACTAAAACATGTAATTGCTATAAAACATTTTCAAAGACATTTAAGATCGCAAGAAAATAATTAGTTTTCAATTATTATAAATAATAATAAAAATTCCCCTGCTCCTTTATTTAGAGGCAGGGGATTTTTTTGCGATGGATTCAATCGCATTTACTAATTTATCTAAATCTTGTAAACGAGTATACACATGCGGCGTGATTCTAACACAACTTATATTTTCCCAAACTATCCCAACGGTGTGTATTTTATAAGTATTAAATAAAGCACTGTCTAATTCACCTGGCGTCATACCATCAATACTCACGCCACAAATAGCACATGAGTATTCGTCTTTTAATGAAGTGTTTATTTTTACTTTAGGAATTTCTTTTACTCTTGTAGCCCAATAATTTTTTAAATATCTAATTCTTTCTTCTTTTCTTTTACTACCTATGGCAGTATGAAAATTAATGGCTTCGCCAATGCCTTGTTCGATAGGAAAGCTTCTGGTACCAAGGGTTTCAAACTTTCTAATATCGGTTCCTTTAGGATTATCATTGCATACTAAAGGCCATATTTTTTCAATATTTTCTTTCTTAATCCATAACATACCACTTCCTATGGGTGCGGATAAAAACTTGTGTAAGGAAGTTCCAAAATAATCACAACCAAGTTCAGGTACTTTAAAATCCATCAATCCGAAACTATGTGCACCATCTACAATAGTTTCAATACCATGTTTTTTTGCCAATGCACATAATTTTTTGACAGGCATAATTTGCCCCACCCAATTAACCATATGTGTGATATGAAAAATTTTAGTTTTGGGTGTGATCGCTTTTTCAAAAGCGTTCACAATTTCTTCGTCATTTTCAATAGGATATTTGAAATTTAGTTGTGTATATACAATTCCTTCTCTGCTCGCTCTTTGCTTCCATGCATTAATCATGTTAGGATAATCTTGCTTAGTGCCAATGACTTCATCACCTGCTTTTAAGTTCAATCCAAATATCACAGTATTCAATGCTTCCGTTGAATTTCGGTTAATAGCAATTTCTTCGGGATCTGCACCTGCTAAATCAGCTAACTTATATCTTAGTGGTTCTCTACCTTGATCTAATATGCGCCACATAAAATAAGAAGGTCCTTGGTTGGTCATCTTATTAAAATTTTCCACGGCTTCTTGGACGACTCTGGGACTTGGACTTACACCGCCATTATTTAAATTGATGATGGAGGGACTTACGGTATAACCTTGCTGAATCACACTCCAATAATCTTCGTCTGAGGCGAGTTGTTTGGCACTGATATCTTTTTTATTCAAATTGATATGTTCAAATTCGGCAGCATGTGCTTGGTTAAATAAACTATTCGCCGAAAAAGCACCGGCCATTAAGCCAACTTGTTGTATAAAATTCCTACGATTTGCCATAAAATATAAATTGTATAAGTAAGTTAAAAAATATTCGGCGAATTTCCATTACCATGGATTTAAAATTTTAACCGCTCAACATTTTACAGTGCTCAAATTCTTATTTTTTTGTTACATTTAAGCTGATAAACAAAGCCTTTAAACGAATTAAAGCTAACCAAGCAGATACATTGAAAACTGTCATTGCCACCATATTATTATTTTTTGCGATCACTAGCCAATTAGGTACTTATGCTGTGTATCTTATTCAGCAACAATGGGTAAAAGAAGATATGGCTCGACAAATAGCTAGCCATCTTCCAGATAGCGAATTAGTTAAAATACAGGATTCAAAAAACATAGCTTGGGAAGAAGAAGGGAAAGAGTTTTATGTAGACCATCAATTTTATGATGTAGTCAAAACTGAAAAAATAAATGGAGTGGTTTGGTATTATTGCATCAATGATAATATGCAAACTAAATTATATAATGATTTTGCAAAAACAGTAAAGTCAAATAATGAAAATACCACAAATCCCAAGGATAATAAATATCATGTGAAATTACCTACTTCTTATTTTATAGTAGATGCATTGTTGCAAAATCAATTTGCTGACATAGTCACCCAACACCATGAATTATTGTATCAAGAAAAAGTAATTTTTGCCCCTACTGATATTATAGTCCCCCCTCCACAGCAGATATAATTATATTTTAGATTATTTATTTTCCGAATCATTATGCATTCGGGAATATTTTTTATTTTAATTAATTATATCTCATGAAATTTAATATTGTTACAATTTTTCTTTTTTTATCTTCTATATGCTTCACCTCTCAAAGTTTTGCACAAACAAAAGTGACCGGTAAAGTCCTAGATGCTATTACGCAAAAACCTTTAATCAGTGCAACTATTTCTGCAGGTGCTCAAAAAACAACCACCAATAATGAAGGTTTGTTTAGCATAACAGGAGCCACAAAAATCACGGTATCTTTTATAGGATACGAACCATTCACACAAATAGTGGGAACATCTTCTGACGCACTTACCATCTATTTAACACCTATTGCTTTATCCTTAGCGCAAGTAGAAGTAACAAATTCTTCCAACCCCAATAAATCAGTTTTATACCAACCTGGATCTATCTCTAAAATTGGTAGCACCGAAATAAAACGCAATACTGGCTTATTTATGGACGACGCTATCCAAACTAATATTACGGGAGTAGCTATGGCACGTCGTTCGGTTGCAGGCGGCCAACAATTAAATATTAGAGGGTACGGTAATGGCACACGTGGATCACGTGGAGTGAGTAGCAACTTTGATGGCCAAGGTTATAAAGTTTATTTAAACGGCATTCCTTTAACAGATGCAGAAGGCATTACTACCATGGATGATATAGATTTTGGAACCATTGCAAATGTTGAAATTTCAAAAGGTCCTGCAGGGACTTTATATGGCTTAGCCATTGCTGGAGCAGTGAACTTAACCACTGAAAAAGCTGAAAAAGGTAAAACAAGTATTGCACAACAAATATTGACAGGTAGTTATGGATTGAGACGTTTTACGACTACTTTAAAAGCAGGTTCAGATAAATCTTCTTTACTCGTAAATTATGGTACTCAAAAAACAGATGGCTATACGATTCATAATGCATCTCAAAAAGATTTCGTAAATGTAGTGGCAGATTTACAGCCTAACACAAAAAATAATTTTAGTGTGTATGCAGGATACAGTAATAGTTATGATCAACGTTCGGGTGAATTAACCATTGCACAATGGGAAGCCAATGATTATACTGGCAACCCTGACTATATTAAAAGAGATGGTCATATTAATGTCGTAAGTTTTAAAACTGGAGTAAGCCATGTTTACAATCACAGTCAAAATGTCTCTATAACATCTGCTGTATATGGTGTTGGTTTTAACAGCAATGCAAGTTCGGCTGCCGGTTGGACCGATAAAAATACAGTGAACTATGGTTTAAGAACCTCTATTAATACTAAATTTCCAATTTCAAATGAAGTGACTCTTGGTGGGGTAACAGGTATTGAAACACAACAACAAGTGGGTCAAGTGGTAGGGTATAGTATGAAACAAAGCCCCTTGGATTTGGCAACTACTTGGACCTATGGATCCAATCCTTATTGGGTAATTAATACAGCCACTTCTAACGTGTATGCAACTAGTACTAATAGTCATTTATTTACAGAATGGACTTTGTCTTTACCAAAAGATTTTTCGGTGGTAGCGGGCTTGGGAACAAGTACGATGCATATTAATTTAAATGATCGCTTTAATACGGCTTTAACTAATCGCCCAGCTACTTTTGATACTTCTTATCAATCAATGGTGTCTCCTCATTTCGCCATTAACAAAGTGATCAATAAACATATTTCATTGTATGCTTCTTATAGTACCGGATATAAAGCACCTACGAGTTCTTATTTTTATGTTACTACACCAGCAGTTACTACACCTGCAACACCAGCTACAGGAAGCTTAAATCATTTGTTATCACCTGAAAAAGGGAATCAATTTGAATTAGGTACGAAGGGTCAATTATTCAATAATAAATTGACTTATGAGGTAGCGTATTTTAGTACCGTGTTTTCTAAAAAAATGACTGCTATTTCGGTTGTATCACCTGCGTCACCTACTACTACATTATATACTTATGTTGTGAATGGTGGAAATCAATTGCATAAAGGAATAGAAGCGATGTTAAAATATACTTTGTTTGAATCTAATAGTGGCTTTGTTAGTTCATTACGTCCTTTTGCTAATTTTACGTATTCTAACTTTACTTATGGAGATAATTTTAAAATTCAAAAGTCAGTGGTTTTAACCGAAGATTATTCTAATAAAAATGTAGCTGGAGTACCTAAATATGTAGTGAATTTTGGTTTTGATGTATTAACACAACCAGGTTGGTATGCAAATGTTACTTATAATTATAGAGACAAAACACCTATTACTTCCTTAAATGATTTTTATGCAACATCCTATAATTTATTGAATGGAAAATTAGGATATCAAACTGCCTTATCTAAAAAAATAAATTTTGATGCATACATAGGAGCTACTAATATCACTGCTGTAAAATATCCTATGATGATTTTCGCCAATCAATTACCTGATACTTATACAGCGGCGCCTAAAGAAGCAGTTATTTTTGGAGGCATCAATTTAAAATATAATTTCTAAAAAATAAACTATGAAAAAACTAGTATATATTTTGTGGAGTGTTTTGATATTCACTTCCTGTGGAAGATTTAATAACAGAGAATTAGATGGCACTAAGGATATACGTATCGTTTCTTTATCTAAACATTTAACTGAATTTACTTTTGCTCTAGGTAAAGGCCATGATTTAGTAGGGGTAGATTGGAGTAGTACTTATCCTGATAGTGCCAAACTTATCAAGCCTGTGGGTTATCATAGAGCACTTAATCCTGAAGGTATTATTTCCATCGCTCCAGATGTGGTCATACACAGTAATGACATTGGTCCTGAATCGGTTTTGCCTCAAATACAAAAAGCAGGTTTAAAATGTAAAGCTTTTGGAAACGCCAACACTATTGATAGTGCAAAAATGTTATTAAAGGAGTTGGGCGCTTTTTTTGGAGTTCCTGAAAGAGCCGATTCTTTAACAAAATTAATGGATGCTTCATTGACACAAGCAACTGCAGCGGCGAAACAATTAACGATCAAGGACACACCCACTGTGATGATTATTCATTTTGGTCGTGCGAGTAATGTTTATTTTGTCATGAGTGGAAGAAAAGGAGTAGGCGATCAGTTGATTAAAATGGCTGGTGCGAAAGTGGCACATTATGATGCCAAGGGGGCAAGACAAATTAGTGCGGAAGCGATTGCTGAAGCCAATCCTGATATCATTATAGCCACCGATTTTGGATTTGATCAAATGGGCAGCATGGATAAGTTTATTTTGGGGGTGCCAGGAGTGAGTTTGACCAAGGCAGGAAAAAACAAACGAATTGTGAGATTTGAAGAACATGATTTAACTTACTATGGACCTAGAACTGGAAATAATATTATGGATTTGATGCAATTATTTTATCCCAACAACAATGGCTCCAAAAAGTAGTTTATTTTTTATTGTATTAACAGCTTTGCTTATTGTGATGCTCCTCATTGCAATTGCATTTGGAGCAGTATCTATATTGCCCTCCGAAATGTGGTCTGCATTGAATCATTGGTTCACAGGAAAAGAGCCTGCTACTATTTATGAAAGTGTCTTTATACAATTAAGATTGCCCCGGGTATTACTATGTGCAATAACTGGAGCTATCTTAGCTGTTTCTGGTGTACTCATGCAAGGTTTATTTAGAAATCCAGTAGTGGAACCTGGTTTAGTAGGAACCAGTGCTGGTGCTGCATTTGGTGCATCCATTGTTTTTAGTTTGTCGCCATTTATGTCTCCTTCTTTTAAAAGCGTATTAGGTCCCTTTATGGTTCCTCTATTTGCTTTTGTGGGAGGATTAGCAGCCACTTATTTAGTGTATAGTATTGCAAAAGATAAAAAACATATTTCAATTCTTTCTTTATTACTAGTAGGTATGGCGATGAATGCAATTGGATTAAGTGGGGTAGGTCTTATGACTTATATCGCGCGTGATCCACAAGCAAGAAGTATAACCTTCTGGAATTTAGGAACATTTTCGGGCGCTAATTGGTTTCAAGTATTTGTAACAGGCATGATGGCGGCAGTTTGTTTTTGGTTAGCACAAAGACAGGCTAAAAAATTAAATGTATTGTTATTGGGAGATCAAGAGGCTGGTCATTTGGGAGTGGATGTGAAAAAATTAAAAACAAATATTTTAATATTAAATACAGCGATGGTATCTGTTGCAACTGCTTTTGTGGGCGTAATTGCCTTTATGGGATTGATTGTGCCGCATGTTTTAAGATTATTAATAGGCAGTGACCATAAAAAATTAATTCCAGCTTCCATTTTAATGGGCGCTTTATTATTAACCATTGCCGATGTAGGAGCTAGACTTTTATTAGCCCCTGCTGAATTACCTATTGGCATCATTACTTCCATTGTGGGGGCACCACTCTATATATTCTTGTTAAAGAAATTTCAACTCAATCAAACGAATTAACAAGTATGTTAGAAGTTCAAAATTTACAATATCAAATTGGGCAACATGCTATATTAAATGATATCAGTGTGCAATTTCAGCCAGGCTTATGTCATTTAATAGTTGGCCCCAATGGTTCAGGCAAATCTACTTTTATAAAAATAGTAAGCGCTGAAATTGAAGCATATCAAGGAAAGGTTTTATATGAAGGGAAAGACGCAAAAAAAATCACTAAGCAAAATCTCTCGCAATATAGAGCAGTATTAAGTCAGCATACCGAACTTAGTTTTCCCATGCGTGTGGACGAGGTGGTTTTATTAGGTAGAAATCCACATTTTGAAATATCTCCAAGCAAAAAAGATAATCAAATAGTACAGGATGCCTTGGAATTATTATCCTTACAAAATTTAGCAGGTCGCAATTATCAAACCTTAAGCGGTGGTGAAAAACAAAGAGTGCAATATGCAAGAGTGCTTACTCAAATTTGGGAAACCCCTCAAGAAGGATTGCGCTATTTATTTTTAGATGAACCTTTGAACAATCTAGATGTCTATTATCAACAACAATTTTTATCTATTGCGCAAAGCTTTAAGAATGATGCCACCATCTTAATTGGAGTGGTTCATGATATTAATATTGCGATACGATATGCGCAACAACTATATTGTTTTTTAAATGGTAAAATTGTGGCACAAGGAGTGCCTGAAACCATTGTTCAGCCTGCTTTATTAAAACAAGTGTTTGATATTGATACCAGCATTGTGAATCATCCGCAAACGGGCAAACCTATTATTATATTTTAGGTAAGCTATATCCGTTGTTATAGGCTTTCATAAAGTATTCTTTATTGATAGCGTCGTTGGTAAATATTTTTTTATTGTCATCCCAATTTACTTTTTGTCCAGAACGATATGCAATGTTACCCATTTGAGCAATGGTGGCAATATGAGCGCCCTCTTCAATTGAACAATGCAGTGAGTCTGGAGTATTATTTCTAATAGCGTCTGTAAAATTTTTCCAATGTAATGCCACTCCGTTATCTACACTTTTTTGCAATGGTATAGCTACTTTATTTTTGGCTTGACGTTCTTCAATGACTTCCCACCCGCTTCTATCTAACACTAATGTTCCATTATTACCAATAAAAGCAATTCCATGGTCTCTTCCATAAGATCCATTATCAATACCCATGGCCGAATCCCACACCAAATTAAAGTTATCAAATTCATACAATGACGTAAGTGTGTCCGGAGTTTCTTCTGCTAATTCAGGATAAGCAAATTTTCCACCTAAGGCACTTACACTTTTGGGATTGCCTGCTTTCATTCCTTGTATAGCATAATCTAATAAATGTACTCCCCAATCGGTCATCAATCCTCCTGCATAATCCCAAAACCATCTAAAATGAAAATGGAAACGACTACTATTAAATGGCCTTAAGGGTGCAGGGCCTAACCATGTTTTATAATCAATGCCAGCAGGCACTTCACTATTAGCCACCACTGGTTGAGGGCGCATCCAACCCTGGTAACACCACACTTTAGTTGTACGAATATTTCCCAATTGTCCAGAATGAACCACATCTAAAGCATCACTAAAATGTTTTTGACTTCTTTGCCATTGTCCAACCTGAACAATACGATTGTATTTATTTTTTGCTGCAATCATAGCATTACATTCTCCGATAGAATTTCCTGCAGGTTTTTCTACATACACATGTTTTCCGGCAGAACAAGCATTGATCATTTGCAATGCATGCCAATGATCTGGTGTTCCTACGATTACAATATCAATATCTTTCCTGTCTAATATTTTACGATAATCACTAAAGGTATCTACTTGTGTGACATTAGGCTGCTTCATTAAAAGCTCTGCTTTTCTTTTTTGCAATACCGAGTTGTCAATATCACAAAGAGCGACTACTTCTAAATTTTTTACTGTCAATGCCGCCATGGTATTACTCCATCCCATTCCATTCACACCAATGGTGGCCACTCGTAAAGTGTCGGTACTAAAAATACTGCTTTGAGCAAATGCATTGGAAGTGAAAAGGGCACCTGACGCTAATGCCGTTTGTTTGATAAAGTTTCTGCGGTTATGCATATACAATCGTTTTAAGGTTAGAGCATAAAAAAAGCCTGTATTAAATATAATTCATTTTTTAAATTTAAAATGATATTTAATACAGGCTTTTTGAACGGTGTCTTATGCTACCATTTCAAATGCATAGATAGATTTATGACTCTGCCATCCAATGGTGCCCAAATTTCAGGGAATGTGGGGTTCGTAAAAGGAGGCATTAATATAGATCCATTTTTATTTTGACGTTTGTCAAATAAGTTTTCACAATTTAATACAAAGGAAGCCTTGCCCACATTGTACCTTAACATGACAGCTGTAAATAAGTATGGGTCGGTTTTAGTGCCATTGTCCAAATATTGAGTACCCGTGTAAGAGGATTCAATACCTACTCTAAAGTCTTCGTTAAATTCATAAGCAAATACAGTGGCAAACTTATTTTTAGCGATTAAGGGTAGTTGAGGATGAGTGGAATTGTATTCTCTGCGCGCGTCGGTATATACATAACCAAAATAGATTTCATAAGGGGCTTTAATAGCTTGTACATAGGATTCCATTCCTTTTGAAACAAGAGGCAGAGAAGCATTGGCATAATAATATAGCGGAGGAATACAACATACTAAACTTTCACGGTACACGGTTTGTAATAATACAGGCTTATCAACTTTATTGTAAAAGAAAGTTTGATTTAGTGTTAAGTTCCAACCATTCACTTTGGTTTTATAATTCACATCATAATTAAATCCAAGTGATTTTTCTGAGACTATGTTCTTAAAATAACCCGCTAAATAATGATAGTCTCTCTCATCCATTTCGGAATTAAATAAACTAGGTGTTTTGTAACCTTCCCCACCGCCTAAACGCATAGTCACTTTATTATTGACTTTATACATGAGTGAAAGTCGAGGAAGTGCAAAAGTGCCATACTCACTATTTTGATCTATTCTAATACCAGATTGCAAAGTAAAACCTTCTGCAAATTTCCAATCATCTTGAATAAACACACCCATAGTCTTAAAGGCTTCATTAGGCATATAACTACTATCAGGTACCTGTTTGTTAAACTGTTCACCATTATAATTCAATCCCATGACAAGATTGTGATAATCATATTTTTTAGCATAAGAAATTTCAGAATACCAACTTGACTGTTTCCCTTTCATTCCAAAAACATTCGTAGTCATATCTCTATCAAAGAAGCTGGCATTTGTTTTTGCAGTTAATTGTCCCCCGTTTTCTAAAGGTTTCTCCCACACTAAGTCCACTGTATTTCTTACACTTTTATTTTGAATAAAAAATTGATGCTTCGCATCTTTGCTTCCAGAAAGTACTTGCATGTCTCCGCCGTTTCTATCTTCGTAGTTGAAAGTGTAACCTAGTGTTAGATTAGAATTGTCTTTTCCGTAAACAAAAAAACGAGGGTGAACAAAAACACTTTTAACAGCAGGCACATCCGAAAATCCATCTCCATCTACATCTACTTGTTTTTGTTGCGTAGTTCCGGCATACATGGTATAACCTACTTGTTTATTTCGTCCCGAAAAAAAGGTATTAAAATTGGTTTCCTTTAAACTTGAATAATTCAATGTCAAACTTTTTTCAGGCTTATTTAATTTAGGTTTTTTAGAAATTAAATTTAACATACCTGCAATGGCGCCACCACCATATAAAGTTGAACTTGCCCCTTTTACTAATTCAATTTGTTGTAAATCCAAAGGGGGTATTTGTAAAATACTAAAGCTACCCGCATAGCCACCAAATAAGGGCATGCCATCTCGTAAAATTTGGGTGTACTTTCCTTGTAACCCTTGTATACGCATGTCCGCATTGCCTGTTGCAGCACTAGTTTGTTGAATTTGAATACCTGCTATATCACCTAATAAACTAGCAATGTTACCTGGCTTAATGCCATTTTCTTCATGCACTTCTTCGGATCCTAATACTTCTACTTTGGTAGGTAAATCTTCAATTCTTGAGTTGGTTCTAGAGGAAGACACAATCACGACTTCTTCTAAATCTTCTTCTTCATGACCCAATGCTATTTTAAGATTTACTAAATTTTTTCCAGCAATTTCAATAGTAGTGTCTAATGTTTTATAACCCGTATGGGTAACACTGAGTTGTAACTTCCCATTAGCTATATTAGTTAGTATAAATTCGCCTTTGTCATTTGTAACAGCTCCTTTATTAGCTGTCGTTATTTTAATAGAAGCACCTACTAAGGGCATAGCAGTTTCTTGATCCACAATTAAACCACTTACAGAATATTGTGCTTGCACTTTTACGAACCCGCTCAATAATAGAAAGCCTAGAATAAAAAGTATTTTATTTTTCAACATGTACAATGATTATTTTTTACTTACAACTAAAATTTTAAAACTACCAGACACCATTTTGGCTCTTGTGTTGGGCTTAGCATCTGCTGGCAATGGTTCAAAATCGGCAGTAGGTAAAAATATTTTATTAGAACTTTCGTCAACTGCAATGGTTCTTGCTCCTTTTAAGGTGGGTATGTTCTCTAATAATTTAAAATGATTGGCATCTTCTTCTTTAATAATACTCATGGTACCTTCTCCATTAGAAGTGTATATCATTTTAGTATTATTATTAAATCCAACACCATCACAACCATCCCCAATCGCTATAGTAGTTAACATTTCCCCATTTTCTGCATTTATAATTCCTAATAATTTTTCACCCCCAGCGAACAATCTTTTAGTTTTAAGATCAATGGCTAAACCGGTCGGAGATTCAATAGGAGCAATACTCCAATGTGCTTCTACTTTCATAGTAGTGACATTGATGACTACAATTTCATTTTTATCTTCCACATTCACATATACTTTTCCTTTCTCATCACTTACTGCAGTTTCAGGTTTCCCGCCAACGTCAACCGTTCCTATTACTTGATAAGTACTTGCATTAATAAAGGTCAAGTTTTTACTTCGACCATTACAAGTAATCATGGTTTTTGAAAAAGGTTCATACATTATGGCATCTGGATTTTCACCTGTAGCAATGGTGTTCAAAATATTATTTGTAGTAAGATCAAATGCAAATACATTATTTAAACGGCCATTACTTGTAAAACCAATTTTATGAATGGGATCAAAAGCGATTCCATGCACTCCAGTTGCATTTGGAATAAAACCAATGGAATCTCCTGAGTTTTTATCTAAAATATTGACTTGGGTACCATGAGAAACAAATAATTTGTTTTCATAAACACTTAAGTAGTCCCAGCCTCCGTTACTTTTAATTTGAAATTGTTGGGTGACAGAGTAGTTTGTTTTTTGCGCCAGCATACATAATGGCAAAAGCATTAAACCAAATCCAATAAGTTTTTTCATATAAAGTATTTAATGTTGTAAAATTAGAATAAACAAGCTAAAATGAACCAAAGATGGTATGAGCGGTTGTTATTAAATTGTTACCTCTTCTTTTGATACTAAATATCATTCATTATACTAATAACAATAGTCCCATCAACCCTAAAAGGTAAATGATAACCACTAAAAAGGAATCCACCCCCATTCTAAATATTTGTTTTTTAGAATGAATGACCATACCTGCCATATACACTCCAGTAAGGATAATACCCAATGTTGTGAGATAGATATCAGATGGTTTTAAATTAGGTAAGATGGCTTCTCCACTTATTAAAGACGCTACTAAAAACAAGACAGGCAAGAATGCGTTTCCGCCAAATATATCGCTCACTGCCATATTATAGTCTCTAATTTTAGCAGAAGCAATTCCTGTTGAAATTTCAGGTAATGCGGTACATAAGGCTAAA
The DNA here is from genome assembly GCA_947372105.1 of Chitinophagaceae bacterium. GTDB lineage: Bacteria > Bacteroidota > Bacteroidia > Chitinophagales > Chitinophagaceae > Sediminibacterium. The sequence continues at coordinate 13,871 of CANBSH010000012.1, forward strand.
ATAGTTCCGCCAAATAAAACTCCACTAATACCCCATCTAATAGATAATATTTCACCCGTCACTTCTAAGGCCCAACCTGAAAAAAGGGTTATGATAGCTCCCAAAGCTAATACCCACCAAGCTGCAACCACCGAACCTTTAAATGTAGATTTAGGCATACGTAAATGATGTACTAGTTCCTCTGGTTTAGGTTTTTGTTTCGTTTCAATCATACTGGCCACTAAAAATATAGTCCCTAACCATATTCCAACAATCAACCATTCAAAGGGGGTGGATCTAAAAAATATAAGTTGATTTGAAAATTGTGCACCAAGAATCACTAAGCATAAAATAAATATCAAAGCCACGCCTTCTAAAATTAAAATTTTGGAATGTCCTTTTTGTGTTAATGGAGCTGAACGACCCACTCCAAAAACATCAATTAAAACTAGTACCACTGTTTGTATCGCAATTCCTCCTAAAATATTACTGATAGCAATATCATAATTTTTATGAATGGCTGCAACGATTGTAATAGCGATTTCGGGCAAGTTGGTAATGATGGCTAAAAAAACCATTCCTCCAAAGGCTTCTCCTAAACCATAATGTGAAGTGATAGCATCAATCGCTTTGGTGAGTTTGATTCCGCTTATCCAAATAGCAATAGTCGATGTTACAAATAATAATATTAAAATTAAACTGGACCAATGACTAAAATCCATATGAATGATTTGATACTTTAAAGCTAGTTATAATTAACGGTTAAACCACAATGACGAAAATCAGAAACTATAAGTCAAGGTTTGGTAAAAGTTATAATGGAAAGAATCTATAGGAACTATAGGTGCTGTATCATAAATAAAATCAACATTTAAAGACGTGCTTAATTTCTTGCTTATGGGTAATTGAATTTGATTAAAAGCAGATGTTCTATTACTAAATTTGTTTTGATAAGTTCCTGATTGATTAAAAATTCTAAAAATGAATTCAAAATTATTAACAGGATTTAATACAGAATATTTAGCTGTAATATTTAATTTAGGATGATTAACTATAATTGCTTGTTGGTAAATTTTAGTTTCATCATTTACTGCAGACCAATTCCATTTTTCATTTTCCATAAACACACCAGCACCACAAAAAAAGTCTTCTGTTTGTGTATTTTTAAAATGATGAACAATATTCATCCCTAATAAATTTCGATATTCTAATCCTAATCCTCCATCCCATTGATGCTGTATGAAAGTTTCAAAAAAGAATATACTGTTTAAAACACGATTATTTTTTAATTGAAAATTTCCTACATCTTGAATTGACTGACCCCCATTACTTACTTTGTCAATCTTAGAATAAAAAGTGGTGGCATTATTATGTTTTACAAAAGTAAAATCACCGGTATAAAATAGATCTACTAAACTTTTCTTTTGTTGATCTGTAGCAATTGATACAGAAATGGATGAATGTATTTTTTTAGAAGAGTCTAAAGCAAAGGTTTTGTCAGTATTTAATACTTGAGCTTGCCCCACTGAATAACAAAGAAGAGAAATGAATATAAAAATAAATCGTTTCAAATAGGGATAGAACTTCATAATATTTACAATAAATGGCTTTTATAAAATAAATTCACTAAGCAGGTGAATGTACGAGCTTACTATAAGGTTTTCTTACAAGCTCATACATACGCTTATTTCTTTAACGAAATTATGATGAATGAAGTATGTTTAAGGCCCATTCAATTTATTTTTTGTACTCATGTTGAATCTAAATAGAGCTCAACAAATTTTTGAAATTTCATTTAGATGCGTTCCCAATGACGATTTAACCTATTGATTTACAATTATTTAAAATTAAGTTATACAAAATAATATAAAAGTCTATAAAAATAGTAGACAATATAAAATTATTCCCTATCTTTGTTTTGTCATCAAGAATCCTTGAATGGATGCCAACTGAGAGAGGTATACTCCGCGGTGGTAAAATGATGAGGACAATATTGTCAAAATAAAAACATTTATATGATGCAATTTTTCATTTCACTCCCAATTAACTCTCTATATTTTTCAAGAAATTTAAAGATTAATAATATTATCAACTCATTGTCATGTGGCCGAGTGGGAAGGTAAGGGTCAGCAAAACCCTCAACGATGGTTCGATCCCATCCTTGACAGCTTCATAAGCAAGCAATCGTTAAATCGGGCGGTGTTTCTACACTGCCCTTTGCTTTTTTTTATATTGATATCTTGCCCAAAACGCAAGTAATAAAATAAGTCCACAAGCTTCTACTAATAACTTTTCTGGATCTATAAAATCAATAGGTCTATCTTTTAATAAAGGGTCCATCACTAATCCATGTATTATAAAAATGAGTCCAGTAGCATAAGAAATCACATGAATCCATCTCCATGTTTTTTGTCCAATGGCTTTTTTTATAATTTTTTGAGTAGTAATGATAACGACGATTAACGCGACTAAAGAAATGACTCCTAACATCACAAAAATAGGTTGATGAGGCGCCTCTAATGGTTTTAGCAAATGGGAATAACTAAATTTCGAACTTGGATCTAAAGGAATAATTAACGCATGTATTAAAACTAAAGTCAAGGCAATATAGGCGGTATAATTATGAACATCCACAATTTTAAAACGCTTTAGAAAGAGAGGAAATTTTTCCCAATAACTTGATTTTTTATAAGCTGTACTTAACATGATACCCATCAAAATATTGAGAGTTAAAACAACAGTGGCTATTAATCCTAATATGCCAGAAAGTTCAATAGTTTCCATAAATTAGTTTCGGTGGTTGCTCAAAGGTAAGTAAGTGTTGAGAAGTAATAACAGACTAAAATGCATGAATGGCCCCCAATAATGGAGGCCTATAAAACATTATAAATATGTAACATGTATATATAATTACATTTGTTAGTTTTTTATTTGCTTTCTAAGTTCTACTTTCTGCAATGCTATAATTAAGTTAAAGTAAATCATAATTCATGTTCAAACATCTAATTAAACGATTTTTGTCGTAGTTTAAAGTAACTAATTTTTACACAGTTTTATTAAGAAGTAAACCATGAAGTTTTTAGTATCCATTTTTTTAGTTTTTTCATTGAATGGAGTTCAATGGGGAACGAATCTTGAACAAGCGCAACAAGTAGCTCAAAAAGAGCACAAATTTATTTTATTAAGTTTTTCGGGATCTGACTGGTGCGGTCCTTGTATACGTTTACACAAAGAAATTTTTGGCTCAGATGCCTTTGAGCAATTAGCAAAAGAAAAATTAGTTTTAGTGAATGCCGATTTTCCTAGGTATAAAAAAAATCAATTGCCCGCATCGCAACAAAAAATAAATGATGCTTTAGCAGAAAAATATAATAGGAAAGGAGAATTTCCTTTAACTGTATTATTAAATGCACAAGGTAAACTCATTAAAAGTTGGGATGGGTTTCCTTCTGCACCTAATGAATTCTTAGAAGATATTGCACAATCTATTCAAGATAACCAACAATAATTATGTCATTGTTGAACGCGCATAAGAAATCAATGAAATTAATGGGTAACCATTTTGAAATCACAGCAGTGGGTTTCACTGAAAAATGGGCGCATGAAAAAATTGATTTGGCTGTGCGTGAGATACAAAGAATTGAAAGTTTGCTCACTACTTATCATCCTGATAGTGAAACAAATTTAATTAATGCTCAAGCTGGGATGGCGCCGGTAAAAGTGAGTGCTGAAATACTTCAACTTATTGAAAGGTCCATTCGAATTTCTTCTGTCACACAAGGGGCGTTTGATATCAGTTATGGATCGGTGGATAATAGTTTGTGGAATTTTGATACTACTATGACTCAATTGCCCGATCCTGCTATAGCAAAACAAAGAGTGCGTTTAATTAACTATAAAAATATTGTAATTAATAAAGAAGCCTCTACGGTATATTTAAGAGAAAAAGGTATGCGTATTGGTTTTGGGGGAATTGGCAAAGGCTATGCTGCAGAGATGGCAAAAAAAGTGATGATAGAAGCGGGGGTAGAAAGCGGTGTAGTAAATGCTTCTGGAGATTTAACCACCTGGGGTAATCAACCCAACGGAGAAAAGTGGACGATAGGCATTGTGCACCCTGAATATGCCAATCAGGTTTTTTCTTACATGAATGTGAGTGGGCTTTCGGTGGCTACTTCTGGTAATTATGAAAAATTTATTCTCATAGATGGGAAAAAATATTCTCATACCATCAATCCTAAAACTGGCTTACCGATTACTGGCATTAAAAGTGTTACCATTGTTACTACGAATGCAGAAATAGCAGATGCTATGGCTACTCCTGTAATGATTATGGGAATTGATGCTGGCATTGATATGATCAACCAAATTAAAGATATAGAAGCGATAGTGATTGACGACAATAATAAATTATACGCATCTAATAATATTAAACTCACCAAATAATATCACAATCAAATATTTCTAAAATTTAATTTACAATTATAAAAAACTAACAGACTAAGTTGTAAAAACTTAATAAATAAAATCACATAAAATATATTCCATATGAAAACACTCAAACAAAAAATGTATTTATTTTTTACATCTATCCTTTCTTTATTTTTTGTCACTTCTTGTGAAACCGTAAGAGAGTATCAAAAAAATAGACTTAATGATTCAGAGATGGCTTTATCTACCAGAAGAGCAGAAAAAAATGAATTAAACTTTATGTCCTATAAGGAAGGGGCTTCGGGAGCCAATGGTGGTAAAACAGGTGGAGGTTGTGGCTGTAATTAATTATTTAAAATTTCGAATGTTATAGAATGAAAAAAATATCACTTACACTTATTGGTTTATACTTATTGTTTCTACATGGGTTTTCACAAGTGACAGATCAGTACTCCAATATTTTTAAAGCTAAAAAACTAAAGTTAACAGAAGTTAATTTAGTCTCTAGTTATTACAATCAGGATGGGAATCACTCTGCAGTGACGGGAGGTATTGGCACCGAAAAATTAACGGATCTTGCTAATATGTTAGAGTTAAAATTAGTAGGGTATGGAGAAACCGGTTTAAAGCATACCATTTTAGCTGGCATTGGATTGGATCATCATACTGCAGCTTCTCAAAAATATATTTCTAAAACAGGAGCTTCTTCTCCGGATGGTACTCGTGTATATCCTTCTGTAAATTGGACAGTAGAAAATGAAGATAAAGGAACTGAATTTGGAGTAGGAACTTACTTGTCTAATGAATATAATTACAAATCTTTTTCTTTAGATGCACATGTAGGGTATAAAAATAAATCAGGGGGAGAATTTGGTTTAAAAACTTCTGCATACTGGGATCAAGTAGTTTTAATTTATCCTTCTGAATTAATACCAACAGCAAGTACCGACGTCACACCTTATAATGTAGATGTGATTAAAACTAGTGCAAGTAGAAGTAGTGGTGGAACTACCAGTGGTGGTGGTGGATATACATTTCATAATGAATCTTCTATTCCAACGAGCCCGAGAAATACTTATACTAGCTCATTCACTTATAGCCAAGTAATTAATAAAAGTGCTCAAATGGCTATTTTGCTGGATTTAGTAAAACAAGATGGTTGGTTAGGTTTGCCATTTCATAGAGTATACTTTACAGATGGTACCGAAAAAATTGAGAACCTACCGCATTCCAGATTCAAAATCCCACTAGGCTTTAGATTTAATTATTTTAGTGGAGATAATTTAATTGTAAGATCTTACTATAGATATTACACGGATGACTGGGGACTCACTTCTCATACAGCTAGCTTGGAGTTGCCTTATAAAATCACTCCTTTTTTCTCTATCTCTCCATTTTATAGATACTATACCCAAACGGCTACAAAATATTTTGCTCCTTATATGAAGCATGCTCCAACTGACACTTATTTTACAAGTAATTATACTGCTGCCGCATTTAATAGTAGCTTTTTTGGAACAGGATTTAGGATTGCACCTCCTAATGGGATAGGCGATACCTATTTATCTACTTTAGAGATTCGAGTAGGGCATTATACGCAAACCACCGATTTAAATTCGAATGTTATTTCTTTCCATTTCACTTGGAAATAATAGGCATTCATTTGTTTAGAAATAATTATGGTTTAATCATATGCTCTTCTTACATTTAAAAAAAGATAGAAGACCATGGATGCAATAAGATGGGGTATGATTGGTTGTGGAGATGTCACAGAGCGAAAAAGTGGCCCCGCATTTAATAAAGTACCTCAATCTAAGTTGATCGCAGTGATGCGTCGTGATGCAGTAAAAGTACAAGAGTATGCTACACGACATCAAGTTCCTTATTATTTTACGAATGCATCTGAATTAATTCATCATCCCGAAGTGGATGCTATTTATATTGCCACACCTCCCAAGTATCATGAAGAGTATGCTATTGCTTGTATTCAAGCAGGGAAACCAGTTTATATTGAAAAGCCCATGGCATTGAATGTGGCTAGTTGTGCATTGATGGCAGAAATAGCAGATGCGAATCAAATTAAAATGGTGATAGCGCATTATAGAAGAGCCTTACCTATGTTTTTGTATGTTAAAGAATTGCTTGAAACTGGTGAGATAGGCAAAGTAGATTCTTGTGAAATTAACATGTATAAATCGGCGTATCCTAATATAGGAGATACTTCCAATTGGAGAGTCTATCCTGAATTTTCGGGAGGCGGATTATTTTATGATTTAGCACCTCATCAAATTGATTTATTATTTTTCTATTTTGGAAAAGCGATTTCTTATAAAGGCGCTGCTGCAAATAGAGGTAATTTGTATCCAGCAGAAGATTTTGTGGAAGGCGAAATTTTATTTGAGAATGGGGTTCACTTTAAAGGTATATGGGATTTTAATGCTGACAAGGAAAGCGAAAAAGATGTATTCACAATACATGGATCACATGGAACTATTTCTTTTCCAGTTTTTGGATCTGAAATCACACTTATGAAAAATGATGAAATAAAAGTCATTCCCTTTGAGCCACCTATGCATATACAACAAGCGATGATAGAAAAAATTGTAGCTTATTTTTTAGGAAAGGGTCATAATCCTTGCTCTGCTCATGATGCCATTTTATCTATGCAAGTGATGGAAAGTTTTGTGTATGGAAAGGATTCCCTATTTTCAATGAAATAATCAGACGATATGACTAGATATTGTTTCGCATTAGACTTAAAAGAAGATCCCAATTTAATAGCTGCTTACGAGGAATATCATCTTTCTGTATGGCCAGAAATTATTCAATCTATTAAAGAAGCCGATATTAAATCCTTAGAAATTTACAGAGTTTCTAATAGATTATTTATGATCATGGAAACGGGGCCTGATTTTAGTTTTGAAAAAAAGGCCCAAGCGGATGCTCATAACCCAATGGTGGTTCAATGGGAAAAATTAATGTGGGAATATCAGCAAGCATTACCCAACGCTAAGCCTGGTGAGAAGTGGATGTTGATGGACAAAATATTTAACTTTTAATTTTATTTTATGAAAATCCTTTTAAATTGGGTTTTATTTATATTAGTAATATCAGTAAATGCGTTAGCTAATATTTTACCTATTAATGGCTACAATACTGGACAAATTTCAGGGTTCTATCCTAATTATTTTGTTCCTGCAGGTTTTACATTTTCTATTTGGGGTGTTATATATTTAAGTTTTTTGGTGTATTCTATTGCCTATACTTATTATCAGGTGGGTAAAAACAAAGTACCCGCCATTAATAATTATCTTGACAAAATATCGCCCTGGTATTGGGCTACTTGTATTTTAAATGCGAGTTGGATATTAGCTTGGCATTTTTTACAAGCAGAATTAAGTGTGGTCATCATGCTTGTATTTTTATTTTCTTTGATTCAAATTTTTAAATCCACTCAAACCATTGCAAAAGAGATGAATCTCATTACAAGACTTAGTTTGGTGACTCCTTTTTCTATTTATATAGGATGGATTAGTGTTGCAACCATTGCAAATATGACCGCTTTATTAGTGAAGTATCAATGGACAGGAGGATTGAATCCAATTTATTGGAGTGTTATTATGATTTTTGTTGCAGTGGTGGCAGGTGTATTTTTTATTCAACAATTTAAAACAATTGCTTATCCATTAGTTATTGTATGGGCAATTTGGGGCATCAAAGCGGCACAGGGCGGAAAATCTAATTGGATTGAAACCACAACCGTCATTGGTTTATTAATCCTACTATCACTTATTATTAAGTTAGCGATTCAAAAAGCAATTTCTTTAAGGAATTAATTTTTACGAAAAAGTTGATGCTTTAAAATATTAATATTCAAAAAGAAGTTTACACTTTAACTGGTTTTATTGTATAAAAACTTACTTAAAGTGTAAGATGTGTTTAACCTGTTATTTGCTCGATAAAAATCACCAGGGACATAGCAAACACAAACCAACCAAATCCTTTTTTAAGTTTAGCCCCATCCATTTTTTTATTCAAGAAATTGCCGGTGATAATACCCGTGGTGGCTAATACAATGATGATGCTTAAGAATTTCCAATCAATTACGGTGTGACTAAGGTCTCCTAAAAATCCTACGATTGATTTGATACTGATGATAAATATAGAAGAAGCAATTGCTTTTTTCATAGGAAGCTTACCTAATATCACTAAAGCTGGAATGATTAAAAAGCCACCACCAGCGCCTACTATTCCAGTTAACATGCCTTCTGCTAAACCCACCAACATGAGTGTAATTCCATAAACAGGTAATATACCTTCCTCTTCTTTTTTATTTTTTCCTAAAATCATGGATAGTGCAGAAACCAACATTAAGCTGGCAAAAAATAGCATGATAAAACTGTTCTTGGTTAAAACGTTGTTTCCAAAATGCAATAAAGATGGGATTCCAGGTAAAATAAATTTTCGAGAAATAAAAACACCCATTACAGAAGGAATCCCAAAAACTAAAATAGTTTTGATATCTACCAAACGTTGCTTGAGCCTTGAAATGACCCCGGCGATACTACTAAAACCCACTACGCAAAGTGAATAAGTGGTTGCTAATAAAGGGTCTACATGAAATAAGTATACCAAAACAGGTACTGTTAAAATGGAGCCGCCGCTACCCATCAAACCTAGTGAAATACCAATTAAAATAGAGGCAACATATCCAATCCACTCCATCTTTTACAATTTTTTACAAACATCGTTAATAGAAAGTACAAGTTATGTACTATTAGTCACTTTTTAATAATTTTACTCAAAAGTGATTTTTGTCACGAGATTCTCTAAATTTATATTAGATATTTGTAGCATAAAATATTAGCTCTTATGAAATTGGAACAAATATATACTGGATGTTTAGCACAAGGAGCCTATTATATAATGAGTGAGGGGGAAGTGGCTATTATAGATCCATTGAGAGAAGTAGATCCCTATATTCAAAAAGCAGCTTTAGATCATGCTCAAATTAAATACGTTTTCGAAACTCATTTTCATGCCGATTTTGTTTCAGGGCATATTGATTTAGCAAAAAAAACGGGAGCTAAAATTGTGTATGGTCCTAATGCCGCACCTGCTTTTGATTTTTATGCAGCCAAGGATGGGGAAGTGTTGACTTTAGGGAAGGTTAAAATAAAAGTAATTCATACGCCGGGTCATACCATGGAAAGTACTTGCTACTTGTTAATGAATGAAGAGGGAAAAGAATTGGCATTATTTAGTGGAGATACTTTATTTATAGGAGATGTGGGAAGACCCGACTTGGCACAAAAAATAAAATCAGATCTCACGCAAGAAATTTTAGCAGGTTATTTATATGATTCTTTACGTCTTAAAATCATGACTTTGTCGGATGATATTATCATTTATCCAGCACATGGTGCAGGCAGTGCTTGTGGTAAAAAAATGAGTAAAGAAACTCAGGATACATTAGGGAATCAAAAGCAAACCAATTATGCTTTAGCGCCGGACATGACTAAAGAGGAGTTTGTTGCAGCAGTGTTAGACGGATTGGTAGCGCCTCCTGGATATTTTCCTTTAAATGTCATGATGAATATTCAGGGTTATGATAGTATTGATCAAGTGCTAGAGCGTGGGAAGCATGCTTTAAGTGTGGAAGCTTTTGAAACAGCAGCGAATGAAACGGGCGCTTTAATATTAGATACGCGTGACCCACAAATATTTGCGAAAGGTTTTATTCCAAACTCTATCAATATAGGAATTGATGGAAGTTTCGCACCATGGGTAGGGGCTATGATTCCAGATATTAAACAAGAAATATTATTAGTTGCCGAAGAGGGTCGCGAAACTGAAATTATTACAAGATTAGCAAGAGTGGGTTATGATTTTACCATTGGATATATCAATGGTGGATTTTCTGCTTGGCAGCAAGCAGGAAAAGAAGTAGACACTATCACATCTATTTCAGCAGATGAATTAGTGGCACTTCACCAAAAAGATAAAAGCGTACACATTTTAGATGTACGTAAAGCTTCAGAATATAACAGCGAACATATTAAAGGAGCACAAAATGCCCCACTTGATTTTATCAATCAAAGTATGGCCTCCATAGACAAAAATCAAACCTATTACGTGCATTGCGCAGGTGGATACCGTTCTATGATATTTGCTTCTATACTTAAAGCAAGAGGCTTTGATCATTTGATAGATATTAAAGGAGGATTTAAAGACATCAAAGATACCAAGCATTTTAGCCTTAGCGATTTCAAAATTCCTACGAGCTTACTTTTATAAATATTTTGTGTTTGGCATGCATTATTTCCCTAATTTAATAGGATATAAATCATGCTTATGAAACTTCCATTGTCCGTTTTCAAAATTTTACTAGTTGTATTATTACCTTTTGAATTAATTGCTCAAAACGTAAATACAACTTCATTCAAGGTAAAAGGGTTAAAAGCTTATGTGGAAGTGATTAGAGACCAATGGGGAGTGAATCATATTTATGCCAAAAATGAATCAGATTTATTTTTTACGCAAGGATATTTAGCAGCGAAAGACCGTTTGTTTCAGTTTGAAATTTGGAGAAGACAAGCAACCGGTACAGTGGCAGAAATTTTAGGAGCAAGAGAACTCAAAAGAGATATTGGCACACGACTATTTAAGTATAGAGGTGATATGCAAAAAGAATTAGCACACTATCATCCTCATGGTGTACAAATTATTAATGATTATGTAAAAGGAGTTAATACCTATATTAATGAGATTAATAAAACGCCACAAAATTTACCCATTGAATTTAAATTATTAAAAATTCAACCTAAAACATGGACGCCAGAAGTAGTCATATCAAGACATCAAGGGTTGTTGGGTAATATTAATCAAGAATTAGATTTAGCGCGCGCTGTTGATAAAGTAGGTATTCAAAAAGTAAAAGATATTGTTTGGTTTCATCCTAAGAGCCCTAATTTAAAAATGGATAGTACCATTGATGCTAGTTTATTACATCAAGATATTTTAGAACTTTACAACGCTTATCGCAAGGAGCTTAATTTTCAAAAATCAGATTTTGCAGAAGTGGATGAGGATAATGTTTCGAATCTTTTAAATAAAAAAAATCTTCCTGATTTGTTTTTACAATCACAAGAAATGGAAGGCAGTAATAATTGGATCATTAGTGGACAAAAATCAGCTAGCGGTTTTCCCATGTTGGCTAATGACCCACATCGTAAAATAGCTGCACCTTCATTAAGATATATTGTACACTTAGTAGCACCTGGCTGGAATGTGATTGGAGGAGGAGAACCTGAAATTCCGGGAGTATCTATTGGTCATAATGAAAAAGGAGCTTGGGGCTTAACTATTTTTGAAACAGATGGCGAGGATTTGTATGTGTATAATCTCAATCCTAAAAATTTACATCAATATTGGTATCAAGGGAAATGGGTGAATATGAAAATGATTCAGGATAGTATCCTGGTCAAAAATAGTACGACTCAAAAAGTACAATATGCTTATACCCTTCATGGTCCTGTGACTTATATTGATTCAATCCATTTTAAAGCTTATGCAGTGAAGGCGGCTTGGATGGAGCCAGGTGGCGCTCCTTATCTAGCTTCTTTAAGAATAGATCAAGCTACTAACTGGGATGAATTTAGAAACGCTTGTACCTATAGCAATATCCCCGGAGAGAATATGATTTGGGCAGATCCTAAAGGAAATATTGGTTGGCAAGCGGTAGGAATTATTCCTATTCGAAAAAACTTTAGCGGTTATGTTCCTGTGCCGGGGGATGGCAGATATGAATGGGCCGGGTATTTACCTATTAAACAACGTCCTTATGTGTTGAATCCGGCTAAAGGTTTTTTCGCAACAGCCAATCAAAATGTGACTCCATCTGATTATGAGCATTGGGATGCTATAGGGTATACTTGGGCGGATCCATTTAGAGGAGATCGTATTAATCAAGTATTAACTCCTAATAATAAAGTGACTTTAGAGGATATGGGACATTTGCAAACAGATTATTTTTCTATCCCTGCAAGTAAATTAATTCCTTTATCCAAGAGTATAGTATTGAAAGATGCATTTTCTAAATTAGCTTTTGAAAAGTTAATCAATTGGGATTATGTTTTAGATAAATCCAGTATACCGGCAGGCATTTATGCCATGTGGGAGAAAGAGATCGCAGCGGCTATGGCACAACAATTTATTCCAAAAGAAGTAAGCACACTCATTAGTTTTCAAATCACTACAATCATACAATACTTACAAAATCCTGAAAAATATTTTGGAGAGAATGCTATTCAAAAACGCAATGCTTTATTAGAGAACTCATTTGAAACTGCCATCAAGAAATTAAAAATTAAATTAGGGGTAGATATAGCGGGATGGCAGTATGGGCAAGAAAAATATAAGCATATCACTTTTCAGCACCCACTTTCTGATTTAGTGAGCGCTGACTTAAAAAATAAATTAAATATTGGACCTTTACCTAGAGGCGGGAATGGCTCCACTCCTGGTTCTACGGGTAGTGCAGACAATCAATTAAGTGGTGCTAGCTTTAGAATTTTAATTGATACCAAAGATTGGGACAATGCTAAAATGATTAATACCCCAGGCCAATCGGGGGACTACAAAAGCCCATTTTATAAAAACCTATTTTCACTATGGGCGAATGATCAATATTTTCCAGCTTATTATTCCAAGAGCTTAATTTTAAAATCAAGTGCAGAACATGTGTTTTTGCAACCTAATTAAATTAAATAAGTGTACATTCATGTTAAAATATATGATATGAAATTGAATAGTTTGAGATATAGTTTTTTGACAATCCTTTTTTTAGCATCTAGTTTTTTTGTTCAAGCACAAAATGCTAAAACGATTCATCAGATTGTAATTCAGTTGAACACCTCAGATACGAGTGCGTGGTCGTCTACGATTGGGAACATTAAAAACATACAAAAAATTTGGAGCACGAATTTGCAAATTGAAGTAGTGGTGCATGGTAAAGCCATAGATTTTTTAGTAAAGGATAAAACACATTTAGCAAAAGAAATTGAATCTTTAACTAAAGAAGGGATTCAGTTCTCCGCTTGTGAAAATACAATGCGTAAACATGGAATTGATAAATCTGCTATTTTGAGCTTTGCGCAAACAGTCCCTTCTGGGGTGGTGGAAGTAATATCTAAACAAGAACAAGGTTGGAGTTATTTAAAAGCGGGCGTGAATTAATACCATCTTATTCTTGATTACTTATGAAAAAATGGTTCCGAGCAATTGCCTTTTTATTTATTGTTGGAGTGGCATTATGGAGAATGAGTAGCGACGATGCTATGATGCGTTCGCATGATCAAAAAGTGGCTAATTTAAAAGATAGTTCAGCTTGGGTAGGCGCCTCTCTTTATCAAATTCCATTTCAATCCAAAGAAGGACCCTTAATTCAATATGGGTATGAATTGGTCGCGCACACTGCAAAGTATTTAGGACCTAAGGGATCGGTGATGCAAATTACCAATGGAATGAATTGTCAAAATTGTCATTTGGAAGCCGGCACCAAACCCTGGGGTTTAAATTATGGCTCTGTGTATTCAACCTATCCAAAATTTAGGGAGCGTTCTGGTTCCATGGAAACCATTCATAAGCGAATTAATGATTGCATTCAAAGAAGTTTAAATGGGAAAGCATTAGATACGAATTCAAAAGAAATGAATGCCATTTATGCTTATATCCAATGGCTTGGTAAGGATGTTGCAAAAGGAAAAAAAGTGAAAGGGTCGGGCATAGAAATGCTACCCGTTTTATCAATCGCTGCTCATCCTCAAAAAGGAGCGATAGTATATTCGGTACAATGTCAAAAATGTCATGGTGCAGAAGGGCAGGGACAGATGAATCCAGATGGAGTTATGTATTTGTATCCTCCTTTATGGGGCCCACATAGTTATAATGATGGTGCGGGAATCAATCAACTTTCTAAATTAGCTGGGTTTATTAAAAACAATATGCCTAATACTGTTAATTATCATCAGCCTACTTTGAGCAATGAAGATGCTTGGAATGTAGCTGCATTTATTAATTCACATGAGAGACCCCAGTTTGACAAATCAAAAGATTGGCCAATACTAGCAACAAAACCATTTGACTATCCTTTTGGTCCATATGCTGATACGTTTTCGGTAGCACAACATAAGTATGGCCCTTTTGCTCCTATACAACAAGATCAATGGAGTAAGGCAATAAAAAAATAGCCCTGCATTATTCATGCAAGGCTATTTTAATCAGTAAGAATATTTTATTTCTTACTTATTAAAGATCTAAATCTTTATTTCTTTTTCTCTATGTCTTTATTTAACTCATCAATATCTACAGGTCTTTCGGTGTTGTCACCTAACAAATATTTAGAGAAATAATCGGCGGTTCTCCAAAACCAATATTCATTCATATCCCCAAAACCGTGACGTTGTGTTGGTAAAATTAACATATCAAAGCGTTTGTTGGATTTGATTAATGCATTTACCATACGAATGGTATTAGAAGGGTGAACATTATTATCAATTTCACCGTGAATCAATAATAATTTTCCTTTTAAGTTTTTTGCGATGTCTGGATTTTTATCAATCATATAACTAAAAGTGGTATCACCTTTATCTGAAATATTTTCCTTCACGCCATTGTGTTTTTCACTCCACCATCTGTTGTAAACAGCGTTGTCATGATTACCTGCATTACTTACTGCTACTTTAAAAATGTCTGGATATACTAACATAGCTGCAGTGCTCATAAATCCACCTCCACTATGTCCGTGAATACCTGCTTTGTCTCTGTCAATAAAATTATATCTATCAGCCAATTGTTCAATAGCTACTTTTCTATCAGCTAAACCATAGTCTCTTAAATTTCCATATCCATAGTTGTGATACCATTTACTACGAGCAGGATTACCACCACGATTACCTGTAGTCACCACTATAAAACCTAATTGAGCTAATCGATCAATACGATCCATGCCCTTACTAAAGCTTTTATTCACTGATTCAGTTTGAGGACCAGGATATACATATTCTATAATAGGATATTTTTTAGTGCTGTCAAAATCATAGGGCTTGTACATTACGCCAAAAATATCTGTGATACCATCGTCTGCTTTTATTTTAAATGTTTCTGGGAATTTATAACCTGCAGCAAACAAAGAACTTAAATCGGCAGTTTCTAAATCCATTAATTTTTTACCTTCTCCATTGTATAAGCTAGATACTGGTGCTGTATTTACACGAGATGAATTGTTAACAAAAAAAGTTCTTTTGTCATTCACGCTAAAGCTATGATCAAAATTGCCTGGATTTAATAATTGTAAACCAGAGCCATCAAAATTCACTTTATATAAATGTAAATAGTAAGGGTCTTCTTTTGCATTACCGCTTACATTTTCGCGTCCATTCCCTGAGAAATATACAACACGCTTCTCTTCGTCAATAGAAACAATATCTTCCACATGCCAAGGGCCTTGTGTGATTTGATTTTTTACCTTACCCTCTTTATCATGTAAGTATAAATGAGCCCAACCATCGCGTTCGCTCCATTCAATAATTTCTTCTCCATTTTTTACTAATCCTGGTTTTTTAATTTCAACATAAGTATTTAAACTTTCTTCAATTAAAGTTTTCACAGCACCAGTAGCAACGTCTACCACTACTTGATCAATTTTTTTCAAATCACGACTGGTTCGAGATAAATAAAATTTATCATTGGTACCTAACCATATTGAGGGTCTAAATTCATCATCACGTGCGTTTGCATTAGGTGTTTTATTGTAAACCGAAACGTCTTGGTCTTTAAATAAAGAAACATCTATTTCTTTGTAATTGTGTGTGGTCATATCTACTAACATCAAATGATCCATAGGCGCTTCTTTTTCACCTGGCATCCAATATTTGTAGGTTTCTAATGTAGGTCTAGGTTCTGCGATGCTATTGATCACCCACAAATCTTTCACTTTACGATTGTCCACTTTAGTAATGGCTAAGTGTTTACTATCCTCACTCCATAAAGCCCCTACAGGTTTTCTTTTATTCTTATTTTTTTCAGCATCTACATTAGTCTCACCACCACCTCCTAAAGCACCTTCGCTATGCCAACTGTAGTTTTGAATGCCATCTTTAGTCATAGCATGTTCTACAATTGAACTATCCTCTTCATTTTTCAAAGCCTTTTCATAATTTTCTTTGTCCATGTAAAACAGGTTGTAGTTTCTTCCAAACACAATTGTTTTTTCATCTGGAGAAATGTTAGCCCACATTGGCTTTCTTTTTGGTTTTTTAAAACCCACCAATTCAGTCAATTGTTCGGTCACTAAATTGTATTCAAAATAAAATGTCTTTTTTACTTTTTCAGCTTTCGCATCTTTTTTACCACCGTCTTCTTTGGCAATTTCTAAAGTACTTTTTACTTCAAATTGAATTGAGTTTTCATCCTTGATAAATTTTAAAGAATCAATGGGCAAATGTTGACCATCAAATGGATCTTTAATAATTTTAGTTATTTCTGCGGCAATTTTATCCTTATTAAACATTACCTTTTTTTCATTTTTGGCAGGATCCACAATCATCCATTGTTTTCCTTCACTTGTTTCGTAAGTGTACCAAAAACGGTTTGATAATTTTAACCAATGAGGCTCCACAGATAATGAAAAAATCATTTTATCCAATTTCTTTGGAGAAAATCGAGCCGCCATAGCATAGTTTGCTTTTTGTTGGCTCATTGCCATAAAGGGCAATAAAAGAAGTAGAAGTTGTAAATATTTACGCATAATATAATTTTGAGTAGAGAAAGTTAAGAATTCTGTAGTAATCTACCTATTAGCAAGGCATTTTTTTGATAAATGGAAATTCCCTTTTTGAGACACTTTTTCAGAAAGGGCGATTCTATCATATAACCACTCATTTATATGAAATTTGTTTTAAATTGAGAAGGCGTCAATGTCTATTTAAGCCTTGTCTCTTGATGTCTTTATATAATAAAATATTAATAATATGTATATGAAAAGTACGTATCACAAATTCATACTACCTATATTTTTGTTGGGATGTAGTTTGATCTCTCAGGCCCAATTTAAATCCACTTATACCACTCCTTCTTATAACGATGCTACCCGAAATGCACGGATTCAAAAATCTTTTCCAGTCATTGAGAAGATGTATCAAGAATATGCCGAAAAAAATCATTTCCCGGGTTATGCTTTTGGAATAGTGGTGGACGGTGAATTGGTTTTTAAAGGCAGTGGAGGGTATGCCAATTTAGAAGAAAAAATTCCAGCTTCTTCAACTTCTATGTTTAGGGTGGCATCTATGTCAAAGAGTTTTACATCTATGGCCATTTTACAATTAAGGGACGCAGGCAAATTAAAATTAGATGATCCTGTTGAAAAATATATCCCCTCCATAAAAGGCCAAGGGTTGACGAAAGATGCACCTCCCATCACCATTCGACATTTACTAACTCATAGCGCTGGCTTTCCAGAGGATAATCCCTGGGGGGACAGACAACTGGCTGTGACAGAAGAAAATTTAATCTCCTTAATTCAAAAAGGAATTTCATTTTCTACTGCTACTGGTTTGGAATATGAGTATAGTAATTTAGGTTTTACTATGTTGGGATATATCATCCATAAAGTGTCGGGACTTCCTTATGATGTATACATTACAAAAAATATTCTAAAACCATTGGGAATGCAAGGTACCACTTATGAATTTAGTAAAGTGCCTGGTACTTTATTAGCCAATGGCTATAGATATATCAATAACCAATGGAGAAAGGAAGCGTTATTGCATAATGGAATTTATGGATCTATGGGAGGCATGATTACCTCTATTGATATGTTTAGTAAATATGTTGCTTTACATGAAATGGCTTGGCCTGCTCGAAATGATAAAGAAACATTTCCTATTAAAAGAAGCAGTATTAGAGAAATGCATCAGCCTGCAAAATTTATTTCTTTAACTACTCCCTACACTTTTATGAGTGGCAGAAAATTAACTACTACTAATAGTTATAGTTATGGACTTAATTGGATGAATGACGCCGACAATCGTATTAGTATTGGGCATAGTGGCGGCTTGCCTGGCTTTGGGAGCAATTGGAGATTTCTGCCAGAGTATGGTATAGGCGTTATTTTATTTGCGAATGTTACTTATGCACCTACATCCGTATTAAATATTTCTATATTAGACACGATCGTTCAATTGGCACAATTAAAGCCAAGAGCAGTATCTGTTTCACCTATATTAATGCTCAGACAAAATGAATTAATTGCATCGTTACAAAATTGGAATCATCCTGCTTCAATTTTTGCCATCAATTTTTTTGATGATTACCCTAAGGAAATGCTATTACAACAAAGCGCAGATTTATTCAAACAAGTGGGGAAAATTATAAAAGTAAATCCAATGGAAGCGCTCAATCAATTGAGAGGGTATTGTATTATTGACTGTGAAAAAGGACAACTCAAATTGTCATTTACATTGAGCCCAGAAAATCCAGCACTTATACAAGAATATCATTTGACAAAAATTACGCCTTAGTTTTTTTCCTTAGTTTTTTACTCCAAATACTTTGACAGCTTCGTTTTTTGAACATTATTTTTCGAATTTTTTATGAAATGGAATAAACAAAATAGCTGGGTAGATACTTTTTTATGGAGCAATCATTTTTATGGGCTTTGTGCTATTGCATTAGCAAGTGAAACTTCTTATACGCTCTTACAACATCCGTTAACATTTTTACAATTATGTTTTATTTATGTAAGCACCCTTTTATATTACACTTATGCTTATGTGATAGCCTCTCAAAAAGCAATAATTTCCCCTAGAGTTATTTGGTATCAAACAAATAAAAATTATTTATTCATTCGACAATGTATTTTGGCTATTCTCATTGTTTATCTTGGTTTTTTTAAATTAAATATGGGGACTATTATTCTTTCATTGAGCCTCTCTAATAAGTTGATACTATGTAGTGCATTGGTTGTTTCTTTATTATACTATTCTCCTATGAAATCCTATCCCATCAAGGATTTACGCCATTGGGGCATTGTTAAAAGCCTAAGCATTGCTTGGGTTTGGGCTATTGTCACTGTCTTTATGCCTTTATTAATGAACTCATCTATTGAGCTCATTGTCAAAAGTTTTAGCGTGCTTTATTTCAGTCATATTTTTATTTTCATTTTAATACTTGCTATTTTATTTGATAGTAAAGATGTAGAGAAAGATCAACTACAATCCACTCATACCATCGCATTAACATTAGGAATTAAAAAAATGATTCAACAAATCATATATCCTTTGTTGGCTTTGTATTGTATGTTACTTGTTGAAATGCGACAATTTTATTCACGACAAACTCTATTTGCAGTCGTATCCTGCATCACCATTTTATATATCATATTCTTGTGTCGACGAATTCCAAAAATGAATTCGATGCGTCAAAATATTTTTTTGATTGACGGATCTATTTTTCTAAAAACTATACTGGGCATAGCTTTAGCCTATTTTTATGGAAGTCATACTTAAGGAACCTGCTAATAATTTATCATTAAACAGTTCAATGGAATCTCCTTTATTTTGTAAACCTAAAGTGTACAATAAGGGTAAATAATGATCGGGTGAAGGAATGGCCAATTTAAAAGCACTTCCTTGTTCATGGTATTGTAGTAATGGATGATAATTACACGTAAGTAAACATTCATTAATAGTTGCTCTAGCTTCTATAGCCCAATCATATCCATAATCGTCTTTATCAAAATTGGCCCAATCGATCATTCTTAAATTATGTATAATATTTCCACTTCCAACTACTAAGACTCCTTTATTGCGCAATTTTCTTAATTGTTGGGCTAATTCGTAGTGATAGGATGCTGGCTTTGTGTAATCAATACTTAATTGTATGACCGGAATATTCGCTTCGGGATATAAATGCTTAATGACACTCCAAGCGCCATGATCTAAACCCCATTTTTCATCCAGTTCTACCGTTTTTGGTTGCAAAAGTTGTTTTGTATAGGCCGCTAAGGATGGGTCCCCATGTGCTGGATAGTTCACCTCATATAAAGCGGGCGGAAATCCTGTAAAATCATGGATAGTTTTAGGCATTTCCATCGCAGTGACCATGGTTCCTTGGGTAAACCAATGGGCTGAAACACAAAGAATCGCCGAGGGAGTGGGGATAGATTTGGATATATTTCTAAATCCTGCTACAAACTCATTTTCTTCAATGGCGTTCATTGGACTGCCATGCCCTAAGAATAAAGTTGGCATGGTGTCCACTAATTTTAAATCATGGGCCCAACTTGATAAGCCATTAAGATTATTCATATATCAAAATTAATATACTAAATCGTTGTTTTGCTGTAAATTCGCCACTTAATTCGCAAATAAACTTTTTAATAAAATGGAGTCACAAAAAATTAAAAAACAAGCTATTATCCGAAAAGTGGTTATTAGTATATTATTAGTAGTAGCCGTATATTTTGGAGGTCGCAAAGTGGTCTTTTCTATCACCCATGAAACTACCGATAATGCTCAAATTGAAACTTCTATTGTCCCTGTAATTACCCGAATTGCCGGATACGTGAAAACATTACAAGTAAAGGATTATGATTCTGTGAAGCAAAATCAATTGCTTGTGGAATTAGATGATGCCGAATTAAAAATGCAATTAGAAGAACAAAAAGCAGATTTGGAACAAACTATCGCAGAAGTGTCTAATGCCAAAGCGCAACTAGAAAATGCTATCCTTTCTTTAAAAAATAATAAGGGTGTCATTGATTTAAAAAATATCAGATTAAAAAAAGTAAGCACAGATTTATCTCGTGATCAAAATTTATTTAAAGAACAAGCCATTACAAAAAAGCAATTAGAAGAAAGCGAATACCAATTATCTGCTGCTACTCAGGAAGCTACGAATGCGCAAACTGAATATGCTACAGCGAATAATAGAATTGCCGTTTTAAAAGAAAATGTGAACAGAGCTTTGGCAATGATTGACATTAAGAAAACTAAAATAAAAGAAACAGAACTTAAATTATCTTATACTACCATTTCGGCGCCTAGTTCTGGAAGAATCGGAAAGAAAAATATTAGTATTGGACAATTTGTACAAGCAGGCACTCCTTTATTTTCTATTGTAAATGATAGCAGCTATTGGATAGTTGCGAATTTTAAAGAAAGTCAATTAGATGCTTTGTATGAAGGCAAAAAAGTAAAAATCAGAGTTGACGCATTCCCTGATTTAGATATAGAAGGTTCTATTGAAAGTTTAAGTGAAGCTACTGGTGCCAAATTTTCATTATTGCCTCCTGATAATTCTAGTGGAAACTTTATTAAAGTGACTCAACGTATTCCTGTAAAAATTGCGATTCAGCAACAACCAGCGCTTAAAAATAAATTAAGAGCAGGCATGAGCGTATTTATCACCGTTGACAAATAGTATACATGGCAACGCCTAAAGGATTCGCTCAAGCAATCATTGTTATCACGACTGTATCAGCTGCCATTATGGAGTTGATAGACACTTCTATTGTGAATGTGGCGCTAAATGATATTTCAGGAAGTTTAGGCGTGAGTATTGAAGATGTGAGTTGGGTGATTACTGCTTATGCTATTGCCAATGTGATCATCATTCCTTTAACCGGATTTTTAGCAGAATATTTTGGCCGTAAAAATTATTACATCGTTTCGATGATCATATTTACGGCTGCTTCTTATTTGTGTGGACAATCAGACAGTTTAATAGAACTCATTATATGGCGATTTGTACAAGGGATAGGAGGCGGAGCCCTATTATCCACTTCGCAAGCTATCTTATTTGATGCCTTTGAACCAAAGGATCGTCCTATGGCAGCGGGTTTATTTGGAATGGGAATTGTATTAGGTCCCACTTTAGGCCCCACTTTAGGCGGTTGGATTATTGAACATAATAGTTGGCCACTTATATTTTTAATCAATATCCCCATCGGAATTATAGCTACTTTTTTAGCTTTCACGTTTATTGATAAAAAGGAAGGAGAAGGAAAGGGGAAAGATGCTATTAAAATTGATTACACCGGTATTATGTTATTGATGGCGGGTATTGGTTGCTTACAATATGTATTAGAACGTGGAGAATCTGAAGAATGGTTTAATAGTGAAACCATTCGTTATTGTTCAGGAATTGCGTTTATTGGTTTGATTTCATTTGTTCTGTATGAATTAAATATCAAACAACCCGCGGTTAATTTAAGAGTCTTAAAAAATAGAAACTTAGCTTTTACTACCATATTTACTTTTGTAGCTGGCTTTGGTTTATTTACATCGGTATTTGTGTATCCCGTATTGGCTCAGAGAGTGATGGGTTTTACAGCCTTTGAAACAGGTATATCCTTATTACCGCCTACTTTGGCTGGAGTCATCATGATGCCCATTATTGGTAAGCTCATGAGCAAGGGAGTAACGCCTATTCCATTTGTAATAGTAGGCTTTAGTTTGTTTTCGGTCTATGCATTTTATAGTGCTTCCATGCCGCCGGATGCAGGCAAATGGGATTTCTTTTGGCCCTTATTAATCAGAGCTTTTGGGATTTCAATGAGTCAATTACCCTTAATTAATCAAGCGGTAGTGGGACTGGCACCTAAGGATTATGCAGCTGGCATTTCTTTAAATAATATGATTCGTCAATTAGGGGGAGCATTTGGAATTGCGATTGCTAATAATTATGTAGCTCAACAATATTTCAAACACCGTACTAATTTAGTATCTAATTTACCATCAGGCGGGGCTCAATGGAATGAACGCGTGAATGCGATCTCGCAAGGTATTATTGCAAAAACTGGTGATGTACATGGCGCCACACAGCGTGCGTATAAAATGATTGATATGTCCGTGGACAGACAGGCTTACTACTTGTCTTATTTAGATACTTTTAGATTAGTAGGTATCTTTTTTATAGTAGTGATTCCACTTGTAATGTTTTTGAGAGTTAAAAAAACGACCGACCCTTCTGCCGCTGCAAAAGCTGCTGCAGAGGCACATTAAATAGGATTAAAGCAAATGCTTTTAAAAAAATGAGTATGAAAAAAATTATTGTTATTCTGTTGATGACTGTTGCTATGTTTCAAAATAGTAATGCTCAAAATTTAGTCAATGGAGAATTGAGAAATTTAATGTTACAATCCTTAAATACTTTTTCTAAAGTGAAGGAAGTGCAACAGTCTGTGCAATTAGCAGAGGATAGATTAAAACTAACCGAACTCAATCAATATCCAGATGTCACATTGGATGCAAGCTATGCGTATGTAAAACCAAAGATTGAAGTGGCATTTGGAGAGAAAACATTTCAATTTGCTCCCGAGCATAATGTATCGGCAGCTGTGAATGCTAATTATACTTTATTTGATTTTGGAAGATTAAAAGCCAACATTGAAAAATCTAAAAATGAATTACAAGCAGCGCATCATGTAGCAGAGCAATTGAAAGTGAGCTTGTTTACACAAATTAGCCAGGTTTATTTTCAAGTAGTGTTTGCTAAAAAAGCCATTCAAATTCAAGAACAAGTATTACAATTATTAAATGAGAACAAATCTATTTTAGAAGCGCAATTAAAAAATGGAAATGCAATTCAATTAGATGTATTAACTATACAATCTAAAATTGATAATGAAATCAATAAAAAAATTGACTTAGAGACTAATTTAAAAAAATTATTAAACTTATTAAATTACGCAACTGGTATTAATGCAGTAAAAGATGGTACGCTTCAAATTGCTTTAAAAAAATATACATTAGAAGAAGCCATACAATTAGCGGTTCAACATAATCCCACTTATGCAGTAGCAAAAGACAGAGTAGAGGTTTCTAAATCGGAAGTGGCAATTAGTAAATTAAGTGAAAAGCCCATCGTAGGTTTAAAAGCAAGCATGGGTTCTCGAAATGGATACCTGCCAGCGATTAGTGATCCAAGGTTTAATTATAATGCAGGTATTGGGTTTTCCTTCCCCTTGTTTAATGGAGGTAAAACCAAACAGCAAATCAAAATACAGGAACATAATTTGTCTTTAACTGAAACCAATGTAAGTTCATTACTTTCTGAACTAGAAAAAGATATTACAGCCGCACTGATTGATATTGAAAGCAATGAAAAAAGAATTAAGAATGCTGCGACTCAAATTGAACAAGCTGCTTTAGCTCAAAAATTAAGTGTGAGCAAATTGAAAAATGGTACAGCGACTCCATTGGAAATTACTTCCACCAACGCCGATTATCAACGTGCTTTATTAAATCAATTACAATATCAATTTCAATTATGCAATGCACAATTAGAATTGATTAAGTTAACCGGAATTAATTTAATTGACTAAAAGTCGCCGTAAGCTTTAGCTTTCATTAAGATCGTCTCGTTTTTGCTTACTGTTTTCAAATATTCTGGAGCTGCAGATAATTTTTTCCATTCAGGATCACTTTGAAAAGTTTTCCAATGAGCGTCTCTGTCTGCCATATTTTTAAAGCTGGTCATATAAATTAAATTGGGCGTACGTGCACCTGTAATAGCTTTGGAATAAAAAATAGCATTAAAATTTAATCTTTTAAATAAAGCAATTTCCCCGCCTTCATTAAACATATGTACTTTTCTTAAGTGCATATCTTCTGTTGCGCTTTCGTAACTACGATATTCAAAAATTTTGTCTGAAGATTTTACTAAATCAGATTTTGTTTCATACTGAGGCTGCATTTTGAAGGCCTTTGTTAAAATACTTTCAATTCTGTTATAAGGCAAGCTACTATCTTTATTATCTAAATGTATTAAAGCATCTTCTCCCATGGGATCTATTTTTTCAATGCTTGCTTCTAATTGATCTAACTGTTGTAATGACTTTAAAGGAATCCAAACAAAAATGCGCTTATCACTACTTGTGTCGTTTCCAATAGGAGCAAAGACGCCTACTTTTTTGATGCCAGATTGATGTAAGAAAGGCAAATAAGTATTTTCTAAATACTGATCAATATGATTTAGTTGTTCTGCCGAACTACAGTGGTACACCTTAATCCAATAATAATCTCGAGGAGTAGCCGCTTTAGTGGGAAGATAAGTCGCTGCCAATAGACAGGTTGCCAAGAAGATAAAAAGATACTTTTTCATAAGATAGAATTCGTTAAATGTGATTTCAAATGTAGGCCATAATTAAAATTTCCAATCATTTTTTCATAGAATCTTCTTTATTTATCATTTTGAAGAATTATATTTAATTATAATTTGATCATGCTATGCAAAAAACTAAACAAGACATTCTGCCTTTTATATTAGTAACCTGTTTATTTTTCCTTTGGGGCTTTGCCCATAACCTAGATCCCATATTAATTCCTCATTTAAAAAAGTCGTTCACACTTACCACGACGCAATCTACTTTAGTAGACTCTTCGGTGTTTATAGCCTATTTTATGATGGCCT
This sequence comes from Chitinophagaceae bacterium, assembly GCA_947372105.1. Classification (GTDB taxonomy): domain Bacteria; phylum Bacteroidota; class Bacteroidia; order Chitinophagales; family Chitinophagaceae; genus Sediminibacterium. Next base: position 39,755 of record CANBSH010000012.1, read on the forward strand.
TACCTGCGGGATATATTATGAAAAGATGGGGGTATAAAATGGGAATTATCACAGGTTTATTATTATTTGCAGTGGGATCATTTTTATTTGTACCAGCGGCGAATCATCAATCCTATAATTATTTTTTAATAGCCCTTTTTGTAATTGCTTGCGGGTTAACTATTTTAGAAACTGCAGCTAATCCCTATGCTTCAGCATTAGGCGATCCTGCTACTTCCACTCAAAGATTAAATTTAGCACAATCCTTCAATGGCTTAGCAGTGGCATTAGCACCCGCTATTGGAGCAAGAGTGATCTTAACAAAAGGATATTCAGATACTGAATTAAGCACAATGACCGAATCGGTGCGTAAAGTGGCTTTGGCAACTGAAGCGTATACCGTAAAAACGCCTTATACCATTTTAGGAATTGTTTTATTAGTGATTGCTATATTATTTTACTTTATTCAACTTCCCGATTTAAGATCGAAAAATGAATCCAGCGAAACGCCTTCCTTATTAAAAACCTTTAGACACGCCCACTTAAGTTGGGCAGTAGTGGCGCAATTTTTTTATGTAGGAGCGCAGGTTTGTGTTTTAAGCTTATTCATATTATACGCCACTCATTCTGCGGGGATCACGGAAGTGCAAGCTGCAGATTATTTAAGTATAGGAGGCGTCGCTTTTTTAATAGGTCGTTTTTTAGGAACCTTTTTAATGAAATATATAAAACCAGCTACCTTACTTACTATATATGCATTGTTTTCTGCAGCCTTATGTGTATTAGCAATCATGGCTAGTGGAATGATTACTATTTATGCATTAATTGGTATTTGCTTTTTTATGTCTATCATGTTCCCTACTATATTTTCATTAGGCATAAAAAATTTAGGCACTGATACCGAAATGGCGAGTAGTTTGATTGTGATGTCTATTGTGGGTGGGGCTATCTTACCCAGAATTTTTGGGTTTATCACAGACAGTACGGGCAATATTAACTTAGGTTATTTTGTTCCTTTGATCGCTTTTTTAGTAGTCGCTTTTTTTGGCTGGAAGGGGTGTAAAGTAAAAAATGAGTGATATTAATGACTTATCTAAAATTGTTGCTGTAACAAAAACATAAGCATACCACTTAAGAATCCAATAAGTGCCATCCAACTTATATTTTTGAGGTACCACCCGAAACTTATTTTTTCAAGCCCCATCACCATCACACCAGCGGCAGATCCAATGATTAAACAAGACCCCCCTGTTCCCGCACAATAGCTTAATAATTCCCAAAATATATGATTCGTTGGTAATTGAACTAATGGATACATATTTTGAACGCCTGCTACCAATGGAATATTATCAAGTATTGCCGATAAAAGACCAATGCTGCCTGTTAAAACATAAACATTGTGTACGTAATGATCTAAGCCTAAAGCTATTTGTGATAAAATGCCTGTGACTTGTAATGCTGCCACAGAAAGTAAAATCCCAATAAAAAAAAGCATACTAGGTACATCTATTTTTTGCAATGCTTGTTGTGCCGATAAATGATCTTTTTCAGATTCCGTTTTTTGATGATGTAATAATTCTGTCGTAATCCACATAATGCTTAAGCAAAATAACATACCTAAATAGGGCGGTAGATGTGTAAAAAAATGAAAAACAGGTATTGCAATAAAGCAACCTAATCCAAGAAATAATATGACATTTCGTTCATTGGACGATGCTTTTGAAGAGGATATATTTTTTATAATATTATTTTCTAAAATATGATTGTTGGAACTATCATGTAAATGATTAGATGATATTGTAATCTTACTATCTCTTAATTTATAACTAATGATACAAGTGGGAATCGCCATGCAAATAAAACTTGCTAAAAAAGTTTGGTGCATAATATTCAAACTGGTTATTTGACCCCCCATCCATAGCATGGTAGTAGTCACATCACCAATGGGACTCCATGCCCCACCTGCATTAGCGGCAATGATCACCAAGCCAAATAAATACCATTTTGCTTTTTTATCTTCTGATACTTTATTGATAATTGAAACCATTACTATGGCGGTAGTCAAATTATCTAATATTGCAGACAAGAAAAAAGTAATAATTGCGATCTTCCATATTAATAAAATCGGCCGATCCGTTTTGATTTTTTCTGCTATTACTTGAAATCCGTCATGCGCGTCAATAATTTCTACAATAGTCATAGCGCCAAGTAAAAAAAATACCAATTCGCTAATCGCTATTAAATGAATTTGTAAATCATTTAAAATATTTTGTACTAAAAAAGCTTGCGTAGCGATGATGCCCCAGCTTAATGCTCCCATGAAAAGCGCTGTTGCTGCTTTATTGACACGAATTTTATTTTCTAATATAATCGCAAGATATCCTAGAATAAAAATTACAATAATAATGTCTGACATGAGCGCAATTAAATAACGAATTAGTTTTTAAATACTTTACCATCTTTCATCACCCAGTCAATTTGTTGCAATGCAGTAATATCTTTAGTAGGATCTTTTTTTAATGCTACAATGTCTGCAAAAGCACCGGCCTTGATTTCTCCTATTTTACCTTGCATGCCTAATAGTTCTGCGGCTGTAGTAGTGGCTGTTTGAATCGCTTGCACATTGGTTAAACCCCAATCCACAAAATAAGTAAAATCTTTTGCTTGTGGTAAACCCCAATCGTATCCTCCAATATCGGTTCCATAAGCCAATCTCACTCCCATTTTAATTGCTTTTTTAAATGTTGCTTGAATGGATTGTTGAAAATATAAATTAATAGGGCTGCCTAACTTGGCTCTTCCTTCTGCCACGTATTCATTTACAAACAAAGTTGGACACCAAAAAATTCCTTTATCAGCCATCAATTTCATACACTCTTCATCCATACCACTGCCATGTTCTATGGTACTTGCTCCTGCATTGATAGCTGCAATAATTCCATCACGAGTCATAGCGTGTGCTGCTAATTTTTTTCTGCTCCTGAGTGTCTCATCACCAATGGCATTTATTTCATCCGTAGTAAAATTAGGAAGTGATCTAAAGGATCCATCAGCTAAACGGTAGTAACCTCTGTCTGCATATATTTTTATCCAATCAGCACCTTGTTCAATTTGTTGACGTACTGCTTTTCTTGCTTCATCAGCCCCCGTAATTTCTTGTAATCCTTTAGGTAATTTTAATTCCCAAGCATAATCACTTGCCTTAATTGGGTAATGTCCAGTAGTATTGATTGCCAATGTGGACACCCACATTCTTGGTCCATTAATAACTCCCTTATTCACTGCTTTTTTTAAATCCACGTCGGTAAAGCCAGCACCTTCAGTACCTAAATCTCGAATGGTAGTGAATCCGTTTAACAAAGCTCTTTCCACGCTCTTAGTACCTCTAATAGCACGATAAGGGATAGATTCTTTCAACACTTGTACATCATAGTCTTCGGAAGTGATATCTCCTTGTAATACTACATGGGTATGACAATCTATTAAACCTGGCATTACAAAATAATTACTTAAATCGATGATTGAATCGGCAGCTACTGAACTAGAGGATATGGAAACAATTTGATTTCCTTTGATTAAAACATTTTGTTTTTCAGAAACCATTCCTGTTTTAGTATCTAATAATTTACCACATTTAATAAGAATTGTTTTTTGTGCCGAAAGGGATACGCTAATAATAACAAAAGCGATAGTAATGAATTGACGCATATTTTTGAAATTTAAAAAAATTAAAATAAATAAAATAAGAAGTTAAAGGTACTAGTTTGATTTTATACAAAAAGTTTAAAGAATTTAATGAATAATAGTTTAATGAATTTATTATAGTATAATGAATTTATGGAATAAAGTTTTAATTTAGGTATTGTCCACGTAATTACCTTTTTTAAGGAGATATAATATGATTACTTTGCATCCATTTTTGCAATAAGCTTGGCCAATATATATCACTGGTTTTATTTTTCATTCCAAAACCATGCCCACCTTTTTCGAATAAGTAAATTTCGGCTGCTACTTGATGTGCTAATAATTGTTGGTAATATTCAGTACTATTTGCTACGGGCACTGTGGTGTCATCTTTTGCATGTATTAAAAATGCGGGAGGCGTTTCACTGCTTACTTGTTCTTCATTGCTAAAATAATGAACCTCATCTTCCTTAATAACTGGGCCAATTAAATTGTTACGAGAACCCATATGGCCAAAGCTATTAAAAGTAATCACAGGGTAAATAAGGATTTGAAAATCGGGTCTTAGTGAAAATCCTTCTGTATTTGAAATATATTTTTCTTTGAAATGAGTGGCTGCTGTAGAAGCTAAGTGTCCTCCAGCAGAAAAACCCATGATCCCAATTTTATGTTCATCTATACCCCAAGCTGACGCGTTTTTTCGCGCTAAATAAATAGCTGTTTGTGCATCTTGAATAGGAGCAATACTTTTATTGATTTGTTTTTGACTATCAGGGATTCTGTATTTTAATACAATGGCATTCACGCCAATACTATTAAAAAATTTTGCTACCTCAGTGCCTTCATGTGAAGCAGCTAGTATGCGGTACCCTCCGCCTGGACAAATAATAACACAAGGTCTTTTTTGATTGTCTTGTGCCACTCTAAAATATTGATAACCGGGGATAGATACTTTTTCGATGCGTAAAATGCCATCGGTATTGGTCACAGCTTCCTGATTTTCAGTTTGGATAAAATTAGGAATCTCAGAATATAAATTTTGATATTGCCCTAGCGAACGAGTTGTCATACATAAACAAATAAAACTTATGATAAATAATGGTTTCATATTTTTATTTTTCTCCTTTAATTAATAAGGTATAATACTGAATACCTTTTTGTAAATCGGTAATTAATAAGCGTTCGTCAATGCCATGATATCCTTTTGCATTGGTTAGTGGACTAAAGTTCACCACACCATCACTAAGGTCTCTGTAACTTCTAGAATCAGTGGCACCTACCATAATAACAGGCGCTATCACTACATTATCAATTGTTGCATTGATTGCTTTCTCCACTCTCTTAAAAGCACTACTATTAATATCGGTAGTGGAAGAAGGTAGGGTACTATAGTTGGGATAATAGGTTACTTTAATTTGAGTATCATTAATGGTTTTCGTTACAAAATTGAAAACATCTTGTTGCGTTTCACCAGGCAAAATTCTACTATTCACGTAAGCAGTTGCAAAAGTAGGAATCACATTGTCTCTAACACCACTATTAAATACCGTGGGTACAATAGTGGTTCTAATTAATGCATTAGAGGCAGGCGCTTCTGACATATCATTTAACACCCATTTTTCAAATAACCATAAATTTGATAATGACATCTTTTTCCAAAAATTGTCAGTATATGCACTTGTTCTTGTGAGGTAAGCCTTGATTGGAGGAATTATTTTAGCTGGCATTTCTTTTTCTCTCAATTTATAAATAGCCTTACTCAATAAATCAATGGAACTTGTTTTTCCTGGGATGGAAGAATGACCGCCTTCTTTTTGGGCAGTTAAAACCAAAGTCACATATCCCTTTTCTCCTACACCTATAGAAGCTATTGGATGCTTGACATCCTTCATGTCTTCTGTTGAAATTTCACCCCCTTCATCTACTACTAAATCAAATCTTTGATGCTGACTTTTGAAATATTTTACCATAGCCAATGCACCACGTCCATTGGACTCTTCATCGGATCCGAAACATAATAAAATAGTTTGTTTAGGCTGAAAGCTTGTTTTTAAAAGTTGCTCGGTTGCTTCTAAAATACTAACCATGCTGGCTTTATCATCTAAGGCACCTCTTCCCCATATATATCCCTCTTTCACTTCGCCACCATAAGGCTTAGCATGCCATAATTTCACGGCAGAAGCTTCTACAGGTACCACGTCATAATGGGCCATCAAAACTATAGGCAATAAGGAAGTGTCCGTGCCTTTCCATTCATAGATATAATTGAAACTATCAATGATAGTTCTAGGCAATCTTGCTTTAACAGTGGGATAAGTGAGATCCATCCACTGGCGATATTTATAAAAAATAGCACTATCGTACTTGTAATTATCATCTGGGGTTTCCGTGCTAATTTGAATGGCTTGTCCCATATGTGCAATGGCATCTATTGGCAATGGATCAAGTACGACCTTGCTGTTGTTGGCAACCGGTTTATTATTAAAGGTGTTGTATAAGGATATACTTGATAAAATAATAAAAATGCTTAAAAATCCCACTAAAACTTTTTTCATAATATTGTAACTTTAAAATTAGAAGCTCAAGCTAACCTATGCAGTATTACTTGAATACTTCTGTAAGATACAAAAAGCATTAAAACAGGGGGGGGAAGATTGACTAAATTTCACCTTCTATTATATTAAATAATATGGCAATACAAATTTGTCCCATTTGCTCTCAACAAACAGAGCCCGTGATGGTTCACGGTCATTATCAGTGTAGTATATGTGGCACTAATATTATGCCTTGCTGTGATGGAGAGAATTGCGAAAATTAAAAAAGCGCCCTAATTTTCATTAGAACGCTTTTTATTTTAACAATAATAACTTAAACTGAAAATTTTCATTTAATTAAGAAGGCCTTTGAGGCATTCCTTTTCTGCGGAACATTTCAAAACGAACTCTACGTAAAAACTCTCTGTCTACTTTTAATGCTTCATTCACTCTTTCATCTGTTTTCAAAATTGGCTTTAACGCAGTAGCCATTTTTTTTCTGGCAGCCAATATAGATTCTTCCATATCGATTTCCTTGTCTTTCTTTTCTTTTAAAATTGCTTGCATAGCATTTTTATGCTCATTATATACCGGCCAAAATGACTGAGCTTCTGCAGCTGTTAAATTTAATTTTTTAGTGACAAATTGAATTTTAAACATTTCAATATTTGCCTTTTTCTCGGGGCTCATTGGTCCTCGGTCTTTTCTGTCTTGCATCATTTCACGATTGCGAGGTGGGCGTTGACCACCTTGTTCACGTTGATCATTTGGACGTGGAGGTCTTCCAGGATCTCCTTGTGCACTAGCTGATACTATTAACAAGCTCAAACATAGTGTGTAGAATAATTGTTTCATAGTTGTTTATTTATTAAATGCGAATATTAAATTTGTTCAATAATTTTTTAAATATTTCCTTTATTCTAAATTGGTTTCAATGGTATCATTGCTGCCATTTACAGGGTCAACATGATTACTATATTTTGAAAGTTCTGACTGCCAATCTACTTCCGCTATGGATTCATTGTCGTTAACATAGGCTTCAATTTCTTCGTTAGAAATTTCTTGAATATTAATATCGGCCACTTTAGTATCTGTTATTTCTGGTTGCAAACTTTTATTTGTAATAATAAAAGTAGTAGCGACTGCTAATAATAATGTTGCAGCTACAGCATATCTAGAAAATCTAGATAGCGTGAAAATTTTTGCTTTGCCTTGATTGGCTTTTTCTATCTTATTTAAAACGCGGGCACTAAAATTTTCAAAGTAAAAATGGGGAGCTTCCATCTTACCTTCATTAAACTGAGAAAGGCTTTCTTTTGAAAAAAGCTGCTCAGCTAATTTTTGGTCATTTTCAAGTTCGTTATGTAAGTGGTTTTGTTCCATTGCGCTTATTTGACAGTATATTATTACTTGGGTTTAATGTCCTTTTATAAATTGCTCTAATTTCTTAATAGCTTGATGATAATTGGCTTTTGCTCCGCCTACAGTCGTGCCTGTTATACTTGCAATTTTTTCATAATTCAATTCATCAAAATAACGAAGCATGAACACAAATCTCTGTTTTTCAGGGAGTTGCTTAATACCTTGTTCTAGTTGAATTTGAATTTCGGTGCTTTTGGGAGCGTCGGTTTGACTAGAATGAGTTTCGTAGTCCCCATTGTCTTGGTCAAAAGAGGAAGTGGCTTTGCGCTTTTCCTTGGTTATAAAATTGAGGGTTTCATTATAGGCAATCCTAAATAGCCAAGTCGTAAACTCGCTTTCCATTTTAAAACCATCTAATTTATCCCAAATCTTAATCCATACAATTTGAGCCACATCGTCCGCGTCATCATGATTTAACACCATTCTTTTTATTTGGTGATATACCTTCGCCTGATGCTTTTGCATTAACTGCGTGAAAACTTGTTCACGGTTAATATGCTGTTGAAACTGGATTATTAATTCTGAATCGGATGACATCGTATTATAAAATTAGACAATCTATCCGAAGAATGGTTTAAATATTAATCTCACAATGAAAATTTCAAAACTCGTTAAATGAGCCAAGATTTACTTATAACTTCATCTCCTTACAACTTAATAATAGTCTTCACATATTGGTTGACTCCGTTTTGAACTCTAATATAATAGACGCCTGCATGTAAATTATTGCCAAATAATGTATAGCTATTCATGCCTGCATAAGCATAAGTAGTGTCAATTAATATTTTAATGACTGCCCCTGTAGTATCTAATAATTGTAATAAGGTAGGTCCGCCATCGGTTTTAAATTCAATTCTTGTAAATGCATTAAATGGATTCGGATAATTGTTGATCATTGAATTTCCTGAAAATACAGAACTTTCCATGGCAACCCCACAAACGCTTGCATTGATGAGCGGAAGTGTAGGAAATTTTTTCAACATGATTTGTAACTCATTGGTTTCATTTACGCAAAACCAATTCTTCAATATAGAATTATAGACACTTCTAAAATCATTTTGATAAGGGATATTATCATTGACGGTAGCGCTGATAGGTAGATCAGGATTATCTCCAAACACACCTCCTCTTACATTTTTACCAAATAAAAATAAAGGTGCAGCAGCCCCGTGATCGGTTCCACCACTTGCATTGGATTTAATACGTCTTCCAAATTCTGAATAAGTCATACCAATCACTCTGTCGTCAATTTCTAAACCTTTTATATCATTTTGAAATGCATTGACAGATTCTGAAACCGCATTTAATAAATTAGCATGTACTCCAATAGTAGTATCGGTGCTGTTAGTTTGCCCCGAATGAGTATCAAATCCACCATAGTTTACTAAGTATACTTTGGTTTGTAAACCACCTTTTATGAGTCTAGCAACAATTTTTAATTGAGATGCCAATGAGTTATTAGGGTATGTTACTTGTTGGGTGACGCTATCCGAAGCTGCTTTTATTCTTACTCCATATTTATTACTTTGTTTTGCGATTCTTCTTACAAAACTTAATTCATATCCCCCATTGGTATTAGGAACAGCTTCTTCCGTGCCATCAATTAAATTATAAAAAGAACTAGGGTCGGAAATACTCAATCCCATATTCACCACCGGTCCTTGACAAGTGAGACTGGTAATAGATCCAATTTGAATGGCTAAAGGATCAGGGTTAATATCATTAGGGTAGTCATTTGGATAATTAGCATAAGTATTGTCTAAATACCTACCCATCCATCCCGTATTAATATATTGGTTGCTATCAGAACCAGTCATCCAAATATCAGTAGCTCTAAAGTGAGAATAATTAGGTTGAGGGTATCCTACGGATTGCACCACATTTAATTTACCCTCATTAAATAATTTTTGAAAAGAAGTCATTGCAGGGTTTAGGCCTGTTGCATCATATCCGTCCAATTTTAAAACTTTATTTTCTGGAATCGCAATATTAGTTCTGGCATTATAATATTTGGAATAGCTACTAATAGGAATGACTGTATTTAAACCATCGTTTCCGCCGCTCAATTGAATAATCACCAACACTCTATCGTTGTTCACGGAAGCCAATAATTCAGGATTAATAATAGGATGATCCTGCAAAATATGAATAGGATTACCACTAATAATGGTGGGCGTTAATAAAGCCAAACTATTTCGTATGAATTTTCTTCTTTCCATTATTGTAATTGATAATCGGGCATGTTCATAATATATTTTAATAAAGTTTTTAATCGCACATTCACAATATTAAAATTGATAGTAGTCGGTGTCGTTAAATAATTATTCCATGCATCTGTCCAATAGTAATCACTTACTTGCCCACTTAATAAAATTTGTTTTTTAAGATTTGCTTTAAAAGCAGTAGTGACATCAGTAGAGAGTAAAAACGAAAACAAATCGTCTATCAAAATATTAGGATCGCTAGGATTCGCACTTATTGATTTTGCAAAATCAATGGGGTTGATGACTACTTTTTTGGCATTTCGAGTATAACCGGTTTCTACCATTAAATCGGTGAATTTATTTCGCTTGGGTAAGGTGTCTGCATTGATCCAAAGTTCATAATATTCTGGTGTTTGATAATATGCGGGCCAGCCTGCTACATTAGGCGGATCTGTTGGGTTTTGGCCAATACTAATCATTTGATTCAACATATTATTAAATAAGTAATAAGCGTCAGCGTAATCGGTAACGGCATTAGGGAAGACGATATTGTATTCTCTAATACAAGTTACTACATGTTCAATGGGACTTTTTATTTGACAACCAAAATATAGTGAATCATAAAAATGCTCACTCTTAAAAAGAGCATCTAAGACTGGTTTAATTTCAAAATTATTTTTGATAAAGATGTCAGCTAAAGGAGTGATGATATTAGTTTCAATAGTATCATCAATATAGTAGTACACAAAAAACTGATAAATTTTTCGACAGATAAATTTGGCTACTTCCGGTCTTTCAAAAATCATACTAATTAACTCATCAGTTTCTGTGGCACCTGCTGCCAATGTTTTACCAGTGATGATTTTATTATTGTAATAGGCCGAAAATTGTTTGTTGGTGGTGTCGTGAACGGTAGGTTCAAAGTAAACGCTATAAGTGCTATTAATTCTCCAACCTGTAAGCACTTTAGCTGCTGCTTTTACATCATCTTCAGTATATTTTACGGCAACATTTTTTCCTAACGTAAATAATTCTTGTAATTCTCTGCCATAATTTTCATCTGGTGCGGTTTTAGTATTTAAATAACCATTTAAATATCTTAACATACCAGCATCAGTTGTAATTAATTTAATCAGTTGCTTAAAATTTCCCAGACAATTTTTGCGAATGGTATCGTGATGTGTAAAAACATAATTGCCATAAGCAATGACATCCGATTCCGTACTAAAATGATTGGCCCAAAACAAACACATCTTTTCTGTGATACTTCTATCTTGATTAATCATTTGGCCCACCAGCCATTTTTTCAATCCCAATCTTCTGTAACTATTTACAGTCCCATCAGTATTGAAATTATTTACCCAAGTAGCTCCTAAAACCACAGTAGTATCAATCACAGTAGCAGAACTATAATCATTTAAAGGAGGAGCAGGGTAAGGAGTAGTAGGATTTAATAATTCATTCACCGCACCCACCATTCCTTTGCTTAGCATATAATCTATGTCCGATTTCTTGGCGCCAAATTGCAATCGCTTTAGCAAATGTTTTGCAGTTGCCTTATTCCATGTCCCTTTATAGGGAGCTAAGCCTAATTTACTTGAAAGGGGGGTTGCAGGCATAATTAGAATTGATTCTTTTATGAATTTAGCAATTTTTAATGATTTTAGAAATAAAGCCAAGTATTTTTTCTGTTT
>CANBSH010000013.1 GCA_947372105.1 Chitinophagaceae bacterium
TTTTCTCCGTAAGTTTTGGGCGAAGTTTACTAGCAAGGGCCACTTTTATTAAATCAGATAAAAGCAATACCACCAAACAGGGTACAAACACGAGAAGTTTATAATGAATGGGGTTGGCGGCATCCGCTGCTAAAGTTCCAATCGCTGCAGTCCAGGCAAACCAAAATAAAAAAACGTTTGGGTTAAGCGTGTTCATCGCAAAACCGGACATAAACATACCCACATAATCTCTCTTTCTATAAGACGGCTCGTTGTCAGCATCAATCACCGGCAACACAATTTTCTTAAAAAACAAAGTATAAAGTCCGGTGAGCAATAAAAAACCAGCACCCAATAAAGCAACAAGCGCTTTGTGGTCTAAAATCAATACAAACCAGCTCGCAAAAACATTACAAATAAACAATAAACTAATATCGCTTGCTGATACTCCTGCAACAAATATATAACCCGCTTGTTTTCCCTTGGTTAAACTTTGTTTTAGGATTGCAAAAATAACAGGACCCATTGAAATGCTTAAAATCAATCCCAATAAAACTCCTTTTACAACAGGTGCCAACATCTTAATGATTTAATATAAATTGATTCCAATCTTCTAACATTTTTCCTTTCAACACACGCGGAAACTTATGTTGACCACCTACCTTTCCCTTGCTTTCCATAAAGGACATAAAAGTGTCTTCTTTTAAAACGGTTACACGAATACTTTTTAGAGCGCTATTGCGTTCAACAGCATAGTCGTCATTCAATTCTTTTAATTTTTCGTCTATAGCGCGCGCGAGTAATACCGCATCTACCTCATCCGCGCTTGCTACAAACCAGTGGTGCCCAAAAAAAGAACCCATCGGCTCACCCGCCACACCAAATTCTGGAATAGATATATTCATTTCTTCACTCACTAACTGTATTGCTTTGTTCATGTTATCTACGCTCAAATGCTCGCCTACTAAACTTAAGAAATGTTTTGTTCTACCCGTAATCACAATTTCAGCCGTTTCTTTATTAATAAACTTTACAGTATCGCCAATTAAATATCTCCAGGCACCGGCGCTCGTGCTAATTAATAATGCATAATCTTTTCCCTCTTCCACTTCATGAATAAGCAATGCTTCTGGATTTTCTATCATTTCCCCATTCGAATCAAAGTTTTTTTCATCAAAAGGCACAAACTCAAAAAAGATATGTTGATTGTAGGAAAGTCTCATTCCTGTTGCGTTTTGTTTATCCTGCCAAGCCAAAAATCCTTCACTTGCTAAATAAGTTTCAACATACGCTAGTGGTTTTCCTAATAATTTTTCAAAGCCGTGTTTATAAGGCTCAAAGCTTACACCACCGTGCACAAAAAAAGCAAGGTTGGGCCACATTTCATGTATGTTATTCAGCTTGTATCTTTCAATCACCATTTCAATACACATTTGTATCCAAGCGGGTACGCCTACAATAAATCCAATATCCCATTCGGGCGCTTTTTCTACAATCTCTTTTAATTTTTTATTCCAATCTCTTTCTTTGGCAATTTTTTTACCGGGTTTGTAAAATGGTTGAAACCAAAATGGAGCTTTTTTAGCAGTGATACCACTCAGGTCACCCGCATAATATCCAGGCCCCTGTTGCAAATCGGTGCTACCACCCAAAGTGAGCCAACCTTTACCAATAGAAGCCAGTGGAACATCTTGATAATTAAACAAACTAATAAGTTGCTTAATCATAATCACTTTATTCCCGCGCAATAAATCATTCGTTATCGGAATATATTTGCTTGCCGCCTCGCTGGTACCACTACTAAGCGCAAAAAATTTAATCTTTCCTGGCCAACAAATATCAGGCTGACCCTCTAGTGATAAGTGCCACCAATCTTTGTATATTTTATTATAATTATATGCCGGAACAGTTTGTTGAAAAAACTTAGCAGGATGTTTGCTTTGTAAAATTTGATCAAACTTATTTTGCTGACCAAATGCCGTGTAACGCGCGCGACGCATTAGCTTTTTTAATACACGCAACTGCGCTCTCTTAGGGCTTCTTGGGGGAATTCCTAGTGCTTTATGAACGGACTTCGGTAATTTTATCTCAAAAATCGGCATCTACACAATCGTTTTATCTTTTTCCATTTATTCACAAAAATAGGAATGTTATTCGAGCAAACGAACCTACTTTTGCCATATGATTAAAAGTACACTTTTACAGGCAATTGACGCAGGTGCCAACGAACTAAAAAAATATTTTAACGGAACCTTTACGATATCAAACAAAGGAACACTTAACGATTTGGTAACCGAGGCAGATCATGCTTCCGAAAAAGCCATATTTAGTGTGATTCAAAACAACCACCCTGATCATTTTATATTAAGCGAGGAAACCGGCGAAATGCCAACGGCCTCCACTACAAAATGGATTATAGACCCCATTGATGGCACCATTAATTTTGCCAACGGAATTCCTATTTGCTGTGTTAGCATTGGAGTAGAGCAAGACGGCAAAATGATTTTAGGTGCAGTGTATAATCCTTTTATGAATGAAATGTTTATTGCAGAAAAAGGAAAAGGCGCAACTTTAAATGGTCAAAAAATTCAAGTAAGTAATAAGTCGGATATATTAAGTAGTTGTTTGGTAACTGGATTTCCTTATCAATATTTAGATACTGAAAATGGACCCCTACAAATATTTGAAAAACTAATTCGCAAAGCAATTCCTGTTCGTCGATTAGGAAGTGCAGCTTTAGATTTATGTTGGACAGCAGCGGGAAGGTTTGATGGATTTTATGAACACAAACTACAAGCTTGGGATAGTGCAGCAGGATTCTTAATTGTAGAAGAAGCAGGAGGAAAGGTAACCGATTTAAAAGGCAACCCCTACAGCCCTTATCAGCCGGGCATTATAGCCACTAACGGAAAAATTCATGCTTCTTTACAAGGAGTTATTAATGGAGGATCACTTTAATATTTTATATGTCAACAGAAAGAACAGAAATTGAAAAATTAGGAGAGTTTGGTTTAATAGATCATCTCACCGAAAATTGTGAAATTCAAAATGCATCTACCGTTTTATCAATCGGTGATGATGCGGCCGTGATTGATCATTTTGGAAAACAAACAGTGATCACTACCGATTTATTAATTGAAGGGGTACACTTTGATTTAATGTACACACCCTTAAAACACTTAGGATACAAATCGGTGATCGTGAATTTGAGTGATATTTTTGCGATGAACGCACAACCCACACATATCACAGTGAGCATCGCGTTTAGCAACCGATTTAGTTTAGAAGCCTTAGAAGAATTTTATGAAGGCGTGAATCGTGCTTGTGAATTATATGGTGTTGATTTAATCGGAGGAGACACTTCTACTTCTCAAAAAGGATTTATTATTTCTGTAACTGCTATTGGCGAAGTGACCCCGGATAAATTTGTCAAAAGAAGTACTGCAGAAAGCGGAGACCTTATTTGTGTATCAGGTGATTTAGGGGGTGCCTTTTTAGGATTGACTTTGATGGAAAGGGAGAAGAAAATCTTTTTAGAAAATCCTCAAGTACAACCCACCCTTGAAAACGAAGATTATATAGTAGGTAGACTTTTAAAACCCGAAGCCAGAAAAGATATTTTAAACATACTAGAGCAACAACAAATTATCCCTACCGCCATGATGGACGTTAGCGATGGTTTAAGCAGTGATGTATTGCATTTATGCAAGCAAAGTAATTTGGGCTGCAGAATTTATGAAGAAAAAATTCCCATCCACGAAGACAGCAAAGCCGCCGCCTTTAAATTTGGATTAGACCCCACCGTATGTGCGCTAAATGGCGGAGAAGACTATGAATTATTATTCACGATGAAGCAAGCGGACTACGATAAAATAACTTTACAAGAAGAAATTAGCGTGATAGGTTATATGTGCGATCCCGAAGAGGGCACTAAAATAATTACGAAAGGAAAAAATGTATTTGATATAACAGCACAAGGCTGGAATGCTTTTGGCAAGTAATTAAGCAGTAACTATTTTAAGTAAACGTCGATCAGCTGATAAACAAAGTAGATCGGCGTTTTTATTGATTTCAATTTTTCCGCTAATACCTTCTTGATGCATCACTTGTGCAGGATATAAGCTACACATTTTAATAGCTTCACCTAATTCAATACCCACTTCGTCTACCAAATTCTGAATGGATTGTAATTGTGTTAGTGCAGATCCACTTAAAGTGCCCGCGCTTTCATATTTATTTCCTATCATTTGATGTTGATAGGGACCCGTTGATGTTGTCGTGACTGCATCGGTAATACAAAATAAACGCTCACCCATTATTTTCTTAGCAGTTTTGATAGCATTAAAATCTACATGATATCCATCGGCAACCAAACTGCTCATCACTTTTTTATGATTAAAAATGGCACCTACCACTCCGGGTGATCTGTGTTGTAAAGGGCTCATGGCATTAAATAAATGAGTTGCAACTGTAATATTAGAATCAAAAGCTTTAGTAGCTTGTTCGTAAGTTGCATCTGTATGACCTGCAGAAACAATTACTCCAGCACTTGCGATATAATCAACTATTTTTTCATCCACCATTTCAGGAGCCAAAGTGATCATACTAATATATCCCTTACCGTATTCTAATATTTTTTGAACCTCATCCATAGTGGGAGCGTGAATGAGATCTGATTGATGCGCCCCCTTTTTACCCGGATGAATCCAAGGTCCTTCAATATGTAATCCAATACAACCCTTACCACCATTGTCTTTATAGGATTTTACTGCATCGATACATTTTAAAATTACTTCTACACTTTGCGTTGCTAATGTGGGTTGAAAATAGGCGACCCCACCTGCTAAACAATAGTCGTATATTTTTTGAATGGTATCCGCTTCTGGAAATTCAGATAATAATTTTCCATACGCTCCATAAATTTGTAAATCTATCAATGCGGGAACTACTAATGCAAATGCACTTGCGTGATTGTAACCTTCACTTTTTATACTTTCTACTTTTCCATTATTCATTTCAACGACCACTTTGGAAAGCCATCGATCTCCGGTAAATAATTCTTGTGCAGAAATGGTTTGTGTCATAAATAAATAATCTAAGAGCCTTTGTATACAATAAAAATCTAATTTTAAAAATGATCTATGATATTAAAATCATCCGCATCTTTTCCAAATGGAAATTGCGCCCGCGTTTTTACTAATTCTTCTTTTTGTAATGTAATATGAAAAACATCTTCTTCGTGAGCGCAGTGGTATAAAATTTCTCCTAAAGGCCCCACGACCATACTATCTCCGCTATGCATTATATTATTTCCATCTAATCCTACTCGGTTTACACCAATGGTATAGCATTGATTTTCGATAGCTCTTGCAGTAAGTAAAGTTTTCCATGCATGATTTCTTTTTTCGGGCCAATTAGCGACATATAATAATACATCATATTCGCTTTCTTTATTTTCATCCGATTGTTGACGCGCCCAAACCGGGAAACGCAGGTCATAACAAATTTGCAAATTAATTTTCCAACCTTTAACACTTGCAATTAATCTTTTTTGCCCAGCGTGATAATGTTGATCCTCACCCGCAAAAGCAAATAAATGCCTTTTATTATAATAACCTAATTCACCATTGGGAAGCATCCACACTAAACGGTTATAATATTTTCCCCCTTCTTCAATTATCAAGGAGCCTGTAAGTATAGATTTTTTTACCGAAGCTAATCGACGCATCCAGTCAATCGTCGGCCCTTCCATGGTTTCAGCAAATACGGAAGGGTTCATACTAAAACCTGTCGTAAACATCTCTGGTAATACAATAATCTCGGTAGGCTCTTCAATTCCTAGAATTTTTTTAGATAAAGCATCTAGGTTAGCGCCCTTATCCTCCCAATGCAAGGACGTTTGTATGATTGTAAATTTAAGTGACGACAAAATGAATGATTTAAGCTTGTAATAAAGTTAAACCAAAATTTTGTCGTCATCAAAAATTGATTAGAATTAGTTTTACTAATTATCACTCGAATCTTCCTTTTTAAAATACCAATTCAAAAATAGTAAATACGCAAAAGGTGTGAATGCCATTATTAAATAAGAGTTGATAGCGCGAATACCTCGCTTGAAAACAATCAATGAGCCAAAAAATATAATAATAGCAATAAATCCAATGATAGTTTCTTTTTTAATAATTTTTTCTCGAATTGATTTTACAAAGAAACCAAGTGATAGAAACAGTATCAATGAAATGCATTCATATATATAAAAGTTATTTCCTCGAATATGATATATGCTTATTAACCTTGCAGAAAAAATGGAAATAATTCCCCAAAATAGGCCCCATAAAATCTTTTTAATCATAATATTGTTTTAGTGGTTTCGCCCCACATTTTTATTATTAAAAAAGTTGATCCTTAAAATATATGATTATCTAGATCCTTTTTTTACCAAATAATCCTAATAAAACCGCTCCAATCATTATAGCTTCTATAAATCTAATTTTTAAATCAACACCAATTCCTAAAAGCCAAAGACTTAAAAAAAACAGACCAATAATACCATAAACAGTAGCACCTAATTTTAGGTTATACTTTTCTATCTGATCAAGTTTTTTATATTCTTCATTTTTAATAAACCAAACAGCAGCTAAAATAAAAGCAATAATGATGATTCCCAAGACGATCGTTTCGAAAATTATTTTATTTGAATTGGATTTAAAAGGTGACCACAAAACAATCAAAAGTGTGGTATAGAAAAACCCATTTTTCATTTTTATTATTTGTTTTTTATTCATTTCTTTATTTTTATTGTTCATAATGCATACAAAGTCTATAATCTCTTACTGCGGCATTTTCACATCTAACACTTTCGATTTTTGCCCCACCAATGCCTAATAAAATATCTTTAGAAGCCCCAACAATATCTTTTGTTGTAAGAAGTTCTACTGAAGCAGTAAAAATTGCTAAACCAGAAATCATTGCAAATGAATTAAAACAATCACTCACATTATTAACGTATGCTCTGCAGCAATCGTTAGTGCAAGTGTTCGTTACTGCATTGACACCAGAATTGTTTTTTAATAATACAGAAGCCCTGCTTGTTATATACAATTCTTTTATTTCAGCTTTGTTTAATTGACGCAAATTGGGAAACTTGTTAATGATATTTTTTAATAAATCTACTTTATTTTGAAATAGATTCACCAACTCTTCTCCATTATTTATTCCGTTTAGACTAAATGCTAAAATCATTTCTTCTTTTGTATTTGCGGTAGTTAAACTTTTTTCTATGTTTAATAATTGTAAACCATTATCGTTGTTTAATCCATCAAGTAATACTTCTTTAATTTGTGTTTCTAGACGAATTATTTTTATAAAATCAGCATCCTTACTCAAACTTTCTTTGTATATATCAATGATGATATTATTACTAAGTGTGGGTGAAATAATTTTTTGCTGATTAATTTCTTCCGATTTAGAACATGCTGTACTGTTTAATAATAAACAACACACAAGAATAGGGGCCAAAACCCGTTGCAGTTTTTTCATTTTAATTTTTTTAAATGTTAAGACTGCAAACTAATTTTTAGAATATCTTGAAATTTTTAAGGTACATGAGCGGGGGTATTTTTTAGAGTTGTTTGCCCCCCAAAAACGATGTATTTATTTTCCCTTATGTAATTGCTGCAAAAAAGATTGCATGAGTGCGGGTTCAAAACCGCGTTGATGTAAAAAGGATTGTGTTTTAGCCATTCTACTTAAGCCCCGCTCTCCTTTGAGCGTGCTCCACTTTTTTGTAGCCAAAGCTTCCATGACTTTTCTATATTCTGAATCGTTGATAGATTTCAGGGCTTTTTTGATATTGACCGGGCTTACTCTTTTTTGTTGTAATGCATATTGAATTTTCAACCTTCCCCACTGTTTAATTCTAAAATGTCCACCTGCAAACTGGATGGCAAAACGCTCTTCATTTAAAAAGTTGTCACTGATTAAATCGGATAAAATCTCCTCTACTTCGCTTTTGGTCATGCCTAGTTCATAGAGCCTGTCACGTACCTCTTGTTGGGCCCTTTCTTGGTAGGCGCAAAAATGACGTATCCTTTGAATAGCTTGCTCTTTACCTAGTTTAATTTTTTTCATGAGGGTCGAAAGAATGTCGATAAGAATTGCTAAAATAGCTTTTTATTCTTAACATTTTGCAGTAGGTTTGTCTTGTTCAAAAAGTTAAACAAAACACATTGGAATTATGAAATTTATAGTATCCTCTTCTTCTTTATTAAAACACTTGCAACAAATTGCAGGGGTCATTAACACGAATACTGTTTTACCTATTTTGGAAGATTTTTTATTCGAAATAGAAGATAAAAAATTAAATATCATTGCAACCGATTTGGAAACCGTAATGCGTGTTCAAATGGATGTAGAAAGCAAATCCAATGGACGTGTTTGTATTCCAGCTAAAATTTTAATTGATTCTTTAAAAAATATTGCAGACCAGCCTTTGACTTTCAATATAGATAAAAATTATGCGGTAGAAATTACCAGCGATAATGGAAAGTATAAAGTGATGGGAGAAAATCCAGATAATTTTCCGAAAGAACCTACTGCGGATGATACCACAGGATTTAAAATGACAAGTACGGGTTTATTAACTGCGATCAATAAAACCTTATTTGCAGTGAGTGGAGATGACCTAAGACCTGCTATGACAGGGGTTTTCTTTGAATTATCTAAAGATGGGGTGCAATTTGTTGCTACAGATGCTCACCGTTTAGTAAGATATAAGCGTACGGATGCAAAACCAACTCAAAACGCATCTTTCATTGTTCCTAAAAAACCATTGAACTTATTAAAAAATGCATTACCAGATAATGAAGATGCTATAACAGTTAGTTTTAATAGCAATCATCTTTTTGTAGATCATGGTTCTACTCAATTAATTTGTCGATTGATTGATGCTCGTTTCCCTGATTATAAAGTAGTGATTCCTGCAGACAATCCTTATCGTTTAACGGTGAATAAACATGATTTCCAAAACGCTTTACGTCGTGTGAATGTATTTAGTAATAAAAGCACCAATCAAGTGGCCTTAAATATTGCAGGCAATGAATTGCAAATGGCAGCTCAGGATATTGATTTTAGTTTTGAAGGAAATGAGCGTATGAGTTGTGAATACAAAGGAGAAGATATTCAAATTGCATTCAACGCTAAGTTTTTAATTGAAATGCTTTCTGCGGCAGACACGGATGATATTTTTATTGAATTATCTACACCTACCAAAGCTGGTTTAATTAAGCCTTCTGAGCAAGCGCCTAACGAAGATTTATTAATGTTAGTGATGCCCTTAATGTTAAATAGTTAATCCGTACCATAAAACTATACTTGCTTTTATAGCAGGTCTTGAAACCCGATGATTTCTTCCAAAGAACATCGGGTTTTTTATTTACTTTTATAGTATAAATACAACGATATGTTTGAAGCCCTTCAAAATTATTTCGATACCATACCAACTTTGCATCGTGCTCTTATTTTAGCAGGTGGTATCACGTTTTTTTGGTTGGTGGAATCTATCGTTCCATTATTTAAGTTCCAATATGCAAAAACCAAACACGCGGCTATTAATATATTTTTTACTTTAACCACTATTGTAATCAATTTTGGTTTTGCATTTCTGACTGTAAAAACAAGCGACTGGGTAATAGGCAATCATTTTGGTTTATTACAATGGGTTAGTTTGTCGCCTTTATTGAGTGCGATAGTTGGTTTATTATTACTTGATTTTATTGGCGCTTATTTGGTTCATATGATTGAACATAAGGTTTCCTTTTTATGGAAGTTTCATATGGTACACCATGCCGATACGCATGTAGATACTACCACAGCGAATAGGCATCATCCCGGAGAATCCATAGTGAGAGCGGTTTTTGCGATACTTGCAGTATTATTAGTAGGTACACCTATATGGCTGGTGATGTTGTATCAAAGTTTAAGTGTGGTGTTAGCACAGTTCAATCATGCCAATATTAAAATACCAAAATGGTTTGATCAAAGTTTTGGATGGATCATAGTATCTCCTAATATGCATCGCGTGCACCATCATTTAATGCGCCCACAAACCGATAGTAATTACGGAAATATATTTTCTTTTTGGGATAGATTATTGGGCACTTATAATAGTACACCCATGAGTGAGATTCAATATGGTTTAGATGTATTAGATAACAACAAGGATGAATCGCTTTCCTATCAATTAAAAGTACCGTTTAATAAAAATATTAAAACAGATTATTAATACCTTAGCTGTATGAAAATTGGTGCTTTTATTCCTGCTAGATACGCGGCGACACGTTTCCCCGCTAAGCTCATGCAACCCCTAGGTGATAAAACAGTTATCAGACACACCTATGATAATACCTTAGCTACTGGTTTGTTTGATGAAGTGTATGTGGTAACGGATAGCGATATTATTTTTAATGAAATTGTGCAACATGGTGGCAAAGCTATTATGAGCCAACGTTCCCACGAAAGTGGAAGTGATCGTATTGCAGAAGCTATTCAAGATTTAGCTATAGATGTGGTGGTGAATGTACAAGGGGATGAACCTTTTGTTAAAAAGGAACCACTACAAAAATTATTAACTGTATTTAATGATACTACTGTTCAAGTAGCTTCTTTAATGCAAGTTTTGACACAACAAAATTTAATCGAAGATTCGAATTACGTGAAAGTGGCGGTAGATA
This sequence comes from Chitinophagaceae bacterium, assembly GCA_947372105.1. Taxonomy (GTDB): domain Bacteria; phylum Bacteroidota; class Bacteroidia; order Chitinophagales; family Chitinophagaceae; genus Sediminibacterium. Next base: position 10,710 of record CANBSH010000013.1, read on the forward strand.
AAAACAATAATGCTTTATTTTTTTCACGTAGCGTGATCCCTTATCCTCGCAGTAAGGATAGCGCTATTGTTTATTATGAACATATTGGTGTGTATGCGTTTAAAAAGCAAGCTCTGCTTGATTTTACCAATTGGCCCATGTCGCCTTTAGAAGCAGCAGAGAAAATTGAATGCCTGCGTTATTTAGAAAACGGAGTGCCTATTAAAATGGTGGTAACCGAATATATGGGTGTAGAAATTGATACTCCCGAAGATTTAGCGAAGGCGGCTAAATTGTTATAAATTTTATTAAATCATATAAGAAATTTAACGAGATGAATCAAGGAAAACTTTTTCAATCTACGGTAGTAGCTGCCTTAGCTGGATTTATTTTTGGTTTTGATATGGTGGTTATTTCTGGAGCTGATAAACCTATTCAGGAACTATGGCATACCACACCTTTATTTCATGGCTTTTTTATTATGTCTATGGCATTATGGGGAACAGTGATTGGATCTGTTTTTGCAGGAGCGCCTACCGAAAAATATGGTCGTAAGAAAGTATTAATTGGATTGGGCATTATGTTTGTTGCATCAGCTATTGGATCTGCTTTAGCGCAAGACCCTTATACTTTTTCTTTCTTTCGTTTTATAGGAGGTGTTGCTATTGGAATTTCTTCTGTCGCTGCACCCACTTATATTTCTGAAATTTCCAATAAAAATAATAGAGGAAAATTAGTGGGTATGTATCAGTTCAATATTGTATTTGGAATTTTGGTAGCCTATTTATCTAATTATTTTTTACAAGGATTTGGCGGAGCAAACGACTGGCGCTGGATGTTAGCAGTTTTATTATTACCATCGGTCCTATATACATTGATGACATTGGGATTGCCTGAAAGCCCTAGATGGTTATTATCCGAAAAAAATGATGAGGCGACCGCACGTCAAAATTTGAAAGAAGTTGGGGTGGACAATATTGATGAAACAATTCAAGAAATGAAAGCATCCAACGAACAAGAAAAATCTCATGGTGTGACAAAGCTGTTTACTAAACATCATGCTAAAATAATTTCTCTTGCTTTTTTTGTTGCATTTTTTAATCAAGCCTCTGGAATAAATTTTTTATTATACTATGCACCTAGAATTTTAGAAGAAGCTGGTTTTGCCAAAAACAACTCCCTATTAAGTTCTATATCAATAGGTTTGATGAATTTAATTTTTACTTTTGTTGGTTTATGGTTAATTGATCGCATTGGTCGTAAAACACTTTTGATTATTGGATCTTTTGGATACATCATAAGCTTATCAATGGTTGCTTATGGTTTTATGGCACATAGTTCACCCGAATTTATGCTCAGCTTTTTATTGTTATTTATTGCTGCTCATGCAATTGGGCAAGGTGCGGTCATTTGGGTATTAATTTCAGAAATATTCCCTACGCAAGTGCGCGCAAAGGGTCAGGCTTTTGGCGCTAGTATTCACTGGATATTTGCTGCTTTAATTACTTTAATCACTCCTGTATTTTTAGATAGTGAACACGGAATTTTTAAAAATAATCCTTGGCCCATTTTTGCTTTCTTTAGCGTGATGATGGCTATGCAGTTAGTTTGGATAATTTTAAAAGTGCCGGAAACTAAAGGAGTATCACTTGAAGAGTTACAAAAGAAATTAGCCTCTTAAATAAAGCGACTCTTTGGAGTCTATTTTATATGAATAAGATTGTAACTTTGAATTCAGCAAAATATAACTCATGCAATTTCGTAATTTAAAAATCGTAGATCATATTGTTTTTGGTCGCGGGTCTTTTAATCAACTTGATGAAATCATTGCCCCTCATCGTAAGGGCGATTTTCCAATGATATTTTTTTTAGATCATTTTTTTATTGGAAAACCTTTAGCGAGTCGCATTCCTTTAAGAGGAAAAGATAAAATTGTGTATGTGGATGTGACGCATGAGCCTAAAACTAAACAAGTAGATGCATTGGCAGCGGAACTAAAAGCTGAATTTGGTGAAGTGAGCGGTATCATTGGCATTGGAGGTGGATCTAGCTTGGATTTAGCGAAAGCGGTTTCTTTAATGATGACCAATCCTGGTTCTTCCGCAGATTATCAAGGTTGGGATTTAGTGAAATTACCTGGCGTTTATAAAGTGGGTATTCCTACTTTAAGCGGTACCGGAGCTGAAGTAAGTCGTACGACTGTTTTGACAGGCCCCACTCGTAAGTTGGGTATGAATTCGGATCACACTCCCTTTAATCAAATAGTTTTAGATCCAGAATTAATTAAAAATGCCCCGGCAAATCAACGTTTTTATACAGGCATGGATTGTTATATACATTGTATTGAAAGTTTAGAAGGAACTTTTTTAAACGAGTTTAGTAAAAGTTATGGAGAGAAAGCATTGGACTTGTGTCGTAAAGTATTTGTGGAAAAAGATAGTTGGGATGAGGAAAGCGATGCTCAATTAATGATGGCTTCTTATGCAGGTGGTATGAGTATTGCTTACAGCCAAGTGGGAGTAGCGCATGCCGTGAGTTATGGCTTAAGTTATTTATTAGGCACGAAGCATGGTATTGGAAATTGTATCGTGATGAATCACTTACAAGATTATTATCCTGCAGGGGTGGAAGAATTTAAATTCATGGTGGAGAAAAATAAAATAGAAATTCCAACAGGAATTTGTGCCGGCTTAACTGAAGAACAATTTGAATCCATGATCAATGTATCCATGGGCATGAAACCCTTATGGGAAAACGCTTTAGGAAAAGATTGGGAAAAAATAATGACCCGAGAGAAATTACGTGCACTCTATGATAAATTGTAATTTGTATAGGAAAAAATTTTAAAAAACAAAGGTCCCGAATTTTCGGGACCTTTGTTTTTAGGAGTAGTGATGTAACAAAAATAAGTTACATGTCTTTTTATAATCTTTTGTATGTCTCTACTGTATAGTTACCTGTTTTTTCGTCAGTAATAGTTTGAGTAAATTCATCTTTACCATTAAATACAATTTTAAGAGTATACTTCACACCAATGACAGAAGGATAATTTGAAAAGTCATTCACCTCTTCAGCCACACCATTTGCATATGTGAAAGTACCCGATCCAAATCCTTTTTTGAACGTAGTATTAGTAGCATCTGTTGGATATCTATGCGCAAATACAAAATGACCGGCATGATACATTTTAAACTGAACTCCTAAAGTGCTAGAAGTATCTTTCCCTTTTACAGTGTAATTGGAAGTTTCTTTCCAAACTCCATCTAAATCAGATGTACCTGAAGCCGCAACAGTGGCATAATTTTCGGTTAATGAATATTTAGTACCACTTACAACCATCTCGGGTATGTTTTGTGAATATCCCTTTTCTGTTTTAGCGATCGTTAATTTAAAATCTGCTGCAGTATCTAAACTACCAGTATTATATACATTGGTTTCGGTGATATTTGCTCCGTCTTGTTTATAGGAGCCTAATCCGAAACTTACTACGGAATCATCGGTCATGGCAACATAAAAGTAATGTGTTGCATTGTAGATTTTTAATTGATGTGGGTTTGAATAAGTGGTATCTGAAGTGCCCCCTTTAAGATTCGAACTTTCCATTTTGTACACACCCATTTGACTTTCGGGGGCTTTAGGTTGCTGGCATGCGGTTGCTAAAAAAATAATAGCTGATAAGCTAAACAATCGTTTTTTCATTTTTTAGGTTTTTGGTTACTTAAATTTAAAAAGTTTTTATAAAACCACCAATTATTACCAATTAAACATATAAAATAAATACATATATATTTATATGTATGTTGCAAATAATAAAATCATGACTATATTTAAACTGTAATTCAATACATCTTGAAACATATTTATAAGAACCTTACCTTTTGGGTATTAGTTGCTATTACAAGCGGAATTTTATTGGGATATCTATTTCCTACAACGGCTGTAGCAATGCAACCACTAGGCACACATTTCATTGATCTTGTTAAACTATTCATTTATCCTATCATATTACTTACTATTATTTCAGGTATATGCGGAATGAGTGATTTGAAAAAAGTAGGTAAAATAGGCGGTAAGGCACTCCTTTATTTTGAAATTGTTACAACGATAGCTTTAATTATTGGAGTGGTAGTAGCTTATACGATTCAACCAGGAGGAAGTGTAGACATATCAAATATCGAAAAAGCTGATATTACAAAGTACAGCAAAGGAGCAGCAGCATTTTCTTGGATTTCTTTTTTCAAAAGCAATATTACCATTCAGGTATTATTATTGGCTGTAGTTTCTGGAATTGTAATTAGTAAGTTAAAACAACGTCATTGGATTGTTTCTAAAATTACATGGCTTAGCAAATACGTATTTAAGGCTTTACATTTTGTAATGTATCTCGCACCCATAGGGGCTTTTGGAGGGATGGCTTTCACAATTGGTAAATATGGAGTGGCAACATTACTACCTCTTATGAAATTAATGGCAAGTGTGTATATCACTATGTTTATTTTTATTGTGGTGGTATTAGGTTTGATTTTAAAATATTGCAAAGTGAATATTTTTTCTTTCTTGAATTATATCAAAAAAGAAATCTTAATTGTTTTAGGTACCTCTTCCTCGGAAGCTGCACTGCCCTCTTTAATTGAAAAATTAGAGACAATGGGTTGTGATAAATCCGTAGTGGGATTAGTAGTACCTACCGGCTATTCTTTTAATTTAGATGGCACTTCTATTTATTTATCTATGGCTGTTATTTTTTTAGCACAAGTATTTAATGTGCATTTAACTTGGGAACAAATATTTTCAATCATTGGAATATTAATGATCACTTCAAAAGGAGCAGCAGGCGTTACCGGTAGTGGATTTATTGTATTAACTTCTACGCTTACAGCGATTCATGTGATACCCGTGGAAGGCTTGGCTTTGTTGTTAGGAGTCGACAGATTTATGTCTGAAGCCCGCGCTATCACTAACTTTATAGGGAATGGCGTTGCAACCATATTTTTATCGCACACCGAAAAATTACTGGATAAAACTAAAATGCATAAAGCATTTACGAAGGAGTCTTCTCTAGATAGTTTTTAATTACTCCGCTTCAGCAACTACTTCTTTTACTTCAGGGATCATTCTTTTCATCATGCCTTCAATACCGGCTTTTAAAGTTACCATGGAAGAAGGGCATCCGCTACAAGAACCTTGTAACATTAAATTCACGACGCCATCATTATAACTTTTAAATTGAATAGCACCACCATCCATTTCAACGGCGGGCTTCACGTAGTTTTCTAATAATTCTTTCACACGTTTTACAATATCATCATCATCTGCGTGCACCGTATTCGTAGCTTCTTGTTTTAATTTTGCAACCTCTTCCTCATTTACTACTACACCCCCATTTTCTAAATATTCTTTTAAAAATGTTTTTATAGTAGGGATCACATCTTGCCAATCATCCGTATCAGCACTTTTAGTTAAAGTGATAAAATTACTAGCGATAAAAACGCTTTTAATAAAAGGAAAACTAAATAGTTCTTTAGCTAAAGGGGATGCCACTGCTAAGCTTTCATCTGCAACATCTAAGCTTTTTCCAGGGTATAATAGTTTGTTTGCCACAAACTTCATAGTTTCTGGATTGGGAGTCATTTCGGTGTAAATGCTTACAATGCTGTTGCCTGTAGTAATCATATCAAATAGTTTTAACGCGTTCAGGCACAAAAATAATCAAAATAGATAGCTATCTTATGTTATTGTGGGGTATTCGGCCTTATTTTTCCGATATCGAAAGACGAATTAGGAGGGAATAATGCTCAATTTGGCATAATTCAACATAATTTTCTTCTCCCCGTTTTTATCAAACAAGATGGTTGCAATGGGATTATGCGCCGAACCTTCAATTTCTTTAATCACCCCAAACCCAAACTTTTGGTGCTCAATTTTCATACCTGCCTCTAAATCGGTAGGGTCGGCAGGGGTGAAGTTTTCTGAGGGGATATGATTTTTATTTAAAGTACTAGGCGGAACTACCGGCATATAACTAGGCTTGGATCCAGCAGGTTTTTTACTTTCTACTGGTCTTTGTTCATTCCATCCTTTGGTATTGCCACCATGCATTCTGTCGTAAGCGCTGCCCCAACCAGAGCTTTGGTTACGTGCACCACCGCCTGCACTGGATTTATCTAGCTTTTCCTCAGGCATTTCATCTATAAATCTACTTGGATCATTTTGAACTAATTGTCCAAATCGATATCGTGAGTTCGCATAACTTAACCATAAATGTTTTTTAGCACGTGTAACTGCTACATAAAATAATCTTCGCTCTTCCTCTAATTCTTCTCTGGTATTCACACTCATGCCACTTGGAAATAAGGTTTCTTCTAAGCCTACAACAAACACACATGAAAATTCAAGTCCCTTTGCAGCATGCACAGTCATTAGTTTTACCGAATCTGCTTCATCTTTATCATTATCTGCATCTGTGATCAACGTAATTTGTTGTAAATAAGACCCCAAGCTTTTATCACCATACTCTCCATCATCATTGCTAGGACTTTCGGTCCACTCTTTAATAGAGTTTAATAATTCCTGAATGTTTTCATAACGCGCTAATCCTTCGGTGGATTTATCGTTAAATAATTCTTTTACAATATTGGTATGCTTACCTACTTGAACTGCGACATCGTATGCATTATGTTTGGTGAGTTGATTTTGAAAATATTTAATCATCGTTACAAACTCTTCAATAGCAGTTAGTGTTCCTGCTTTAAAACCAAACCCTTTTGCTTTTTCAAGCACTTCAAAAAAAGTAATATTATTTTCGCTAGCTAATACCAAACATTTTTCAATAGTAGTTTTTCCAATGCCTCGAGTGGGATAATTAATAATTCTTTTTAATCCTTCTTCATCCTTCGTGTTGACGATAATACGCAAGTATGCGATATAATCTTTGATTTCCTTTCTTTGATAGAAGCTAAGCCCACCATAGATCTTGTAAGGAATACCGCTGCGTCTTAAGCTTTCCTCAAAGGATCTACTTTGTGCGTTGGTTCTATATAAAATTGCAAAATCATTATTATAAAAATGGTTTCTTAATTTATTTTCTTGAATGGCATCTGCTACAAACTTTCCTTCATCATTGTCGGTCATCGTGCGCACCAACTTTATTTTATCACCTTCTTCATTTTCGGTCCACAAGTTTTTGGGAATCTGCCCTTGATTATTTTTAATCACATGATTGGCCACTTCTAAAATAGAAGCACTACTTCGATAGTTTTGTTCCAGCTTCACCAACTTCACATCATCATAATCCTTTTGAAACTGTAAAATGTTTTCGATCGTTGCTCCACGGAAACTATAAATACTTTGCGCATCATCCCCTACGACACAAATATTTTCATGTACTGCCGCCAATAGTTTTGCAATTTGATATTGCACCGGATTGGTATCCTGATACTCGTCTATTAATAAGTATTTAAACTTATGTTGATATTTATGTAATACTTCTGGAAAGTCGCGCAATAGCTCATGCATTTTGAAAAGTAAATCATCAAAATCCATGGCACCGTTTTTAAAACATCTGGCAACGTAAGCCGCATAAATTTCTCCAATAGCGGGACGCTTAGACCTTGCGTCTTCTTGTTGAACAAAAGTATTCATTGCATATTCCACGGGCCCCATTAATGCGTTTTTAGCAGAGGAGATTCTATTATGTACAATATTGGGTTTGTAATGTTTATCGTCCAATCCCATATCGTTGATAACCGCTTTCAGAACCGATCTAGAGTCATCTGTATCATATATAGTAAAGCTTTGTGGGTAGCCTAATTTAGCGGCCTCACTTCTTAATAAACGTGCAAATACACTGTGAAAAGTGCCAATATATAAATTACGCGCCTCGCTGTTGCCTAATATTTTTTCAACACGTTCTTTCATTTCCTTAGCAGCCTTATTCGTAAACGTAAGTGCTAAAATGTTGAAAGAATCTACACCGCTATGCATTAAGTGAGCAATACGACTAGTCAATACTTTTGTCTTTCCACTTCCCGCTCCGGCAATAATCATTAAAGGTCCGTTAATGTGTAATACGGCTTCCTGTTGACGATCATTTAATCCATTCAAATATGCTTGCATGCAACGAAGATACGTTGACTCGATTCATTTTAATGCCTTGGGGAAAACAAGTTTCATAAAAAAACCCTGCCTTTTTAGACAGGGTTTTTTCGAACAAAATGATAAGAACCTTTTTATAAAATCATTTTAAGATTTTAAGGTTGCTTATTTTCTTTCTAATAATTTAAAGAATTGATCTAATTGAGGTAAGATCACTATTCTAGTTCTGCGGTTAGCCGCTCTGTTTTCGGGAGTATCATTAGCAACCACCGGCATGTATTCACTACGTCCAGCTGCAGTCATACGTTTTGGGTCAATACCATATTTTTCTTGTAAAATTCGAACAATAGTAGTTGCGCGTTTTACAGACAAGTCCCAGTTGTCTTCCATTAAATTACCCGATCCCAATAATTGTTTAGAATCGGTATGACCTTCAACTAAAAATTCAATACTAGGTTGTGCAGCTAATACTTTTGCTACTTTACCCAATACCACGTTGGCTTTGTCTGTTACTGTAAAGCTTCCACTTTTGAATAATAATTTATCAGAGATATCAACATATACAACTCCTTTTTCTACTTTAATATCGATGTCTTTATCATTTAAATCACCAATCGCACCTTTTAAGTTCATCACTAACGCCATGTTTAAAGAATCCTTACGTGCCATAGAACCTTGTAAATCTTGGATGTACATATCCTTAGCACCAATGTTTTCTAATGACTTTTTGATACTTTCAGCTTGAGAGCCAGTCACCACTGACATATCTTTTAATTGATTTAAAACTACATTGTTATTAGATTTTAAAAAATCAATTTGTTTGTTTAAATCATCTATAGTGGACTGTAAAGATTTTGATTTGAAAGCATTTTTATCTTGTTCCGCTTTTGCTTTTGTAATCTCATCTTGTACATCACGATATTTTCCTTGTAATTCAGCATAAGCACCATTTAACTGACCATACTTGGCTTCTGCTTCTTGTAATTTTTTAGGGCTAACACAAGAATAAGCACCAAGACATAACACTGCAAGCGCTAAAAAAATTTTACTTTTCATACTGTATCTGTTTTTATTAGTTTAAATAAATTAGCCAACGGCTATTACAAAAATAAGAATATAGTTTAGAGTCCAAAAACAAATTTGAAAAATCAGCATTTCCTTAACATTCAATGTCGGCAGTAATGCCATATTCTGGGATGTAACCTTTAAAATCCTTGAAAAAGTCGATGATTTTGCGTTTGTCCGCATGTTCGTCGTCGCTTAACATAAAAGGCTCTGCAAAAACCACCTCTCTTTTGAAAAAATCTAACCCCACCATCACCACAGGTACATTTGCTTTTTTGGCAATATGATAAAAACCGGATTTTAATTTATACACTTTTTTTCGAGTGCCTTCGGGAGATAATGCCAAATGAAAGCTTTCGTTGTCATTGAATTTTTGAACGACCTGATCAACTAGGTTGTTTTTGGTGGAGCGATCCACGGGAGAGCAGCCTAAGGAGTGTAATATCCAGCTAAAGGGGGGTACAAAAAGCTCTTTTTTGCCTAGAAAACGAATAAATTCAAAATGCATTTTTTTTCGAATCGCTAAGCCTAAGAAAAAGTCACTACTATGCGTATGAGGGGCTACAATGTATACCGCCTTTTTTAAATAGAATGGAAATTCACCTTTAATTCTCCACCCCTTCACCGTAAAAAACCACCACACTAATAATTGATGCATAAAATAATATTCCTAAAGATAATTCATCCCATTTAAAATAGGAGTGATTTGAATCACTTAATTTATGAATAAATAAGGGCACATCTTCCTTCTCAAAAATAAAATAGTAGGAGAAATAATTATAATATTGTTTGTATCAATATTTGTGCATTTTCTTCAGCATCTACTTTCTCGCATCCTATTTTTTGAACACTCAGTTTAGGCTGCGTAGTAGCTTGTGAAAACTTAGCATACCAGCGATCATAATATTTTAATAAAATATCAAATGCTGCTTTTATGTTTTTCTCTTCTAAAAATTGCAAAGTGTTTTTAGTTTCTAATCCACCCAATCTTTTTTGAATTCTAATGGTTGCTGCTTGTAAACCTTGTAGCTCTAAGGATCCATAGGCTTCCACAATAAAATTTAATCTTTCTTCAAATGGAATTTCTAAAAAATAACAAGTACTTGCGCGCATTTGTTTGAATAGTTCTGTAGGAACAATAACAGTACCAATGCGTTGACTTTCATCTTCTATCCAAATACTATCTTCCTGAACGGAGTTCCATAAAGACTCTGCTAATTTATTTTCAAAATGTTCTTGAGAGGGTTGTGTGGGTTGTCCTAATGCACCAAAGGAAGAACCTTTATGATGTGCTAAGGCTTCTAAATCTATAATTGGTTGTTTTTTATTTTTTAAAGCGTGTAAAATTTCTGTTTTACCGGAACCAGTATAGCCCCCCAATACTTTTAAATGATAGGGTTTATTAAATTGTTGTAACACCCAATTTCGATAGCCTTTATAGCCTCCTACTAATTGCATGACTTTACAACCGTATAAATCCAAAAGCCAAGCTACTGCTGCACTTCGCATGCCCCCTCTCCAACAATGAACAATCACCGCAGGTGGATTTTTTCCTGCTTCTTGTTTTTCAGCAATCCATTTTTCCACTTGTTCAATCATGGCAATTTGCTTTTGAGCAAAAAATGGAATCCCTACTTTGATGGCATCTGCACGACTTTGTTTTTTATAAGTGGTTCCCACAATGGCGCGCTCTTCGTTGCTAAATAGAGCCAGTGAATAAGCACCTGGAATATGCGCATGTTCAAATTCGCCAGGACTTCTTACATCAATAATAATGTAAGGATCCGTTGAGCTACGCTGCTTCAATTGTATAAAATCAGTGATAGAAATTTTTTGAATCGCCATTAGTATAAAGATAGTTTCTTTAATTGCATTATTAAAGCTTCCTGACTCATTTCCTCAAAAGGGGGAAGAGCATAATTAAACGCATGGGCAGTATCTATTGCAGTAGTCACATTAAAATTTTCTTGTTCATAGCAAATGGCCCATTTTTTATCCTGCCATTGCTTTCCTAAATATTGCTGTTCGGTTTGTCCGGGTGTGGGTACTACAATTAATTTTTTTCCAAAGGGAATGAGTTCCATTAAGCTGGTGTAGCCACCTCGACAAATAATATATTGGGCTTTTTGAATTTGAAGCGCTAAATCTTTTCCTGATAAATGACTATATAAAATACCGTGTTCCGATTTTTGTTGTTGTGGGTGCAATGGTCTACCACCCACTATCACAAAGGGTTTGCCCGTTTGGTTTCCTTGTTCCCAAAGTATTTTTTCAAATAGACTTCTTTGTGGTTCGGGCCCTGATACGATTCCTAGAAAGGGTATTGGTTTTGCTATCACTTCACTATTAATATCACTATTAACATCACCTAAGTTTGTACTAATATTTTGATGCAATCTGGATAAGCATCCCATATACCATAATGGCGTGGAAGGTAATTTTGCGGGGTGAGATAAAATGCCCGCTAACCCACTGCCCAATTCCATATCAGGAATCCAAATAGCTTTAAATTTCTGAAACCAACGATATTGAAATTTCTGAAATAATAAAGTGGACCAACTATAAGGTGTCTGCAGATTAAGCTGATGGGTGATAAAAACGGAAGAAATATTTTTATGATAAAACCCAAAACGATTATCTGAAATAATAAAATCAAAATGAATTTGTTTTGCCTTTTGTTTCAACCAAAAATATTCATACACTGCACTAAAAATAATTTGTGGTGTTTGCAATACCATAGCGAGATTAAACCAACTTTTTCTTTGAGTATATTTAATTCTATAACCCCGTAAGGTTAAAAAATGAGCATCTGGAATTGCTTCTTGTAAGATGACATGATGATGGCCCTCTGTGGCGATATATATGTTGTACCCCAGCTGCTGCAAGCTTTGTATAAGTGGAATGCACCTGGTGGCGTGTCCCAATCCCCAATCAATGGGTGAAATACAAATATTGCCTCGTTTCATAAAGCACTAATTTAGTCATTATTGTACATGTATAAAACGTAAATTTGGTAAAACGTATATTGTCCATAAAATTTGTGATTCATGTCATTACTTTCAAAAGATAAATCTATCGCCTTATATGCAGCACTCGTTTCCTTTGGAACCTATGTGTTTGTATTTGGGTTCAGAAAATCATTTACCGTATGCACTTTTGACGGAATGACTTTTGGCCCTATTGCTTATAAGACCGCATTAGTGATAAGTCAAATGTTGGGTTATTTATTGGCAAAATTTTATGGCATCCGATTTATTTCTGGTATGCAAAAAGTGAATCGTTATAAAATTATTTTTTTATTAACGGGCATTGCTTGGGCTGCTTGGTTATTGTTCGCCGTGGTGCCCGCACCGTATAATGTAGTATTTTTATTTATCAATGGGTTTCCGCTAGGAATGTTATGGGGCGTGGTTTTCTCTTATGTAGAAGGTAGAAAGAGTACCGATTTTATTGGAGCTGCTTTAGCCGTTAGTTTTATATTTTCTGCGGGTTGGGTGAAGTCAGTGGGCGGTTGGTTGATGCTACAATTTCATATATCAGAATTTTGGGTACCTTTTTGTACAGGTCTTGTTTTTGCATTACCCTTAGTGATTTGTGTATATGGTTTAGAAAAAGTTCCCCCGCCTTCACCCGAAGATGAATTACTGCGCGCGCAACGTATTCCTATGACAGGCGCAGATCGCAAATCATTATTGTTACAGTACTTACCGGGCATCATTGCGTTTGTAGTAATTTATTTATTTGCAACCATCTTTCGTGATATCCGCGATAATTTTTCGGCAGATATGTGGAAGGAAATGGGATATGGATCTAAACCCGAAGTGTTTACTCAAACCGAAATTCCTATCACCATTTTTATTTTGATATTAATGGGTGCGGTGGTTGTTTTAAAAAATAGTTTTAAGGCGCTCATGGTGGCGCATGTATTTATCTTGTTTGGATTTATTATTGCTGGCACCAGTACTTATTTTTTCACGCATCAATTGCTCGCGCCCTTTTGGTGGATGTTATGGGTGGGCTTAGGTTTGTATTTAGTATACATACCCTTCAACTCTATTTTCTTTGATCGATTGATTGCCGCCTTTTCCATGAAAGGCAATGTGGGCTTCTTCATCTACCTGGCCGATTCGGTGGGTTATGTAGGAAGCGTAGGCGTCATGTTGTTTAAAGAAGGAATGAAAGTTCAATTAAAGTGGACACAGTTTTTCTCCCAAAGTGTGATGATACTTTCCTTGGTGGGTGTCTTTATAACCTTGTATGCGATGTATTATTTTTTTTCAAAATCTAAGACCACGCCGTTGATGCAATAACGCAATCCGGTAGGTTTAGGCCCGTCTTCAAATACATGTCCCAGGTGTGCTTTACATTTTCCGCATTGTACTTCGGTGCGGTCCATTCCATGAGAATGATCGGGAGTGTAAATAATAGCTCCTTTAGAAATGGGATCAAAAAAGCTTGGCCAACCGCAACCGCTTTCAAATTTGGTATCACTTTTAAATAGTGGATTTCCGCAAGCGGCACAATGATAAGTTCCTATTTCCTTAGAGGTTTCAAATGCACTGGTAAAAGGGCGTTCGGTGCCTTTTTCACGTGCGATATAATATACTTCAGGTGCTAAAACTTGTTTCCAAACGCTATCAGGTAAAACGAGTTTATCCTTATTCGTTTTAGAGTAGTAGGTGTTTTTGCTAGTTGACATAAGGGTAGATTTTTGAGCGTCAGCCAATTTTTGTGGGGAAGTGGATCCTGCTTGTGAACAAGCGGATTGACTTACTAAAAGTGCTATGAATAATAGTTTATACATCATGTTATTTGCTGTTGTAAAAATACTAACAAGCATTCAGATAAATTGTTCAATTTTCTCTGCGTCTTTCCCCACAAATTTAGGCTAGTTGCTTATCTTTGTCAGCACTCTAATCAATCAGCATGTTTAATTTAATTTTATTCGGTCCTCCAGGTAGCGGAAAGGGAACACAAAGTGAAAATATTATTGCCGCTAACGGCTTACAACATCTTTCTACTGGTAATTTATTGAGAACCGAAATTTCGAATCAAACTACTTTAGGATTAGAGGCAAAAAGAATCATGGATCAAGGTCAATTAGTACCCGATGCGGTTGTGATAGGTATGGTGGGCAATTTTATGGATGCACATCCGGAAGCAAAAGGATTTTTATTTGATGGCTTTCCTCGTACAACAGCACAATGTGTTGCGTTAGATGCTTTATTAAAAGAAAAATCGAGTGAAATAAATGTAGTGTTGGCCTTAGAAGTAACCGAAGAGGAATTAGTGAAAAGATTATTAGGTCGTGGTGCTACTTCTGGAAGAAGTGATGATACGAATGAAACAGTGATCCGCGCGCGTATTCAAGAATACCATGATAAAACTACTGCAGTTGCAACGTACTATGCACAATTCAATAAAGTAGTAAATATTAAAGGCGAAGGAACGGTAGAAAGTATTTACGCCGATTTGAAAAAAGAAATTGATGCACGGATTTAATTTTAATATCTAATTAAATTAAATAAGTCATCTACCCCCCCCCAAAAAAATCGAATTAAATATTCAATCCACCGCAAGCACTTATTACTTGTCCTGTAACATAACTGCTCAACTCACTTGCTAAGAATAAAGTGGTGTTTGCAATTTCTTCTGCTTTACCAAATCTTCCTAAAGGAATTTTTTCCAAGAAAGCTTTACCTGCATCTCCTTCATTTAAATAATGTGTCATATCGGTCTCAATAAAACCTGGCGCAATGGCATTGCATCTAATATTGCGACTACCTAATTCAAGCGCAATGGATTTTGTAAAACCTATAATGCCTGCTTTACTTGCTGCATAGCTACTTTGACCCGCATTACCACGAATACCAATGATGGAACTCATATTAATAATACTACCCGACTTTGCTTTCATCATGGGACGAATCACTTGCTTGGTCATATTAAAAACACTTTTCAAATTTGTATCCATGACATCATCCCATTGTTCTGCAGTCATGCGTAACAATAAATTATCTTTTGATATACCTGCATTGTTGACACAAACATCAATGGTGCCAAAATCGGCTAGTACATTTGTTACAAATGTTTCACATGCTGTGAAATCGGCGGCATTGGTTTGATATCCTTTTGCGTTGACGCCTAATTTTTTAATCTCTGCTTCTAATGCCGCAGCCTTCTCTGCACTTCCATCACTCACATAGGTAAAAGCAATATGTGCTCCTTGTTCCGCTAATTTTAATGCAATGGCAGCGCCAATTCCTCTAGCTGCTCCAGTTACAATAGCCACTTTTCCTTGTAGTAATTTCATAGTTGTATTATTTAAAAACAATATTGCAAATATAATTAATTCTGCTTGGTCTGACTCAACTCTTGATGAATCATTTTAATGTCATCTACATACAATCTGTCATTGGATAATCGAGGTACTTTATGCTGTCCTCCTAATTTCCCTTTTCGTTTTAACCATTCATGAAAACATCCAGTCGCAACAGCAGTTATTTGTGGTAATCTTAAAGCAATATCCTTGTGTCGCTTCGCTTCATAATCACTATTCACTGCTTTTAAATTTTCGTCCAATGTTTTTGTAAATGCTAATAAGTCATTAGGTGCTTTATCAAATTCAATTAACCATTCATGCGCTCCCGTATTTTCATCTGACATGTACACAGGGGCTGCCGTATATTCTTTAATGCTCACTCCAAAATCCTTGCAGGTAGCGGCAATCGCTTGATCACTATTGTCTGCAATTAATTCTTCACCAAAGGCATTGATGTATTGTTTTAATCTTCCCGATACTTTAATACGATAGGGTGCCAAGCTCATAAATTGAATCGTGTCACCTACTAAATATCTCCACAAGCCACCATTGGTGCTTATTACAATCGCATAATTTTTTCCAAGCTCCACTTTATTTAATCCATAGGTAATAGGGAATTCTTTTCCATACTCTTCAATTGGCATGAACTCATAAAAAATTCCATGATCCAAAAATAATAACATACCCTCTTCGTCTATTCTATCTTGTGCTGCAAAAAATCCTTCACTGGCATTATATATTTCTACATAATTACAATCACCGCCTATAATTTTTTGAAACTGTTCCTTGTAGGGTGTAAAGGAAACGCCACCATGAATGTATAATTCAAAGTCAGGCCACACTTCTTTAATATTTTGTTTACCTGAAATTTCTAAAATGCGTTTTAATAAAACCAAAGTCCAGGTAGGCACGCCAGCAATAGAAGTTACATTTTCGTTGATGGTATTTTGTGCTAGGCTTTCAATCTTTGCTTCCCATTCATCCATGAGTGCAATAGATAATTCAGGGGTTCTAATAAAGCTGGACCAAAAAGGCGAGTTTTCTAATAACACGGCACTTAAGTCTCCATATTGTATATCTTCCTTAATGGGATGCACTTGATGACTTCCGCCAATCACTAATCCCTTGCCCACCAATAAATCGCTGTCTGGTTTTTCGTGATAATAGATAGTCAACACATCTTTGGAGCCTTGAAAATGATTGTCTTCAATACTTTCCTTGGTTAAGGGAATGAATTTGCTTTTATCGCTCGTGGTACCGCTGCTTTTGGCAAACCATTTTACTGGGGTATTCCACAACACACTTTCTTCCCCCTCCATGATTTGATCTATATAGGGCTTTAAATCCTGGTATTCGTGTATGGGGATGGTGGCTTTAAAGTTTCTAATATTAAATAGCCCACTCATATTATACTTACGGCCAAAATGGGTGTACTGGCCATGGGTAATTAAATCCTGTAATGTCTCGCGCTGAGCAGCAATTGGGTCATTCACCCAATTCTCAATACGCCAATAACGTAATCGAGCCAATCTTGACAGTGCGGGGCTGAAAATCTTCATAGGTATAGCACAATATAAGCCATACGCTTTAAATATTTAACTAATAAGTTCAATAAATGATTTAGAGTTCGGGTGCTTTGTTTCCCATTTCGATGATCCAATCCTTGCGCTTTAATTCAAAGTTGGTTCCTAAATATAAACGACGTACTTGGTCATCTTCTGCCAACTCTTCCGCCGTTCCATGTTTAAATATTTTTCCTTCAATTAATAAATAAGCGCGATCACAAATAGATAATGTTTCGTTTACATTATGATCGGTTATTAATATTCCAATGTCTTTTAATTTTAATCTTGCGACTACCGATTGAATATCTTCCACTGCGATAGGATCCACGCCAGCAAAGGGTTCATCTAATAAAATAAATTTAGGATCTACTGCTAATGCGCGCGCAATTTCGGTACGTCTACGTTCTCCGCCACTTAAACTATCTCCATTATTATCTCGAACTTGATGTAAATTAAATTCATCTAATAAACTTTCTAATTTATGTTCACGTTCGCCTTTGGTAAGTTTTGTCATTTCTAACACCGCCATAATATTATCTGCTACCGATAACTTACGAAACACACTTGCTTCCTGAGGTAAGTAGCCCAATCCCATTTGAGCACGCTTATACATAGGAAGTTTGGTAATATCTTCATCGTTTAAAAACACACGCCCTTCATCGGGGGCAATTAAACCTACTACCATATAAAAAGTAGTGGTTTTGCCAGCTCCATTAGGTCCTAATAAGCCTACAATTTCACCCTGCTTGACCGAAATACTTACTTGATCCACCACTTTGCGGCCCTTGTATTGCTTAATTAATTTGTCGGTATGTATAGCGAGTATCACGGTATATATTTATACAAAAATAAGGGTAAATCAAGGATTTGACTCATTGGAAACTAATATTAACTATTTTTGTATTCTATGCACGTAACAGAACATTTAGCAAAAGCAAAAGACACCCTGGTGTCTTTTGAAGTATTACCGCCTTTAAAGGGGAAAACCATCACATCATTATATGAGCATTTGGATCCTTTAATGGAATTTAAACCGTCTTGGATTAACGTTACTTATCACCGTAGCGAAACCATGTTCAAAAAACAAGCGGATGGCACTTTTGAAAAGATAGATGTACGCAAGCGCCCAGGAACAGTAGGTATTTGTGCAGCCATCATGAATCATTATAATATTGATGCAGTACCACATATTATTTGCGGAGGATTTACGAAGCGTGAAACAGAGGACGCATTAATTGATTTACAATTTTTAGGAATTGATAACGCATTAATTTTGCGCGGAGATGCTGCTAAGAACGAGGCCAGCTTTGAGCCAGAGCTCAACGGAAATAAATATGCTATTGATTTATTGAAACAAGTGGGACAATTAAATCAAGGTATTTATTTAGATAAAGACATTTTAAACGGAGGCAAAACTAATTTTTGCATGGGTGTAGCAGGATATCCTGAAAAACATTTCGAAGCTCCTAATTTTGAAATTGATTTGCAAAAAACAAAAGATAAAGTAGATGCTGGTGCGGAATATATTATGACGCAAATGTTTTTTGACAACAGTAAATTTTTGGCATACATAAAAGCTTGTCGTGATGCGGGTATTACAGTACCTATTATTCCAGGATTAAAACCTATCACGAATAAAAAGCAATTAACTATTTTACCTCGTATTTTTCATGTAGATATTCCTACTGACTTATCTAATGCCATCAACAAATGCAAGACAGATGCGGATTGCGAGAAAGTTGGAACAGAATGGTTGATCCAACAAAGCAAGGAATTAAAAGAAGCAGGTGTTCCGGTATTACACTATTATACTTTAGGAAAACCTAAAGTGATCAAGGATGTAGTGAAAGCTGTATTTTAATATTTATCGAATACCTTTTTGTTTTTTTACTTATTTACTTTTTTAGCCGTGTTCACTATAAAGTCATTGAATTGTTCAATGCTCAAATTTTTGGCTATAATCCGTTTGGCAGAATCCAATAAATAAAAAGTAGGTGTTTTAAATACATCATACAATTGACGAATAGTAGTTGGACGGCCTTCTTTAATTTCTTTATTTAAATCCGCTTCAGTTTGATACGCATTGGTCCATCCTTCTAAATGATGTTCTTTAATAAACGTTTTCCAAGCGGGTAGCTCCTTGTAATTAATATTGACGGACAAAACATTGATTTGATAATTTTTCCAAATCGCTTTGTAAAAAGAATCTAAGCGAGGAATTTCCACCTTACAGTGACTACAAGTAGGATCCCAAAACGCAATAAAAGTATAAGGCGCTTTCATATCATATAATGAAATCTTTTTATCCTGCACATCATTTAAAACCAATGCAGGTGCGGCTAAACCCAACTGATTGGCCATCATACTATAAGCGCGATCGGTAATGGAACGACGAGATGCTTCATTTAACAACACCGTATCACCTTTGGCGAAAAAGTTTTGATAAATGTGTAAGAACACTTTATCCTGTCCCATAAATTCTGGACTAATATATTTATTGGTGAACTTGAATAATAAGAATGGAAAAATTTCTTTTCCTGTTTTAGCAACGGTTAACATGTACTGCACTTCTTCAATAATACTATCGGGTTCGCGTGATACGTAATTTTTAAAATACTCATCTAGTTTTTGTTCAAAAAATGGAGTACGCACTAATCTATCATCATTAAAAACCACTTCATCCCAAAAATGATTCTTCATATAATAAAATGGATAGAGTGAGTCAGCTTTTCCGTTGACCACCGGAATCGCAGGCGCATCAGGTCTTTGCATCACGTTCAGAAAAAAAGCAGTCATTGACTTAGGTTGATTCTTAATGATACCTTGACGTTTTTCTACTAATTCTTTTTTCTTCACATTGTATTGATCGGTAATAGAAGTTGAATCTGCCTTAGTGGTTGCCGCTTTAAATTTGTTTTCTAATTCGTTTAATTGACCACCAATGGTATTCATGGATTTCGAATATTCTTTGAATACATCATTTTCCTTACTACCCGTTATAGCCACATCCGTTAAATGTAAAGTGTCTGCAATAATTTTAAAATGTTGCGCGTCATCTACTAAAAAATCAAATAAAATGGCATACTTAGGAGAAACTACAAAATAAATACCTGGAGTGAGTTTGTTTTTTGATTCAAAAACGCCTTCGCTTTTTTCATTCAGCAAAGTAGAATCTGCTAACACTCTACTATTACCATAGTTGGTTCCTAAATATATTTTAGTATTTTGATAGGGCTTCAAAGTAATTTGAATGGAATGACCAGTGGTATTGGATGTGGTGGATTTGGGAGTGGCCACCGAAGAAGGTGTTTTTTTTGCTTGAGCTTGGCCCAAGAAGGGAAGCGTCAATAAAACTCCGAGTATCAAAGCAGTGGATCGAAGGATATTTTTCATAGTATGGTTCATATTGGATATATCTTGTCTAAGGTGAAAGTAAAAACCTTTAAAAGGTTTGTAAAAATAACATAATATGTATAAATCTACTTACAATTAGTAGCCCGTTTTACTATTAATTTAATGTTAGGATAGTACCTTTGTTTCCGTGAGAAAAAACAAGCCGGTCACTATACTAGAAAAAGTAACTATTGAGGATTATGCAGCCGAGGGTAAGTCATTAGCCAGAGTGAATGGCAAAGTCATTTTTGTAGAAGCTGCCGTTCCGGGAGATGTTGTAGATATTCAATTACAAAAAAACAAGGCTGATTGGGGCGAAGGATTTGTGAAAAAATTTCACAGCTATTCTTCTTTAAGAGTGACCCCTTTTTGTAGCCACTTTGGAGTGTGCGGAGGTTGTCAATGGCAAATGCTTCCTTATGAACAACAATTGGTGTATAAGCATCAGCAAGTAGTGGATAATTTAACGCGCATTGCAAAAATTCCATTACCTGTGATTCCACCTATCTTGGGTGCACCCGAAACACAAGGCTATCGCAATAAAGTAGAATATACTTTTGCAACTGAAAAGTTTATCCCCTTTGAAGATTTTAAAGCGATGAAGGCAGCAGGGACCGAACCTGTTAAAACCCCCGGTGCGGGCGGCTTTCATGCAAGAGGATTTTTTGAAAAAGTAGTGGAGATAGATACTTGTTATTTACAATCTGAGCCTACTAATCTCATGCGTAAGGCAGTCGTGAATTTTGCGTTAGAAAATAACATGCCTTTTTATAATATTAAACAACATCAGGGTTGGTTGCGAAATATGTTTGTTCGTAACACCACGCAAGGCGAATGGATGGTGAATCTTATTTTAGGGTATGAAGCCCCAGCGGAAAGAGAAGCCTTATTAAAATTATTATTAGAGCAGTTTCCTCAAATCACTACTTTATTATATACTATTAATACGAAGCGTAACGATAGTATGCAGGATTTGGTTCCACAAGTATTTCATGGAACGGGCTATATCACCGAAAAGCTTGAAGATTTTTCTTTTAAAATAAGTCCTAAGTCCTTTTTTCAAACCAATTCCAAGCAAGCGGAGCGCTTATATCAAGTAACACGCGACTTTGCCGAACTAACAGGAAAGGAAATCGTGTATGATTTGTATTGTGGTACAGGAAGCATTGGAATTTTTTGCAGTCAAAATGCGAAAAAAATTATTGGGGTGGAGTTTGTGGCAGAAGCCATTGAGGATGCAAAAGAAAATGCACAGTTGAATCAATTAAATGATACGGCCTTCTTTGCAGGCGATGTAATTGATATTTGTAATGATGCTTTTTTTGAAACGCATGGTAAGCCAGATGTCATTATTACCGATCCACCACGCGCAGGTATGCACGAGAAGCTTGTCAAAAAGTTATTAGATATGGAAGCGCCATTAATCGTATATGTAAGCTGTAATCCAGCAACTCAAGCAAGAGACTTATCTTTATTGAGTGAAAAGTATACGGTGACTAAAATACAGCCAGTAGATATGTTCCCCCATACTTTACATATTGAAAATGTAGTTCAATTAAAAAGAACTGATTTAATTTAAAAATGTATGACCCAATTTAGACCGACCCGATTTGAAGTATTGCCATTGATCATTAAAAATTTATTAATCATTAACGGATTAATGTTTTTAGCACAAAATACTTTTGCAGGTCCTACTAGTACTTTTTCATTTGAAGATATTTTTGCATTACATGCCTGGCAAAGCAGCCTGTATCGCCCTTGGCAGCTTATAACACATATGTTTTTGCACGGTGATTTTAGCCATATATTAGGAAACATGTTTGCCTTATGGATGTTTGGATCCATCTTAGAAAATTTATGGGGACCTAAGCGCTTTTTATTATTTTATTTATTGTGTGGTGTGGGAGCTGCCATAATACACTTATTTATTTTATCTTATGAGTTTATTCCTTTTGTAGATCAGTATGAAAATTTATTGATGTTGAGCAAATCCAACGCACTTGGTTTTAATGATGCGGTGTTGGCATTTTCAAAAGCTCATAATATACCACTTGCTCGTATCTTAAATGACAATCATGTAAGTTTGTCGACTCCAGGATTAGCACCTCAATTAATGGATTTGATCACCTCTTTTTATAACAAATCTTTAAACACCGCCACCTTAGGAGCGAGCGGCGCAGTGTTTGGAATTCTTATTGCCTTTGTTTATTTATTTCCCAATACCTATATCTATATTTATTTTTTATTCCCTGTTAAAGCCAAGTGGTTAGGTATTGTTTATTTTGCTTTTGAATTATATAAAGCGTTAGAAAATTCAGCAGGTGATAATGTAGCAAGATGGGCGCATGTGGGTGGCGCTCTTGTTGGATTTATTTTAGTATTTATTTGGAAAAAGAAAGACAATCAACACCGTTTTTATAATTAAATATGGAAAATCCTACACCTTCTAAACCCTTATTGGGCGCAGATAATAACGCCTTAGTGGCTATTTTAGGGATCAATTTATTGGTCGTGGCTCTCATGGGTTTTTTAAAAATTATTTATTATTTAAACAGCCTTCCCTTAGAAGATTTTTATAGTCAAGTGTTTCATGTTTTTACATTGTCACCAACCATGAGCGTTACGCTTACAAAGCCGTGGACTTTATTTACTTTTAATTGGATACATGATGGATTTTGGAGTGTTTTTACGCCTATGATTTGGTTTGTTTTTTTTGCGGATGTTTTACAAAACAATCAAAGCAACAAACATATATTTCCTATTTATTTTTATAGTGGATTATTAACAGGCATTACATATATCCTGCTAATTGCGTTTACTATTTTGCCTCATCCTTTAATGGGAGCTAATTTTTCTATCATAGCAATTGCTGCATCTATATTAATCATTTGCCCCCGCTATCGAATATTTCAAACTATCAAAGGCGGCATCCCCGTTTTGTTTATGGTGGTATTGTATCTTGTATTACAAGCAGTATTTTTAAGTACAGCTCATTGGTCCGATATACTCCTTACATTCATTGCAATAGGTGCTGGTGTGTTTTACGGACTGTTATTAAAAAACGGGAAGGATTTAGGTAATTGGATGCATAATTTATTACATTGGGTAAACAAATCAGCATCGCCCAAGTAAGCATGGCTAAAAAATCACGTATACGTATTGTAGGAAAAAAAATAATATTAATGCTACACTTATTAGTGTCGCTATTATTATTGTATCCTATTTATATTCAGCCCTTACCGCTTATTTGGATCAATGGTTTTTTATCCTTGACAGCTCCCTATTTAATCGCTATTGAAATCTTATTTTTTATCTTTTGGTTAATCGCGAAACCCTTTTTGTCATTGATTTCGGTGGGCACAATGGTATTGGGTTGGACCGTGGTTGCATCCTTATTTGCTTGGCATCCGGGTTCAGTGGCAGCAATGAAAAAAAAGGAAAATTCTTTAAGAGTCATTAGTTGGAATGTAAAAGGATTTAATGGCAATCAACCTGGCAAGAGCACTTTAAAATTGCGCACTCAGGATATTGCTTATTCCATTCAAAAATGGAACCCTGATTTAATATGCTTGCAAGAATATAATACCAATGACCGACCTAATGACATTGCTAATCATGCGAGTTATTTTAATAAAAATTATCCCTTCAATTATTTTTCTAAGGATTATCAAATTGCAGGCAATGATTATTTTGCCGGCTGTATTATTTTTTCAAAGTATCCTATCCTACAAGCACAAAGAATTGCATACACGAATCAAGAAGCGCTTATTTATGTAGATGTTTTAAAAGGAGATGATACAGTTCGTGTTTTTACGACGCATCTTGCTTCCTACCGATTTAAACCCAATGATTACGAAACTATTGACGAAACTGCCGAATCCAAATCAATTAATGTGAAAGGGAAAATGGCAGTCGTGAGAAAAATGAAACAAGCTTTTGTAGAGCGCGCCATCCAAGCACAACTCGTACAAACTTATTTACAAAAAACACCTTATCCATCCATCATGACAGGTGACTTTAATGATGTGCCAGGTTCTTATACCTATAGAACTATCAAGGGAGATTGGGAAGATGCGTTTTTACAAAAGGGTTTGGGTATTGGTGCAACCTATTTAGGCATATCACCCACTTTGCGTATTGATTATATACTTACGAATAGTGATTGGAAAGTAAGGGCTTGGGAATCGGTGGATGAAAATTTAAGCGACCATCATATGATTCTTGCGGACCTTCAATTGATCAAGAATTAACCCTCTATTTTACTTAAAATAAAATATCTTTGAGGCAATAATTACTATGCCACTTCAATTTTATAATTCACTAACAAGACAAAAGGAAGTATTCGAGCCTTTAAATGCCCCTTATGTGGGTATGTATGTTTGTGGACCAACGGTAAGTGGTGAAAGTCATTTAGGACATGCGCGTCCCTTTATCACATTTGATGTGGTGTATCGTTATTTGTTACACAAGGGATATAAAGTACGTTATGTTCGTAATATCACGGATGCAGGACATTTTGAAGAAGAAGGAAAAGCGGCCGAAGATAAAATTAGTTCAAAAGCAGTCTTAGAAAAATTAGAACCTATGGAGCTAGTGCAAAAGTATACGCACTTATACCATTGGGCGATGGAGCAATTTAATAATTTACCTCCCAGTATTGAACCTACTGCAACAGGACATATTGTAGAACAAATTGAAATGATTAAAACCATTATTGCAGACGGTTATGGATATGTAGCAAATGGTTCAGTATATTTTGATGTTGTGAAGTACAACGATGATTATTCTAAAAAAAATCAACCCTATGGAATTTTAAGTGGAAGAAATTTAGAAGATCAATTAGATACCACTCGTGAGTTAGACAATCAAGAGGAGAAAAAAAATAAAGTAGATTTTGCTTTATGGAAGAATGCGCCAGCAGAACATATTATGCGTTGGCAAAGCCCGTGGGGAGAAGGTTTCCCGGGATGGCATATTGAATGTTCGGCCATGGCGACCAAATATTTAGGCAAACGATTTGATATACATGGCGGTGGAATGGACTTACAATTTCCGCATCATGAATGTGAGATTGCACAAAGCACCGTTTGCAATCATGAAATTCCTGCACGTTATTGGCTACATAATAATATGATTACGATTAATGGTCGTAAGATGGGAAAAAGTTATAACAACGTGATTAAGCTAAGTGAATTATTTGATGGTTCACATCCTATCTTAACGCAAGCATATGCGCCCATGACGGTGCGCTTCTTTATTTTACAAAGTCAATATCGCGGCACTTTAGATTTTAGCAATGAAGCTTTACAAGCCTCTGAAAAAGCATTGCGTCGTTTGATGGAAGCCTATGAATGGTTCAAGGCGCAAAGCTTTACTGCAGGTACTATAGCAAGCGATGCAACATTAGATGCGCAGTTAAATACCTGGGTAGCGGAATTAGAAACTTTTATGGATGATGATATGAATACCGCGAAAGTGGTAGCAAATTTATTTGAAATCATTCCTTCTATTAATTCTTTAAAGGACAAGCATATTGCAGCCGATGCTGTATCGGGCAACACTTGGTTACATGTGCAACAACAGCTCACTTTATTTATTGAAAATATCTTAGGATTAAAAATAGATACGGGCGCCAATCATCAGCAACTTACTGGTGTGATTGAATTGTTGATTGAAATTCGCAAGGATGCAAAGTCTCGTAAGGATTTTGCGACCAGCGATAAAATAAGAAATCAATTAGCAGATATGGGTATCCAACTCAAGGATGAGAAAGATGGCAGCATGTCTTACACCTTCTCTTAAGTCACCCCACTTCAATACCACTTAATGATCGCAATCATCAGCATGTGCATGATTATGCATGCGACAACTGTTATGGTTATGAATGTGTGCGATGATGATAAAAAAAGCAGCGGGGAATAAAAGAATAATTTCAATCTCTCTAAAAATCATTCTGCTGAGCATTAAAGTAATCCCAAGGCTAAATAAAATAATAGGCTTAAAAGAATGATGATGCTTTTTATAGCCATGATATAAGGAATAAGCGCCAATGCCAAAGGAAAGAAGAATCATTCCCAATTCAAATTGAGCATTATGCAAAATATTAATCCCCAATAAAGGAAGACTACTAAATAAAAGTGGCAGTAAAGCGCAATGAATAGCACAAGCTAATGAAGTGCCT
Source organism: Chitinophagaceae bacterium (assembly GCA_947372105.1). Classification (GTDB taxonomy): domain Bacteria; phylum Bacteroidota; class Bacteroidia; order Chitinophagales; family Chitinophagaceae; genus Sediminibacterium. Next base: position 37,309 of record CANBSH010000013.1, read on the forward strand.
ACTCCTATCGCATCCCAATTCCAATTTTTAAACATATTGCAAAGATAACCGAATGCAGGGTTCCTCTAAAATAATATTACCTTTACAGGAGAAAAAGCGCATCATTATGTCTAAGAAAACCGGATTGTATCTTTTGTTTTTCACTGTTTTATTAGTTGGTTTTTATTATTTCGTATTTAAGGGGACCGACAACTGGAAGGTAAAAATGCCTATTTTAAGTTATGTTCAACCTTTTCAATTTAAAAATCAGGATGGTCATACTTTTACAGATAAGGACATGTTGCATAAAATCACGGTAGTAGAATATTTCTTCACCACCTGTAAAGGCATATGCCCCAAGTTGAATACCAATATGAAGGATATTTATGAAGTGTATCAAAACGAACCCGATTTTCAAATCGTATCACATACTTGTAACCCAAGCACAGACTCAGTTCCCGTATTAAAACATTATGCCGACTCCTTACAAGTGAATACCCAAAAATGGATTTTTTTAACTGGGCGTAAGGATAGTTTATATCAAATGGCAAGAGGATCTTATTTATTAGATGATCCTAAAAACAACGTTGAAAAAATTGAAGATCAATTCATACACACACAATTTTTTGCTTTAGTAGATAGAGAAGGTAAAATTAGAGGTAAAATATATGATGGATTAAAAAGCCTAGAAGTAGAACAGCTTAAACAAGACATCTCTAAATTATTAAAAGACAAATAAGGCTATGATATTAGTGACAGGCGCCAGCGGCTTAGTAGGAATGCATTTAGTAAAGTCATTATTGGCTAAAGGAAAAAATATAGTGGCCCTGTATCGTCAACAAATTCCCGTCTTTGAAGGAGCGCAACAAGTAAAATGGATACAAGGAGATATTTTAGATGTGGTTTCTTTAGCACAAGCAATGGAGGGGGTACAACAAGTTTATCATTGTGCTGCGATTGTTTCCTTTGCACCCAAGGATCGTGAAAAAATGTTACAAGCCAATCGCGAAGGCACGGCGAATGTGGTGAATGCTTGTATTGAACATGCAATTCAAAAATTAGTATATGTAAGTTCGGTGGCAGCATTAGGTCGCATTAGAGAAGATGCACCTGTAGATGAAACAGCTAATTGGACACCCGAATCGAGTAATAGCGTGTATGGCCAATCTAAATTTTTAGCCGAAATGGAAGTGTGGCGCGGGATGGCCGAAGGATTAAATGTGGCTATTGTGAATCCGGTGATTATTTTAGGAGCAGGTGATTGGAACAAAGGATCTTCTGAAATTTTTAAATCGGCGTATCATTCATTTCCATGGTACACTACGGGCGTGAGTGGTTTTGTAGATGTGATGGACGTAATAGATGCTATGCAATTATTAATGGATAGTAGTATTCAAGGAGAGCGATATATTATTAGTGGAGACAATGTCAAATATCAAGAAGTGTTTTCATTAATTGCTTCTCGTTTTAATAAACGACCACCTTACCGAAGAGTCACTCCTTTTTTAGCAGCGATTGTATGGAGACTAGAAGCAGTGAAGGGTTGGTTGACAGGCAAGTCTCCTTTATTAACTAAAGAGACAGCAGTTACAGCACAAGCGGTGGTTCACTTTGACAATCGTAAATTTTTAAATGCTTTCCCTAATTTTAAATATCGAAACTTACCTGATAGTATTCAACGCATTTGTGGAGAGTTGAAGGCGTTGCACCAATTACCTTAATGATTTGAATCATTTTTACATTTCATCTATATAGTTTTAATAGAGAGAGATCTATTGTATAAGTTTATTAAATAGATCTTTTTTAGGGTACTATTAAATTAGAGTACTATTAGATAGATGCTATGGAGTCATTACTTTTTTCCAAAGCTCTGGGATACGACGTATCCAAACATATTGCCTCTTCACAATAGAAGCTTCTTCCGCAGGGAATCCCATATATACTTTATTGGCTTCTAAGGAACCGGTTACACCAGAATGACCCAATACCGTCACATTTTCTCCAATAGTAATCGTCTTTGTTACGCCCACTTGACCCCAAAGAGTCACCCCTTGTTTAATTTTTACCCCGCCGGCAATGGCTACCCCAGCAGCAAAAAGGCAGTTAGGTTCAATTTGGGTGTCATGTCCCACATGTATCATATTATCTAGCTTACAACCACGACCTATTATAGTGTCTCCGCTCACCCCACGGTCGATGGTACAGCCTGCTCCAATTTCTACTTTATCCTCTACTATCACGCGACCACAGCTAAGCAGCTTTTTATACCAATCCTGACGGTTCTTTTTAGTGTTATAATAAAAAGCATCACTTCCAATGACGGTATTCGCTTGAATAATGACTTCATCTCCAATAATCGTATCGGCTAAGATGGAAACATTAGGATGTATGATACAATTTTTACCCATTTTTACATTAGGACCTATGAATGTATTTGGCATAATAATGGTTCCTTCTCCAATCACTGCATCTTCACTAATTGATTTTGTAGTAGCAACAATAGGTTTAAAATGTTGTACAATTTTTAAATACGCTTCAAAAGGATCCTCGCAATATAATAAAGCTTTGCCTTCGGGAATGCTGACTGTTTTATCATTAATGATGATACAACATGCATCGCTGTTTAAACAAGTATTATAATATTTAGGATGATCTACAAATACAATATCACCCTTTTCAACTTGATGAATTTCGTTCACTCCACTAATTTCTAATTGTTGATTACCTATGATTTCGGCATTCGTTAAAGTAGATAACCATTGTACCGAAACGGGTGTATTTAGCTTCATAAGTGTGTTTTTGGCCTAAATCAAAGGTAATGACCCTTTTTTGTAAAAAATTTTTTTTCTGCATTTATTGGGTAAAATCATGCAAGATTTTTATACTTCATCATGCTTTCATTTTATACATCAAGATCCAACAGCATAAAATGACGTGTAATGAAACCCTTTATTCATCAATGTTTCAGCGATTATGAAAAAAATAATTACTTGTATAAATTATTTTTGAAATGCTATAATAATAACTATTTTATAATTTTTTAATAGCCCATAAAAGCCCAATTGTGGATAACCGCAATAAATTTGTTTAAAATTTTTTTTGAATTCGAATAAAGTATAATTAATATTGTGAAGGGAATTCAATTCCCGTACTTACTAACCCATCCATATACGAGGTCCTCCAGAGCAAATCAGGGGGACTTTGTTTTTTTAGGAACACTACGTTTTAGCTTATTCTTCATGCATTACTTTTTAATATATAAACCTTATCAAGTACTTTCTCAGTTCACTACGACTGATGAGAAATTATGTCTTAAAGATATTTTAAGTGTACCTAAAGATGTGTATCCGGTAGGAAGATTAGATTATGATAGTGAAGGTTTATTGTTATTAACCAATGATAAAAGTATCAATCATGCATTATTACATCCATCATTTGAACATGCAAGAACTTATTGGGTGCAAGTAGATGGACAAATTTCACAAGAAGCCATACAACAATTAATAAAAGGGGTTACTATTTCGGTAGATGGCAAGTCCTATCTCACTAAAAAATCTATGGTACATGAATTGCCTCAGGATATACAGGTGCCTGATCGCAATCCTCCTATCCGATTTCGTAAAAACATCCCTACAAGTTGGGTAGCTATCCAATTAACTGAGGGAAAAAATAGACAGGTCCGAAAAATGTTCGCTTCCGTGGGTTTTCCAGTGCTTCGCCTCATTAGGGCCCAATTGGGGGAATTCACTATTGAGCAAATGCAGCCCGCAGATTGTGTCACTTTAACCTTGGATCAGGTCCAAAAAGGCATTCTTCGTTAATTGACTGCTAAGTTTTACTTTTGCACTTACTATTATAATATAAACATCAATGAGTCAGCACCTTTCAGAACAGGAAATTATTAGAAGAGAGAAATTACAATTATTAGAAGCTGCCGGAATTAATCCGTATCCAGCTCCTTTATATCCGGTTACCCACTATTCTCAGGACATCAAAAAAAACTATAGCGAGGAAAACAAGGATCAATTTGCTGCAGTATGTGTAGCAGGTCGTATTATGAGTGTGAATGATAAGGGTAAGGTGATGTTTGTAAAAGTGCAAGATGATCAAGGCATATTTCAATTATATATTAAGAGAGATGAAATTTGTCCAGGCGACGATAAAACTTATTGGGACGTCATTACTAAAAACGGAATGGATCTAGGGGATATTATTGGTGCAACTGGATATGTATTTATTACTAAAACAGGGGAAACCTCTTTACACGCCAATACGGTTACTTTATTAGCAAAATCTTTAAAGCCACTTCCTGTAGTGAAGCGTGATGAAGAAGGACATGTATTTGATGCTGTAACCGATCCTGAATTTAGATATCGTCAACGTTATGCTGATTTAATTATTAATCCAGACGTGAAAGATACATTCGTAAAACGTACTGCATTGATGACGACCATTAGAGAATTTTTAAATTCAAGAGGTGCGTTAGAAGTAGATACGCCTGTATTACAAACCATACCAGGTGGGGCTGCAGCAAGACCTTTCATTACACATCATAATGCACTAGATGTTCCTTTTTATTTACGTATTGCAAATGAATTGTATTTAAAGCGTTTGATCGTAGGTGGTTTTGAGTGGGTGTATGAGTTTAGCCGCAATTTCCGTAATGAAGGAATGGATCGTACTCATAACCCGGAATTTACGGTGTTAGAATGGTACACTGCCTACAAGGATTATTTTTGGATGATGGAAATCACAGAGCAGTTGTTTGAAAAAATTGCAATGACTTTACATGGAACAACCGAAGTTAAAGTGGGAGATACGACGCTTAATTTTAAAGCACCTTATCGCAGAATAAGTATCATGGAAGCGATCCAAGAAAATACAGGCATAGATATTAGTGGAATGGATGAAGCAGGTTTAAGAGATGTTTGTAAACAATTAAATATCGCGGTACCTCCTACTATTGGAAAAGGAAAGTTGATAGATGAAATTTTTGGTGCCACTAGTGAATCAAAATATATCCAACCTACTTTTATCATTGATTATCCAGTGGAAATGAGTCCGCTTACCAAAAAGCATCGTAGCAAGGAAGGTTTGGTAGAACGTTTTGAGCTGATGGTTAATGGCAAGGAATTAGCAAACGCCTATACCGAATTAAATGATCCTATTGATCAACGTAAACGTTTTGAAGATCAATTGTCCTTAATGGAAAGAGGCGATGACGAAGCGATGTTTATTGATCATGACTTTTTAAGAGCATTAGAATATGGTATGCCACCTACTTCAGGTATTGGTATAGGAATAGATAGATTATGTATGATGATGTTAAATCAACCCTCTATACAAGATGTATTATTCTTCCCACAAATGAGACCCGAAAACAACGAATAATCGCTCCGTATTTCGACTAACAAAAGACTACTTATTTATTGATCGCGATAATTTAAAGCAGGTTTACGATCTCCTAAAATTGCTTTATAGTTATAGTCACCCTTTGCTTTCTTAAATTCTTCGGTAGCAGCAGCAATGATAGATGGCTTTAACATAAAGTCAATGGCAGTAAGGGCCATTGTTTTACTCGCCACCAACATTCCTTTAGTGCCTATCTCTGTACCTCCAGCAGCCACTGCTTGCCAGCTATGCGCAGGAGTGCCCGGAACCCAAGTGGCTACTCGCAATCCCACAGTAGGCTTTGCATAGCTTACATCGCCCACATCGGTAGAACCTTGATTGCCTTCAGATTGATAAGATAAAGGTTTAATCGTATTTGCAGATTCGATAGGAGGTGCTTTCGTAAAAAAAGTAGGTTGTAATTTTTCAGCAAATGCAATTTCTTCTTTGGTATAAGTAATGCCACCCACTTTTTCTAAGTTAGATTGCATCACTTCATTCAAAGTTTTATTAATCAGTAAATCATGCGTTCCGCCAATGATTTCATATTTCATGGAAGTGCCTGTACCTAAAGCAGCACCTTCAGCAGCTTTTACGACTCTATCAAAAATATCAACTACATCTCCGCGTTTTGGATGACGAACATAATAATATACTTCAGCAAAATCAGGAACCACATTAGGGGCTTTACCTCCATTGGTAATGATATAATGAATACGAGTTTCTTGTGGAATGTGTTCGCGCATCATGTTCACCATATTGTCCATCGCTTCCACTGCATCTAAAGCGGAACGTCCTTGTTCGGGCGCTGCAGAAGCATGTGCTGAAATTCCATAAAATCTAAACTTAGCCGATTTATTGGCTAAAGCACTAGTTGTTGTGACTCCATTCACATCATCAGGATGCCAATGTATCACTGCATCTACATTATTAAATAAACCTGCACTTACCATATATACTTTACCGCTTCCACCTTCTTCTGCAGGACATCCAAATACTTTAATAGTTCCAGTTAATTTTTTTTCTTCAATTAATTTTTTAATTGCAATCCCTGCAGACACACTTGCTGTTCCAAATAAATGATGACCGCAACCATGTCCTGCATTTTTTCCGTCAATACTTTTTTTAGTAGGATTCGCTTCTTGAGATAAACCTGGTAAGGCATCAAATTCGGCTAATATCCCAATCACGGGAGTGCCGCTACCATAAGTGGCTACAAAGGCAGTAGGTATATCTGCAACACCTGTTTCCACGGTAAAGCCAGCTGCTTTTAAATTTTGAACATGAAGCGCCGAGCTCTTTGTTTCTTTATAACCTACTTCGGCAAAATCCCATATTTGCAAAGCCGTTTTTTTATCTGCTTCATAAGTTCCATTGATACTATTTAATGCAGCAGCTTTAGCAGCATTAATTTGCGCTTCAATAGGATCTACCTTAACTTTTTTTTGAGCTTGAACAAACAAACAAGCCATCATGCCACTTAATACAAGTAATTTTTTCATAGGGAGTTATTAAAAATGTATAATCTTATAAAAATAAATCATAAAATAATTTAGCACCAGGAACCACCGAATAATGTGCTAAATCGGTGATGCCTTCTTTCGCCAATACTTCTTCATCAATAAAAGTTTGTCCAGTATAGGCTAATTTTTCTTTGCTTAAAATAAAGTAAGCAGCATCTGCAATGATGTCTGGCGTGCGACTCATATTCGCCAGCATTTGCCCGCCCAATAAATTACGCACTGCAGCGGTATCAATGGTAGTGCGCGGCCACAGTGAGTTACAAGCAATACCATCTTCTTTAAATTCTTCGGCCCACCCTAAAGTCATCATGCTCATATCGTATTTAGTAATCGTATAGGCAACATGAGGTCCCAACCATTTGGGTGCTAAATTAATGGGAGGAGATAAAGTTAAAATATGTGCATGCGCAGATTTTTTTAAATAAGGAAGCGCATGTTGTACTACTAAAAATGTTCCACGTACATTAATGCTATGCATTAAATCAAAACGTTTACTAGGTGTGCTAGCAGTATCAGTTAATTGAATGGCACTTGCATTATTAATGACAATATCAATACCACCAAAATGGTCTACTGTTTTTTGAATCGCGTTCGCAATTTGTGCTTCATCTCTAATATCAACTTGCACCGCTAAAGCTTTCACACCTAATGCTTCCACTTCTGCTGCTGCCGAAAATATAGTGCCCCCTAATCGCGGATCTTCTTCTACCGACTTGGCCGCAATAACAATATTAGCCCCTGCTCCTGCTAGCTTTAAAGCCATTGCTTTTCCAATCCCTCTGCTACCTCCCGTAATAAAAACGGTTTTTCCTTGTAATGACATGGCCTGTTTATTTAAGAATGAATGCACTAATTATTTTTTCGGTTTCAGCACATGCAGTTTCTAAATGATCATTTTTAATGATGGCATTAAATTCATGGCTAAAACTAATTTCGTAAGCGGCTTTATCTAAACGCATTTGCATGCTTTCGGGTGTTTCGGTTTGACGTTTTTGTAAACGTTCTTTTAAAGCTTCCATGGAAGGTGGTTGAATAAAAACAGATAAACATTTTTCGCCTAATTGTTTTTGTACTTTAATCGCACCTTTTACATCGATATCTAACAAAGGAATTTTTCCTTGATTCCAAATACGATCTATTTCGGATTTTAAAGTGCCATAATAAAGGCCTTCATATACCATTTCATATTCTAAAAAAGCATCCTGATAAATATATCCTTCAAAAGTAGATTTGGATATAAAATGATACTCTACCCCATCTTGCTCCGCACCTCTAGGAGCGCGCGTGGTAGCGGATATAGAGAAAGCAAATTGTGGAAATTGTTGCAATAAATATTTGCTAATAGAAGTTTTGCCCGCACCAGAAGGCGCAGTGAGAATAATTACTTTTTGAAAGGTAGCGGACATCCTATAAAGGTTTTTGGAACAACAATTTCAACAGGACTAAAATTACATAAATACCGCCTAAATAAATAAATTATCTGACCCGCTGATAACTCTAATTATACCGTATATTTAAGTATAAAATTTATCAATTAAATAATTGTATTATGCAAAAACAACTATTTACCATTTTGTTGGTAGCAGCTAGCTTTATGGGAATCGCACAGCGTCCTACAGAAGTAAGTGCACCTGCACCTAAGTCGACCGAAAAAGATCCTAATGGTGATTTTAAGCGCGAACTTAATTTGAGTCAAAAGACAGAAAATAAAGGAGAGGTGACCATCAAAGGACAAAAAGTACCTTATAAAGTAACGGCCACCACGCAACCTGTTTGGGATGAGGATGGTAAAGCAATTGCTGCTTTATTTTATGTGTATTATGAGCGTACGGATGTCACAAATAAGGAAACAAGACCTTTAGTGATTTCATTTAATGGAGGTCCAGGTACTGCAAGTGTTTGGATGCATATTGGATATACAGGTCCAAAGCGTTTAAAAATTGACGATGAAGGATATCCTATTCAACCTTATGGATTTGAAGACAATCCACAATCCTTGTTGGACGTAGCCGATATCGTTTATATTGATCCAGTGAATACCGGTTTTTCTCGTATCGTAGATAAATCAGTGCCTACTTCTAAATTTTTTGGAGTGAATGCTGATATTAAATATTTAGCAGATTGGATTAATGCATTTGTGTCGCGTCAAAAAAGATGGGCTTCTCCTAAATTTTTAATTGGAGAAAGTTATGGTACCACACGTGTATCTGGATTATCATTAGAATTACAAAACAGACATTGGATGTTTTTAAATGGTGTGATTTTAGTATCTCCTACCGATTTAGGAATTGATCGTGATGCAGTGTCAGACGCTGCTTTACGCATACCTTATATGGCTGCTACTGCATGGCATCATAAAAAATTAGCACCCGAATATTTAGCAAAGGATTTACCTGCATATTTACCTGAAGTAGAATCTTTCACTGTCAATGAATTGTTGCCAGCGATGGCACAAGGCGGTGCTTTGTCTGCAGAGAAGCGCAAGGAAATGGTGAAGAAAGTATCTAAGTATATTGGATTAAGTGAAACCGTGGTGGCACAACAATCTTTAAATATTCCGTATGATTATTTTTGGAAAGAATTATTACGTGATCAAGGAAAAACAGTAGGACGTTTAGATTCAAGATATATTGGTATTGATAAAATTAATGCTGGACAAAAACCAGATTATAATTCAGAGTTAGTATCATGGGAACATTCTTTCACACCCGCCATCAATATGTATTTGCGCGATGAGTTAGGATATAAAACCGATTTAAATTATTATATTTTTGGACCTACTAATCCTTGGGATCAATCTAATAATAAAACAGGGGACAACTTACGTCAAGCTATGATGGAAAATCCTTACTTGCATTTATTAGTACAGTCTGGATATTATGATGGAGCATGTGATTATTTCAATGCGAAATATAATATGTGGCAAATGGATCCTGCAGGAAAAATTCAAGATCGTATGTTTTGGGAAGGATATAAAAGTGGACACATGATGTATTTGCGCAAGGAAGATTTAGCAACTTCTAATGAACACTTAAGATCGTTCCTTAAAAAGAGTGTTCCACCTCCAGGCACACCCGCTATATTTAAATAAGAGGTTTTAAAAAATAAGGCATACTAGACATAAAGCGGTCCCGTCTCGAAAATTGAGTCGGGACCGATTTGTTTATAAGCACTTCATAATCAATCTATAAAAACAATATGTTATAACTTAATAATGTTATAACTTTATCAAAATTCAATCCATGGAAGAAAGGCCACTATATACTGCAAGGGTGCGTAAAATTGGAAACTCCCAAGGCGTATTATTAAGCAAGGAAGTATTACAAAAACTCAAAATAGTGCAAGGTCAAGAAATTGAATTTATTGTAAAGGAGGATCAGACCATTTTATTAAAACCAGTTACCCTCCCAGCAAAGCCACTAAAAAATAAATTAAATCTTTCCTTATCTACTTGGGATCATCAATTTGCAAACGCAATAAAAAATAATGATACCCCTGAGAAAGATATGTTTGAAGGAATGAACAATCAATTTGATGACAATGAGTGGTAATCATTTTAATCAATTTGATGTTTGGGAAATTGATTTGAATCCTACTAAAGGAAGTGAAGTAAAAAAATCAAGGCCTTGTGTGATTGTATCACCTAATGCGATGAATCAACATTTGAATACAGTGATTGTTGCACCCTTGTCGCATACCCAAAAAAATTATCCATCCAGAATACCATCTTTTTTTAAAAATGATGCTGGACAAATTATGTTGGATCAATTAAGATGTGTAGATAAAATAAGATTGCATGAAAAGTTGGGAAGCATTGATGCGACCACTTCTAAAGACATTCTCAAAGTATTAAGAACTATGTTCTCTTAATATCTTTTCTTAAAGTTTCTATTATTATTGTTGCGACCGCCGCCACCACCACCAGGACCACTTGGACCACGGCGATTGTTGTTATTGTTGTTGCGGTTATTCTGCCAACGACCACCGGCAGGACGATAATCATCACGTTCAAAGTTTTGATTACGATGCTTAATATAAGGTGTGTTGCTAAATTCTAATTCTCCACCAGTGATTGAATTTAATTCATTGCGAATGGCATCATCTTGCACTAATTCTTTATGCCAGTTACTATAAGCTAGTTTCATGTAATGCGCAATCGCGTGTGCAAAGCCGGCTTTCTTTTCTTCATCTTTTTCCGCCATAGCTTTATCAATCACCAATTCTAAATTCTTACCTAAATGCGCATATCTAATTTTACGTTTAGGATAAGGTAAAGGATCCGGTTTTTGCTTATAGGTTTCTTTCGTTGGAATGGGATAGGGGCTATCTACCTCCAATTTAAAATTGCTCATAAAAAACAGGTGATCCCATAATTTATGTTTGTAATCCTCTATGTTTTTAAGTTGGGGGTTTAAAAAGCCCATAAGCTCAATCACTACTTGAGCTTGCTCCTGCCTTTTGGCAGAATCCTCAATAGTCATTAGATGGTCCACCATTCTTTGAACGTGACGACCATACTCCCTCATCCCCATTATGCTTCTTGCTGTATTGTATTCCATGTAATTATGTACTCCTCGAGTAACAAATGTAAGGATTTATTTTATCTTCGTAGTATGGAGCAATTGTTACAACAAATTGAGGCAATCAAAAAGGAAATCGCCGAAGCGACGGCCACAGGCCAAGCCGAGGTAGAGCAATACCGAATTAAATACTTGGGAACCAAAGGTTTGGTAAAACAAATCATGGGGGAGATGAAAAATGTCCCAAATGACCAAAAAAAGGAATTTGGCCAAATATTGAATGCTTTCAAGTTAGTAGCAGAGGAAAAATTGGAACAATTGCAAGCAGCTTTGGGAGATAGTGCCGAAGTAGATGATTCAAAAGATTACACTTTACCAGGCGATACGGTAACCGTGGGAACCAGACACCCCTTAAATTTAGTGCGCAATCAAATGGTCTCTATATTTAAACGTTTGGGATTTGCAGTAGCAGAAGGTCCGGAGGTAGAAGATGATTGGCACAACTTTGGTGCGATGAATTTACCAGCTGATCATCCAGCGCGAGATATGCAAGATACTTTTTACGTGCAAGAGCCCAATGAAGAAGGAGCAGCATGGTTATTAAGAACACATACAAGTAGTGTGCAAGCGCGTGTGATGGAAACACAAAAGCCACCTATTAGAGTGATTTGTCCAGGAAGAGTATATAGAAACGAAACCATATCTGCGCGCGCGCATTGTTTTTTTCATCAAGTAGAAGGATTGTACATAGATGAAAATGTAAGCTTCGCTGATTTAAAACAAACCTTATATTTTTTCGTACAAGAAATGTTTGGTAAGGATGTGAAAGTAAGATTCCGTCCAAGTTATTTTCCATTTACCGAGCCCAGTGCCGAAATGGATATTAGCTGTCAAATATGCAGTGGCAAAGGATGTAACATATGTAAGCACACAGGATGGGTAGAAATTTTAGGAAGTGGAATGGTACATCCTAATGTGTTAAAAAACTTTGGAATAGATACCGAAAAATATACCGGCTTTGCATTTGGAATGGGTGTAGAACGTATTGCACAATTAAAATATCAGGTAAACGATTTGCGTTTATACTCACAAAACGACTTACGCTTTTTGCAACAGTTCAAGAGCGTTTGATAAATTATGTTACACAATACCAAGGGGATTGTTTTACGCGTTACAAAATATGGTGATACCAGTGTAATTATATCAGCGTACACCGAACTATTTGGTTTACAACAATACATGGTAAAGGGCGTGCGAACGACCAGTAAAAAAGGAGCAAGCAAGGGCGTGTTTTATCAACCCGGCGCCATATTACAAATGGAAGTATATCACGCACCCATGAAATCCTTGCAAATGTTAAAGGAGTCCAACTGGGATTATGTGTATCAAACAGTTTATTCGGATGTATTACGAAACGCAGTGGCCTTATACATTGTAGAGGTATTGCAACAAACTTTACAACCCGAACCACATCCCGAATTATTTTATTTAATAGAAGATACTTTAAAGCAATTAGATAAAGGAGGTCCTGGATTAGTGAGCAACTTACCCATCTATTTTTTAATTCACTTAAGTCAAACCTTAGGATTTGGATTGCAAGGAAAATATAGTTCCGAAACTCCCTTATTAGATATTAAAGAAGGAGAATTTGTAGCAAAGCCACCAGCGCACCCTTATTTTTTAGAAGCGCAAACCGCGCAAGTAGCATCTACCTTTTTGCAAGTACAATTTTATAATGATTTAGAAACCATATCGCTTAGTGGTGCACAACGTAAAAAAATCCTAGAACTATTTCAGCTATCACTTAGTTGGCACTATAAAAAATTTAGCGAAATCAAATCCCTTCCTATTTTACAATCCATATTGCATTAGGTGTATATAAAATATTACACCCATCGCTTCACTGTATCCGTAATACTTATCACCCCGGGCTTTTTGCCTTTGTCAAAACTGCCTAAATGTTTATCCATTTGTAATGCGCGCGCGCCGTTGAGTGTGGCCCAGCCCAGCATTTCGGCAAGAGGTATTTCGGGATG
>CANBSH010000014.1 GCA_947372105.1 Chitinophagaceae bacterium
GCGATGACACTTAAGAATTCAATCAATTTGGTATTGGTAATTAATCTTCGGCTGAAAATTAAGAAAATGATGAAAAATGTTACAATACCCACCGCGATGAAAGTGTATTGAAGATTCTCTTCTATCTTTTGTTGCGTTTCTTGTTCGGCTAATTTTAATTCTTCTTGTCTTGTATTTTCTTCAAATGCTAAAAGTTGAGCTTGTTGTGTATTTTTGGTATTGAATAAACTGTCTTTTGCAATTCTGAATATTTCAGAATATTTAAAGGCGCTATCTATATTTTTCTTGCTGTAAAGGTCTAATAAAATTTTAGAAGGCTCTACGTTTAAGGTATAGAAGGCAGTGTTTCTTACCGCTGCTATTGCCTTATTTGCATAAAATATCGCCGAATCTGATTGGTTTGAACTTTTATAAAAAGTCGCCATAGCGGTATACGCGTTACTAGCTAATTTAGGTGACTTAATTCTGCTTGCCTCTGCTAAGGCCATATTCCAATAACTCAAAGCTAAGGCCGGGTTCTTCATAGCAGAATGTATGCTACCAAATTGCAAATAGATAAGCCCATTCCAATAGGTGATATTCGCTTTGATACCTAATTCGTAAGCTTTTTGTGTATACATCAATGCAGAATCTACTTTGTTTTTGTATAAATAAAGCATACCCATATCATTGTAGCTACAAACTGTAATAATATCAGTTTCATATTTAGTGGATGCATTAATAGATAGCATATTTTGTTCTATCGCTTTATTAAGATCACCCATTAGCATATATGATAAAGCGTACATTGCTTTTCCAAAAGTAATGAGTCTAACATCTTTGGATTTTTCAGCTACTTGACTTGCTAAAACCCCATGCTCAAAGCATTTTACAGGATTGCCAAAAGCCAAGTAATCATAGGATAAACAAGCATGTCCTAAAAGTTGACAAACTAAGTCGTTATTTTTTTGACCATATAATAAAATCTTCTCTGAATTGTGCATGTCTTCCACCGGGTTGGTTTCGGAAATAGTCAGACCGCTCAATGCTAAATAATATCTGGCGCTGTCATTTTTTTCAGCTGCAATTTTTACAAGTAAGGAATCAATGTTGGGTGGAGGTTGAGAAAAATCAACTTTAGCGCTTTGCGCGTTGGCAATAGTTAATGCGAAATATGTCGAAATAAAAAGTACAAATTTTTTCATATAGGGTTTAAATATTACATGAATTTATAAAAAAATTCGAAAAAAGCCTAATTATTGGACTTTCTTGAACACGACTCTTTGTAGGTTTAGGACACTGTAATTATTAACTTCTTTCATCCCTTCTAATTTCTTACCCGAAGTCACTTCAAAAATTAGATAATTACCCTGTAATTCATAACTCGAGGTTAACATAACATTATGAGTTTCAAAAATGGAGTATAGTTTGTTGATAAAATTATAATCCATTAATTCAATGCCGTCATTTTCGTCGGTTGCATAAGTTTGGGTTGCAGTATCTTTTAAGATCAGCTTGTAATCCTTAACAGCGGGCATTGTTTTAGAAAGGTAGGTTGTTTTCCAGGTCCAAGTGTTTGGAGTAGATGTTTTTTCAACCACTAGTTCCACTGGAACGCTATCTTTTAATTGACCCTTTCCATACATATACATAATTCCTTGCCACTTGCCAAGACATTTATCTGCAAAAAGTGTTTGTGCTTTTGTGGGGGTGTAAATGTTGGTTAAAAAGCTTATCAAAAAAAAGAGAATGAGCCTATGTATGCGAGAATTTTTTTGATGAAACATAAGGTTTTTTTAGAGTATGAATATAATTAAAAATTAAATTCATATTTTAAAATTGTCAACCCAAATAGCTGCAACAAAGAAAGGGGTTTATAATAGGGGTAGTAAACTTTTTATATGTATTACTCTTTCCATTCAATGGGGATAGAGATTTCGTTTTTACGACCAATAAAATCATATGGCGCATTATAGCCTAAGAAATTAAAGCCGCCTATTATTTTAATATTCTTTTTTTGAAGTAAGTCAACTAGCTTATTAGTATAATCATTAATCTTTTCATCATTTGCATATCCTCCGAATGCAATTACCGCAGCATATACTTCTTCGGATTGTTTAATTTCTACAGTAGCATCCTTTGGTTTAGGTAAAGTTGCCATGTCATATTTCTCTGGCATTACAAAACTCATAGCCGACCCTTTTTCGCTCATCTCCATTCTCACGGGTGCGGTCATGGCAATACTTTTATTTTGGTCGTTACCGCCAAAAATATAACCTGCTAACTTTCTAAATCCACTGCTTGCTATTTGTTTATAGTTAGTTCCATTAGAACGAATAGTTGCAAAGGTTGCTTTAGGGTAAAATCGGATTTCAAAGCCATCCTCCTTTTTAACCACTCTGTACTTTTGGGTCTCAATGCTTGACACTGAAAATTTTTTAAATGATTGAAATACAATAAAAATAATGGCTAAAGCCAAGAATAGGTAAAACATTTTCATACTATTCATAACAAGTTAGCTATAAAAATGTTTAATATTTATAAATGAATGTCAACAAAAGCGGACCTGTTTATGGGATTGTCGTTCTCGCTTTGCTCGAACGACTTCCCTAAATGGCGTCCTTATCCAAAGCTTTTCAACGAAACGCTTCGCGTTTCGTTGGCTTTTTTTACGCTCATCCACTCAATCAAGCAAGCTTGTTTCGCGGCCTCGCATAAAAAAAGCTCCGACTTGCGTCGAAGCTTTGTGGCCTGGGATTGTCGGCTTCACTTCGTTGCGCCGACCTCCCTAAATGGCGTCCTTACTCAAAGCTTTTCAACGAACCGCTTCGCGTTTCGTTGGCTTTTTTTACGCTCATCCACTCAATCAAGCAAGCTTGTTTCGCGTCCTCGCATAAAAAAAGCTCCGACTTGCGTCGAAGCTTTGTGAACTGGCTGGGACTCGAACCCAGGGCCCATACATTAAAAGTGTATTGCTCTACCAACTGAGCTACCAATTCTAACCGCCCTTTTTAGAGGAGTGCAAAAATAAGCATTATTAAAATCTATCCAAATAAAAGGTAACATTTATTTTCCCCATCAAAAACCTGCATAATTGATTCATCTTCAAATAAGAAGTACATTTGTACAAACACAATCTGATGGCCCATTTTAACAACAAAATTGTGGTAATTACAGGCGGTTCTGATGGCATTGGGAAAGCCTTGGTAGCACAGTTTTTAACATTAGGCGCTAAAGTAGCTACCTGCGCACGTACTTCTTCTAAATTAGAGGTGATCGTAAATGAATTTAATACTCCTCAATTAATGGTATTTACTGCTAATGTGAGTCAACAAGAGGAGTGTGATGCCTTTATTAAGGCGGTTGTGGTTGAGTGGGGAACCATTGATATTCTAATTAATAATGCTGGAATTTCAATGCGCGCCTTGGTGAGTGAAGTGTCGGTATCTACACTAAAAAATGTGATGGATATTAACTTTTGGGGAACGGTGTATTGCACCATGGCAGCTTTACCTTTTATTCAACAAAACAATGGGGTTGTTGTAGGTGTATCCAGTATTGCGGGTTACCGTGGACTCCCGGGTCGAAGTGGATACTCTGCCTCTAAATATGCATTAAACGGTTGGCTGGAATCTTTAAAGACGGAGTTGTATGGATCAGGCACTCATGTGATGTGGGTTTGTCCTGGTTTTACAAGTTCTAATATTCGTAATGCAGCTTTAAATAAAAATGGGGAACAACAGGGCGAGTCGCCTATGGATGAAGGAGTTATGATGAGTTCGGAAGAATGTGCCACGCACATTATTGATGCGATTGAAAAACGAAAAAGAACATTAGTATTAACTTTTACAGGCAAGCGAACCGTTTTCATGAACAAGTATTTTCCAGCATGGGCTGATAAGTTAGTGCATCAATTCTTTTTTAAAGAAGGCAAGTTAATAAAGTAATCACCCCATTGAATACTATTTAAGCTTAAAATTCGTTCCATTAAGATATGCCTGTTATTACTTTAACATCAGATATTGGCCAAGAGGATTTTATTATTGGTGCAGTGAAGGGACAAATTTTGTCCACGATACCAACTGCAACGGTAGCTGATATCACGCATTATTTATCTTCCAAAAATTATCAACAAGGCGCTTATATTTTTAATAATGCAGCCAAGCATTTTCCTAAAGGAACAGTGCATTTGGTGATGGTGAATTTTTTTCAATTCCCTCAGGAGCATGTTTTATTTGCACATTATAATGGACATTTTTTTGTGACACCAGATAATGGGTTTTTAACCATGATGTTAGGTGTGAAGCCATTGGAAATTGTAAAAATTAATTGTAAGGGAGCGCATACTTTTATTCAAATCACCGAAAAAATAGTAGAATCCTTAGCCTACTTTATCGCTTCTGGAAATATGGCAGAAGCGGGGGAACCATTCACAGACATTCAGGAAATTTATCCAATGCAACCCACATTAGGGCCCAATTGGATGGAGGGCCAAATTCTTTTTATTGATCAATTTGAGAATGTGGTGGTGAATATTCGTAAGGAAGAATTTGATTTACATGCCAAGGGAAGACCCTTCAAAATTGTGTTTACACGCAATGAAACCATCGAAGTTTTAAGCAAGCATTATGGCGAAGTTCCGGTGGCCGATAAGTTGGCTTGGTTCAATTCGGCAGGGTATTTGGAAATTGCAGTTAGAGGGGGTAATATGGCTGGTTTATTTGGATTGAGTAAATACGATGAAAATCAGCACAATAAGCAGCGTCCGAACGATAATAAATGGTTTTTCCAGATGGTTCGAGTTTTCTTTGAATAGTTTTTTCCATTTGCTATTTTGGGGGTATTTTTGCACCCTCATTAAATTACTAAAATAAGTTATACAATGGCATACGACGTTATCGTTATTGGAAGTGGTCCTGGTGGTTATCCAGCTGCCATTCGTGCTTCACAATTAGGCTTAAAAGTAGCTATCGTGGAAAAGGAAAGTTTAGGTGGCGTTTGTTTAAACTGGGGTTGTATTCCAACAAAAGCTTTATTAAAAAGTGCGCAAGTATACGAATACTTAAAACATAGTGCCGATTATGGTATCACTGCAACAGGAGTGAACCACGATTTTGGTGCGGTGATTAAGCGTAGCCGTGGGGTAGCTGAAAAAATGAGTAAAGGGGTTCAGTTTTTAATGAAGAAAAATAAGATTGACGTGATCATGGGATATGGTAAAGTACAATCTAAAGGAAAAGTAGAAGTAAAAGCGGCAGATGGTACTGTTCAAATTGTGGAAACAAAATATATCATTATTGCAACAGGGGGACGTAGTCGTGAATTACCTAATTTAAAACAAGACGGAAAAAAAGTAATAGGATATCGCGAAGCAATGGTGCTTCCTACGCAACCAAAGAGTATGATCATTGTGGGAAGTGGTGCGATAGGTGTTGAGTTTGCTTATGTATACAATAGCATGGGAACCAAAGTAACCATTGTTGAATTCTTACCAAAGATTGTTCCTGTAGAAGATGATGATATTTCAAGAGAATTAGAAAAGCAATATAAAAAGCAAGGTATTGAAATTATGACCAATGCTTCCGTTGAATCAATAGACACAACAGGGGCTGGTGTAAAAGCAACTGTAAAAAAACAAGATGGATCAACTATCGTTCTTGAAGCAGATATTGTTTTAAGTGCAGTGGGTGTAGTAGCAAATCTTGAAAATATTGGATTAGAACAAAACGGAATTAAAACCGACAAAGGCCGTATTATCGTTGATAAATTTCAACAATCAAGCGTGGCAAGTATTTATGCGATTGGGGATTGCTCTCCAGGTCAAGCATTGGCGCACGTGGCTGCAAAAGAAGGTATTAATGCAGCAGAGCATATTGCTTATCAAGAAAAAAAGCATGCACATATTCCTGAAGGCATTGATTACAATAATATTCCAGGATGTACTTATTGTACACCCGAGATTGCAAGTGTAGGCTATACCGAAAAAGCAGCAAAAGAAGCAGGCTACGAAGTGAAAGTGGGTAAGTTCCCATTTATGGCAAGTGGTAAAGCAAGTGCAGCTGGCGCAACAGAAGGTTTTGTAAAAGTGATTTTTGATGCGAAATATGGTGAGTTTTTAGGATGTCATATGATTGGAACCAATGTTACAGAGATGATTGCAGAAGCAGTTGTTGCACGTAAATTAGAAACCACTTCACATGAATTATTAAATGCGATCCATCCACATCCAACTATGAGCGAAGGATTAAAAGAAGCAGTAGCAGCTGCTTATGGCGAAGCAATTGATATCTAACTAGCGGAAGAATATACCCAATGGCTCGTGGTTCAAATTTTTTTGAATGCGAGCCATTTTTAATGAAGCAACATGAAGTACGAGAAAGAAATAAATAGAAGAAAAACCTTTGCGATTATATCGCATCCGGATGCGGGTAAAACCACATTAACGGAAAAATTATTATTGTTTGGAGGTGCGATTCAAACAGCAGGAGCTGTAAAAAGTAATAAAATTAAAAAACATGCGACAAGTGATTTCATGGAGATTGAACGCCAAAGAGGGATCTCGGTGGCCACTTCGGTCATGTCTTTTGAATATAAAAACACTTTAATTAATTTATTAGATACACCAGGACACAAGGATTTTGCGGAAGATACTTATCGAACACTCACGGCAGTGGATAGCGTTATATTAGTGATTGATAGTGTGAATGGGGTGGAGCCACAAACGCGTCGCTTAATGGAAGTGTGTAGTATGCGTGCCACACCTGTGATTGTTTTTATTAATAAAATGGATCGTGATGGTAAAAACAGGTTTGATTTATTAGAAGAAATTGAAGCAGAATTAAAAATTTCATTGCATCCCATGACCTGGCCCATCAATAGTGGTAAGGAATTTAAAGGGGTGTACAATTTGCATGATAAAAATTTAAGATTGTTTGCAGCAAGTACCAAAGCGGAAGAGGAAGATATTGTTGCCATTGAGGATTTAAGTAGTCCTGTATTAGATGAAAAAGTAGGTGATAGAGATGCGGCATTATTAAGAGAAGATGTAGAATTAATAGATGGTGTGTATGGAGCCTTGAATCCTGCAGATTATTTAGAAGGAAAAATAGCGCCTGTATTTTTTGGAAGTGCGGTGAATAATTTTGGAGTGAAGGAAATGTTAGATACGTTTATCCAAATTGCACCGGTCCCACGTGATCGTGAAACGAATATGAGAACCGTGCAGGCTGGAGAAGATAAGTATAGCGGATTTATTTTTAAAATACATGCCAATTTGGATCCTAAGCATCGTGATCGTATTGCTTTTATGAGAGTATGTAGTGGAAAGTTTGAGCGTAATAAATATTATAAGCATGTTCGTTTAGATAAAGACGTTCGTTTTACCAATCCCTATACTTTTTTAGCTCGGAGTAAGGATATTATTGATGATGCCTATCCTGGCGATGTAGTGGGTTTATTTGATACAGGTAATTTTAAAATAGGAGACACTTTAACCGAAGGAGAAAAATTTTATTTCACAGGTATTCCTACTTTCTCTCCTGAAATATTCAAAGAGTTAGTGAATAAGGATCCTATGAAAACAAAACAATTGGAAAAAGGGATTACCCAATTGACCGATGAAGGGGTAGCACAATTATTTACTCAGTTTGGAGGCAATAAAAAAATTATTGGTTGTGTGGGTGATTTGCAATTTGAAGTAATACAATATCGTTTATTGCAGGAGTATGGAGCAGCTTGTGAGTTTAGAACACTTCCATTTTACAAAGCTTGTTGGTTAACCTCTAAAGATCAAAATAAACTCAATGATTTTTTAAGGTATAAGCAACAAAATGCAGCCATGGATAAAGATGAGTCACCTGTGTACTTAGCACAAAGTGAATGGTTTTTAAATACTGAAATCACCAATAATCCCGACATTCAATTTCATTTTACCAATGAGGTGAATAAATAAAATTGATATAATTTATTATGAAGGCAAAAACATTAAAACAAAACAAAGTCAATATCATCACCTTAGGTTGTAGTAAAAACCTAGTGGATAGTGAAATGTTAAGTGGGCAGTTGGTGGCGAATGACATTGCAGTAGTGCATGAAAATAAAAAAATAGATCACAATATAGTTGTAGTGAATACCTGCGGATTTATTGACAAAGCCAAAGAGGAAAGCGTCAATACAATTTTGGAACAGGTGGCTTTGAAAAAGAAAGGTAAATTAGATAAAGTATATGTTACAGGTTGTTTGAGTGAAAGATACAGAGGAGATTTAGCTGCAGAAATTCCCGAAGTGGATGCCTGGTTTGGAACCATGGAATTGCCTTTAATGTTGAACGAATTAAATGCCGATTATAAAGCAGAATTATTAGGAGAGCGTATGTTAAGTACACCCAAACATTATGCATATTTGAAAATTAGTGAAGGGTGTAATCGTACTTGTTCCTTTTGTGCCATTCCTTTAATGCGCGGACAGCATGTAAGTAAAACCATAGAACAGTTAGTAAGCGAAGCGGAAGGATTGGTGAAAAAAGGAGTGCGTGAAGTCATGTTGATTGCGCAGGAATTAACTTATTACGGTTTAGATATTTATAAAAAGAGAGCCTTGCCGGATTTACTACATGCTTTAGCTAAAGTAGAAGGCTTGGAATGGATACGTTTGCATTATGCATATCCAAGTAAGTTCCCATTGGAAGTTTTGGAAGTGATTCAGCAGCATAAAAATATTTGTAATTATATAGATATTCCATTACAGCATGCGAGTAATAATATGTTGAAAGCAATGAAGCGTAATATTACACGGGAAGAAATGGGTGACTTAATTCATGAAATACGCAAACAAGTTCCAGGTATCGCCATTCGTACTACATTAATAGCTGGCTTTCCGGGAGAAACCTTAGAAGATATAGAGGAGTTAAAACAATTCTTGATAGAACATAAGTTTGATCGTGTTGGTATTTTCACCTACAGCCATGAGGAAAATACAAGTGCGCATGATTTAGTGGATGATGTGCCTGCAGCCGAAAAGCAACGCAGAGCCGAAGAAATTATGGAAATGCAACAAGAGATTAGTTTGGAAAAAAATCAAGAAAAAGTGGGTCAAACTTTAAAAGTCATCATTGATAAAAAAGAAGCAGGCAGGTATTTAGGACGCACCGAATTTGATAGTGTGGAAGTGGACAATGAAGTGGTAATTCAAACTTCTAAAAAATTAACAATTGGCGATTTTGTAACAGTTAAAATTACAAAAGCGTACGATTATGATTTAGAGGGGGAGTTGGTAGGGTAATTCATAGGATTTTTGTACATTAGTACATCATTTAAAAACATAAAATTCAACTATATGTCGATTCAATGGAAAGGGGTTTTCCCAGCAGTGACAACTAAATTTACAGCTAACGATCAGCTTGATTTAGATTTATTTAAAAAGAATATCCAAGCCCAATTGGATGCAGGTGTAAATGGTATCATCTTAGGGGGAACCTTAGGGGAAGCTAGTGTATTAAGTAATGAAGAGCGTGAAATTTTAGTGAAGGAAACGGTGGCTTTTGTAAATGGAAAAGTTCCTGTAGTAATGAATATTGCCGAAGGTAGCACCAAAGTAGCTATCGAATTAGCCATCAATGCCAAAAAATGGGGAGCACAAGGGTTAATGTTATTGCCTCCTATGCGTTACAAAACAGATCATCGTGAAACGGTTCAATATTTTAAAGATATCGCAGCAAGCACCGACTTGCCAATCATGATTTATAATAATCCAGTGGATTATAAAATTGACGTAACCATTGAAATGTTTGCAGATTTAGTGTCGGTTCCTAATATTCAAGCCATTAAAGAATCTACTCGTGATGTTACCAACGTAACTCGTTTACGCAATGCGTTTGGAGATCGTTTTAAAATTTTATGTGGTGTAGATACTTTGGCTTTGGAAGAATTATTATTAGGCGCTGATGGTTGGGTAGCAGGATTGGTTTGTGCTTTTCCTGCAGAAACAGTGGCCGTATTTAAATTAGCAAAAGCAGGTCATATGGAAGAAGCCATCAAAATATACAGATGGTTTATGCCATTATTAGAATTAGATATTCATGCGAAATTGGTTCAGTATATCAAATTTGCTGAATCTAAAACAGGCATAGGTTCTGAAACAGTTCGTCGTCCAAGATTATTATTGGAAGGGGAAGAAAGAAAAAGAATTGAAAATATTATTGATACAGGGATTAAAAATCGTCCTACACTTCCAGCATATCATAGTTTATAATTACAACAAGTATGTCTCATTTATTAGTAGCAACTGCTACGCAACAAGCAGGAGTGGCATTTGAACAATTTGCAAAAGTAGCTACCGAAAATCGTGCCCTTTTTTTAAATACCATTGCGGATCAAATAGAAGCATTAGGAGATACTTTATTGCAAACTGCCCATGAAGAAACGCATTTGCCTTTGGCGAGATTAACGGGAGAAAGAGGACGCACTTGTTATCAATTAAGAATGTTTGCAACTATGTTGCGTAAGGGAGATTATGTGGAAGCAAGTATTGATACTGCGATCCCCGAAAAAACACCCCCAAAGCCAGATATTCGTAGAATGTTATATCCATTAGGTCCTGTGGTGGTATTTGGTGCAAGTAATTTTCCATTTGCCTATTCAACGGCAGGGGGTGATACAGCAAGTGCCTTAGCTGCTGGATGTCCTGTAATTGTAAAAGCGCATCCAGGGCATTTAAAAACTTCTACATTAGTGTCGCAAGCAATACAAGATGCTGCGGCAAAAACGAATATGCCATCTCATGTATTTCAACATATCACTACCACCGATTTTGAAACCGGAAAACAACTAGTGCAGGATGAAAATATTTGTGCAGTAGGTTTTACGGGATCAAGAACAGGAGGTCGTGCTTTATATGATTATGCAAGTAGTCGTGAAAACCCCATTCCTGTTTTTTCCGAAATGGGAAGTGTGAATCCAGTAGTTTTACTTCCGGATGCGTTGCAACAAAACAGTGAAAGTATTGCGAAAAATTATGCGGGGTCCATTACTTTAGGAGTAGGACAATTTTGTACCAATCCAGGCATATTAATAGGATTGCAATCCGAAGCCTTGCAAAATTTTTCACAACAGTTAGCCCATGAAATGAATCAAATAGCAGCGGGTACGATGTTGCATGAAGGAATACAAGCTGCCTATATTAAAAATAGTGCGCAAGCATTACAACAAGATGGAATTAGTTGTTTGACAAATCCTGTCTCTAATTTAACAGATACTTCAAATTCAGCGAACCATCAAGCAACGCCAATTTTAACAACAGTCAAAGGATCGGTTTTCTTAGCCAATCCAACATTCGCCGAAGAAGTTTTTGGCCCTTATTCTATATTAGTACAATGTGGTTCTATGGAAGAATTAATCGCTGTCTGGAAAAAAGTAAAAGGTCAAATCACTACGACCATTATGGGGACAGATGTTGATTTTAAACAATACCCACAATTATTAGATATCGCTATGCACATTGCAGGTAGAGTATTAATTAATGGTGTGCCTACAGGAGTGGAAGTATGTGATAGTATGGTGCATGGTGGTCCTTATCCTGCTACCACCGATAGTCGATTTACAGCAGTAGGCGTGAAAGCGGTTAAACGTTGGTTACGCCCTATATCATTTCAAAGCTGGCCCAATCATTTATTACCGGTATACTTGCAAAATGAAAATCCGCTTCAAATTTGGCGTGAAGTAAATGGTCAATTAACAAAGGATGCTGTTTCGTAATTCAGTTTTTCTTTAGAAAAATAATATACGGCAATCGTACTAAACATAAAGTAAACAATCATTGCTGGTGCGATCAAGGTAGATAAAGAATTGGATACAAACCAATCTCCAAAATGTAAGATCCAATATATAGCTGCTCCATTTTTTATAGTTTCCAAGATCCAAGCATTTTTATTGCGATCCATTAATTCGGTAAGTGCATATACTTGAACAAAAATAAATCCTCCGTATATAAAAATATTGGTGTGCCCAATACTGGCCACATTTCCATACAAATAACTTACAATTAATAGCATACTAAACAACTGAAACCATAAATAAGATTTCATTAAAGGAGAAGCAGGAGTATTATACTTTTCAAAATGATAAACATCTTGAATTTTATATACCGGATACTTTTCTATCACATCGTTTGGTCTCCAACCCAATGGCATCATCCAAATGCGAAACTTATCTTTCCAACTTTGTGCATGATACGCGTCTTTGGCAAGTAACCATAAATGCATGAAATTAATTTTAATGGGGTTCCATGTTTGCACAGGGCGTGTAATACCATAGACTGCAGGGATATCGTCTCTTTCTTCCACAAAAGTGCCAAACAATCTATCCCAAATAATAAGCACTTGCCCATAATTTTTATCTAGATATGCTGGATTAATGGCATGATGTACACGATGATGCGCAGGAGTGACAATAATATATTCCAACCAGCCCATATTTTTGATATGTCGAGTATGATACCAAAATTGTGCAAATAAATGTAAGGGAGCAACAATCGCAATGACTTTAGGAGAAACGCCAAAAATGGCAGCAGGTATTAAAAGAAAAGCGAATATTCTAAAAAAAACCGAAATGCTTTGTCTTAAAGCACAGGCCAAATTGAATTCCTCACTACTATGATGTACAATATGACTATTCCAGAAAAAATTAAAAGTATGCGCATTGCGATGTACCCAATAGCCAGCAAAATCTAAAGTGATAAAAGCAATAAAATAAACCCCAAAACCACTTTGAACATGAGTGATTGCAAAATGATCTTCCAGCCAGCCATAACTTAATATCGCGATACTTATTCCTAAAACATCTTTGGTGGAATTAGTGACTCCCGAACTTAGGCTTGAAATCATATCCAAGGTATTCACTGTTTCAAATCCTTTTTTCCATCCATACCATTTTTCAAATAAAACCAATAGTAAAAAAAGGGGCATGGCTATCATGAGTATTTTGCCGTAGGTCTCCATAAAAAAAATTTGATGAAACAATGTGTAATCGAGCTATCAAATGTATTAATTTTATCTCATGACAGCAACTTCACCTATTAGTTCTCCCAGTTTTGGGAAGTATCAATTATCTGGTTCCGTATTTCAATGTATTGATGCACATACTTGTGGCAATCCTGTACGCGTGGTGGTCAATGGTGGCCCTGCCTTGCTAGGAAATAATATGAGTGAGAAGCGCCAGCATTTTTTAAAAGAGTATGATTGGATACGTAAAGGTTTGATGTTTGAACCAAGAGGGCATGATATGATGAGTGGAAGTATTTTATATCCGCCGCATGATCCAGCTAATGATGTTGCAGTACTATTTATTGAAACCAGTGGTTGTTTACCTATGTGCGGTCATGGTACGATTGGAACTATAACAGTGGCTATAGAAGCGGGATTAATCACTCCTAAAGTGCCTGGCAAGGTTCGTATGGAAGCGCCTGCAGGATTAGTGTTGATTGATTATACCATGGAAGGGGATAAAGTAAGCTCGGTGAAATTGACCAATGTACCTTCGTATGTAGCAGGTGAAAATATACAAGTAGAATGTCCCGATTTAGGAATGATTTCGGTAGATGTTTGTTATGGTGGAAATTATTATGCAATAGTGGAAGTGCAAGAAAATTTTAAAGGGGTGGAACATTACACAGCTGATCAATTAATCGCATGGAGTAGAGTTTTAAGAGAACGCATTAATGCTTCAAATACTTTTGTACATCCTTTGGATCCTACCATCAATAAATGTTCTCATTTATTATGGACAGGTAAAGTGTTGGATGAAAAAAATACAGCGCGTAATGCCGTTTTTTATGGTGACAAAGCCATCGATCGTTCTCCCTGTGGAACTGGTACTTCGGCAAGATTAGCCCATTGGCATGCCAAAGGAAAATTGCAACAAGGGGAAGCCTTTTTACATGAGAGCATCATTGGCTCTGTATTTATTGGGAAAGTGGAGCAAATCACCCAAGTGGGCGAATATCCTGCTATTGTGCCTTCTATACAAGGGTGGGCCAAAATATATGGGTTTAATACCATTTGTATCGATTCAAAGGACGATCCTTATGCTGGAGGATTCCAGGTGGTTTAAGGGGATCTTATTTGAAGATCTATCTATTTATCATTCTGAAGCTGGCATTAAATTTAATGAGGGAATCACCGCATTTTTTACGAAATTTGTCCTTTAAATGATTCTATGAAAGTAGTTGTAATTGGGGGAGGTGTCATTGGCTTAAGTAGTGCTTACTTTTTACAAGAAGCTGGTCATTCTGTAACAGTCATTGATCAAACAGATATTTCAAATAACTGTTCCTATGGGAATGCAGGATATGTATGTCCAAGTCATTTTGTTCCATTAGCCACTCCAGGCATTGTAAAGCAAGGATTAAAATGGATGTTGAATCCTCAAAGTCCTTTTTATGTGAAGCCAAGATTAAGTTGGAGCTTAATGCAATGGGGTTTGAAATTTATGCAAATGGCGACGCCCGAAAATGTAGAAAAAGCAGCAATGCCTTTGAAAGATTTTGCATTAGTAAGTCAACATTGGTATGAGGAGTGGGCAAAGTTGCCTCAGTTTAAATTTGCCTATGAGCATAAAGGGTTGTTGGAAATTTTCCAAACAGATAAAGTGGCAGATCATTCACATCATTTAGTGAAAAAAGCACATGAGTTAGGATTAACGGATACTCGATTATTAAATCAAGAAGAATTATTTGCTTTAGAGCCGCAACATAAAATGAATGCGATAGGGGCCGTTTATTTCGCATGTGATGCACATTTGTATCCTAATAAATTAATGAAACAATTAATAGAGGATTTAAAAAGCAAAGGAGTTCAATTTTGTTTGGGAGAAACGGTGAAAAGTTTTGAAAAAGAAAATGGTAAAATTAAATCTGTCATTACAGATAAAAATAAATATACACCCGATGCTGTGGTGTTGGCTACTGGTTCCTGGAGTCGTGAAATGGTGCAACAATTAGGTATTACCATGCCACTTATGCCAGGCCGTGGGTATTCTATTACATTGGAGAATTCGCAGTATCAAACCAATTATCCTTCTGTATTAGTAGAAGGACGAGTCGCATTAACACCTATGGATGGAAATAAAATGCGTTTTGGAGGTACCATGGAAATCACGACTACTCAAGCGCCACCGCAAATGAATAGAGTGGTAGGTGTTTTAAAAGCGGTTAAAAAATTCTTCCCCGAATTTGATATTCCAACACCAAGTTGGGAACAAGTTTGGTATGGTTATCGTCCTTGTTCGGCTGATGGTTTACCTTATTTAGGACGCTCTCGTAAAATTCAAAACTTAGTGATTGCTACGGGGCATTCAATGATTGGATTAAGTTTGGGTGCAGGTACTGGTAAATTAGTATCAGAAATTTTGGATGAAAAACCTACCAGCATTGATATTAGTTTTTATAACCCTGAAAGATTTGATCGCTAATGAAATTTAGTGCGACTCAAATACCTTATAGTGAAACTGGATTGTTTTCATCATTAGTTCAAGATTATATTGCTGGAAAACCAGCGACATTTAACTATGTCAATTATCCAGTGAGTCAAGAAGGAGTTCGTGCTGCCATTCAAGAAAGAAAAAATTTCACTATACAAAGAGTGGTATTGGTAGAGGCACTAATAAATCAATACCAAATTTTATTGAATTCTAATGAGACATTCAATAAAACTGCAAATGCAAAAGTGAGTGAAGCAATTCAATCTTTTTCGCAAGAAAATACTTTTGCTATTACAACGGCACATCAACCTAATATTTTTACAGGGCCTTTATACTTTTTTTATAAAATCATTCATGCTATTCAATTAGCGGCCGATTTAAAAAAACAATTTCCTGACAATCATTTTGTTCCTGTATATTATATGGGTTCGGAGGATGCAGATATTGAGGAAGTGGGAAGTTATTTTTTAGGAGGCACGCAACATCAATGGGTCACCAAGCAAAAAGGAGCTATAGGGCGAATGAAAGTGGATGATGCTTTATTAAGCTTATTGCAAAACTTAGAAGGGTATTGGTCGGTGCAACCTCAGGGTAAAGCTACCTTTCAAATTTTAAAGTCGGCTTATCAAAAAGGACGTACTATTAACGAAGCTACATTGCATTTGGTGCATGCCTTTTTTGGTGCCTATGGTTTAGTGGTGGTGCAACCCGACCAAGCTGCTTTGAAGCAGTTGTTTGTGCCAGTGATGGAACAGGAATTATTGCATCAATTTTCACATCAAGCAATACAACCTACCTTGCAACGTTTGACCAAGGAATATCATGTACAATCTGAAGGACGCTCTTTGAATTTATTTTATTTAAAAGATGACCTTCGTGCAAGAATAGAAAAGCAAGGAGAAGAATATATTATTGTTGATACGCCTATTCGTTTTTCTGCTACCCAAATCATAGAGGAGTTAAAAGCTTATCCAGAAAGGTTTAGCCCTAATGTGATATTAAGAGGGGTGTATCAGGAAACCATATTACCAAGTGTTGTTTTTATTGGTGGAGGCGGTGAACTTGCTTATTGGATGGAACTTAAAGAAGTGTTTGCGCAAACTAAAGTTCATTTTCCAATATTACAATTGCGTAATTCTTTTTTATGTATCAAGGAAAAACAATTAAACCAATGGAAGGATTTAGGTTTTGAGTTAAAAGATTTATTTAAGCCAGTTTTACAACTTGAAAACGAATACATCAAAAGAGTAAGTGCCGAAAATTTATCCTTAAGCATACATTTGGCTACCATGAATACTTTATATGAACAGATTCAGCAGGATGTCATAAAAATTGATTCTTCCTTAGGAGATCACACTTTGAATTTGTCCGTTCAGGCGCAAAAAAAGTTGGCTATTTTAGAAAAGAAAATGTTGAAAGCAGAGAAAAGAAAACAGCATACAGCTTTACAAAGAATTCATTCCATTAAAAAGGATTTATTCCCTCAGGATAGTTTACAAGAACGTGTAGAAAATATCGCAGAATGGATAGGGGCGTATGATTGGAATTGGGTAGATGCTATTATGGATCATTCTAACACTTTAGCACAAAGTTTCACAGTTTTGTCACCCCTACAGAAGGATTGATCTTTCAAGATTCTTATTTCAGAGAAGGGTTGAGTTATTGATCAAACTCGTTATTGAACTGACCTTTTATTTTTTCTACTTTACTTAAGACCTCTTCGTTCATTTTAGCTTTATAATCATCCATTGCTTTTCCTAAACTTGCATTGGAACTTCCTAATATTTGAACAGCTAATAAGCCTGCATTTTTTGCACCGTTCAAAGCGACTGTTGCCACGGGAACGCCACCAGGCATTTGTAAAATAGATAAAATAGAATCCCAACCATCTGCTGAATTGCTCGATTTAATAGGGACACCAATTACCGGAAGGCTGGTTATGGCAGCGACCATACCAGGAAGATGTGCGGCGCCTCCGGCGCCGGCAATAATGACTTGAATTCCTCTTTCTCTAGCAGTTTGTGCATATTGAACCATTCTTTCAGGAGTACGATGTGCTGAAACAATAGTGAGCTCAAAAGGAATTTGAAAGCTGGTAAGAATATCCGCAGCAGCTTGCATAATTGGCAAATCGCTATCGCTTCCCATGATAATTCCAACTGTTGCTTGTGTATTCATAATTGCTCCATTTGAGTGCAAGTTAATAAAATCATAATGATTCAGGAAATTCATATCCTTCTATTGCCAAAAGTAACGGGGAAGCCTTTGATTCCGTGTATTTAATCCTTAGGTATTTTAGTTTTTGAAGTGGGAATTTGACAATTCTTTTATGGCCAATTGTAGTTCCTGTAGTAATGGGTTTAAAATGTTCTACATCATTACCGCCACTTATTTCAAAACGAATGACTCTTTGACCCCATTGAATATCTTCTCTTAAAACTATAGCATTCAAACTCTCTTCTTTTTTCAAATGCACTTCGATACTGTTTTTTGTTTTAAGTATTTTAGCTCCTTTAAAAACGTCATTTGAAAATGCTTCATCACGAATCTTTTTAAATTGCATGAGTGCCGCAGAATCGGGAGCAGCAATTAATCCTCTGCGATCGGGAGGTACATTTAATAATAAATTTCCGCCGCGTCCTACCGACTTTAAATATAAATCAAATAATGTTTTACCACTTTTGACTGTGTTGTCTTCTTCAGGATGATAAAACCATCCTTTACGAATAGAAACATCTGCTTCCCCTGGTATCCATACTTTCCCATTAAAATTACCTCTATTCAAAGTATCATTGGGAGGGGAACCTGCGCCTCTTTTAAAACCAGCCGTATCTAACAAATTCCAATTCGTTTCATTGATTATTCCATTTTCATTTCCTATCCATCTTATGTGCGGACCTATATCACTAAAAATAACCAACTGTGATTGATAACTTAAAGCAGAGTCTTGAAAACGTTTAAAATCGTACACTTGTTTTTTTCCATTAGGGCCTTCACCATTTGCACCATCCCACCATAATTCAAAAAATCGACCATAACCAGTGAGTAATTCCTTCATGGTTTGAATATAAATTTCATTGTATTTAAGAGTCCCATAATCAGGATGGTTTCTGTCCCATGGTGATATATACACACCCATTTCAATACCGGCTTTTTTACAAGCCTCGCTTAACATTTTTATCACATCCCCTTTTCCATTCATCCATTTACTTTCTCTAACAGTGTGTTTGCTGTATTTGCTAGGCCATAAACTAAAACCATCATGATGCTTCGCGGTGATGATGATTCCTTTGGCACCGGCTGCTTTGGCTATGGAAGCCCATTGATTACAATCCAGCGCAGTAGGATTAAATACATTGGGATCTTCACTTCCATGTCCCCATTCTAAATCGGTAAAAGTATTAGGACCAAAATGCATGAACAAATAAAATTCTTTATCATGCCAAGCCAATTGAGTAGCAGTAGGAGTAGGTCCTACTTTTTGTTGAGCCAAACTCAACATGGTTGCACTACCTGCAATTAAAAATACCCCTACTAAAATTAATTTTATTTTCATTTGAAATAATGTGTTATAATAAATTATTAAATCAAGTTTTTAGGTCATGGGGGGTTCGAACTATTAGGGGGTCTGTTTTAAAAATCAGTTTACCCTTTTTGTAAGGCTCTTAAATATAATTGAATGGTGTTTTCTAATCCTAAATACAAAGAGTCACTTATTAAAGCATGACCAATACTTACTTCATCTACATAAGGAATATGAGCCATTAAAAAAGCTAAATTGCTACGATCTAAATCATGACCCGCATTAATCCCAAGGCCTAATTGTTGTGCTAATGCTGCAGCTGTTTTATAAGGGGCAATGGCTTTTTCTTTTTCACCCATGCTAAATAAATGCGCAAAGGATTCGGTATATAATTCAATTCGATCGGTGCCAGTGGTTGCTGCGGCTTGTATCATTGCTTCATTAGGATCCACAAAAATAGAAACACGAATACCTGCTTGCTTAAATACTTTTATGATGTCTTGCAAATAAGCTTGTTCTTGAATTGTATCCCATCCGTGGTCACTGGTTAATTGGTTTAAGGCATCCGGAACAAGAGTCACTTGGTCTGGTTGGGTAGCTAAAACCAGGTCTACAAATTTGGATTCTTTTGGGTTGCCTTCTATGTTGAACTCTGTGGTTACAATTTGCTTTAAATCATACACATCTTGGTATCTAATATGCCTTTCATCAGGGCGAGGGTGTACGGTGATTCCTTGAGCGCCAAATCGTTCACAATCCTGAGCCACTTTGATCAAATTGGGGTTATTGCCTCCGCGGCTATTTCGGAGGGTCGCAATCTTATTTATGTTTACACTTAAACGAGTCATAGGCGAATTTAAGTTATTTTTGCAACTCAAATATACCTGAATGGCTTATTCTAATTTAGAAGCTTGTTTATTAGATTTGGAACGCACTGGGCAACTATTGCGTATCAAGGAGGAAGTAGATCCTTATTTAGAAATGTCAGCCATTCATTTAAGGGTGCACGCGCAAAAAGGCCCTGCTATTTTGTTTGAAAAAGTGAAAGGAAGTTCCTTCCGAGCAGCTTCTAATATTTTTGGAACTTTGGAACGTAGTCAATTTATTTTCAGAGATACTTTACCCTCAGTGAAGCAGTTAATTGAAATGAAAATAAATCCATTGGCAGCGATTCAACAACCATTAAAATCTTTGAGTGCTTTACCGGCAGCTATTCATGCGTTACCTAAAAAAAATCCATCCTCTAAGCCGGTTTTATTTCAAGAAATTAAAATCAGTGATTTGCCTTTGATTCATCATTGGCCCATGGATGGGGGTGCATTTGTAACACTACCACAAGTGTATACCGAAGACGCAGATCAACCAGGTATTGGGCATTCTAATTTAGGAATGTATCGTATTCAATTAAATGGCAATGATTATATCAAGGATCAAGAAATAGGATTGCATTATCAATTGCATAGAGGCATTGGTGTGCATCAAACCAAAGCCAATAAAAAAGGGTTGCCTTTAAAAGTAAGTTGTTTTGTAGGAGGTCCACCAGCACATTCCGTGGCAGCAGTCATGCCGCTACCCGAAGGAATGAGTGAAATGAATTTTGCAGGAGTTTTAGCAGGAAAACGATTTGGATATTCTTATCAAGATGGTTTTTGTGTGAGCACGGATGCCGATTTTGTGATTACAGGAGAAGTATATCCTCAAGAAAATAAACCAGAAGGTCCTTTTGGAGATCATTTAGGATATTATAGTTTGCAACATGAATTTCCTGTCATGAAAGTGCATAAAGTGTATGCAAGAAAAAATGCCATTTGGCCATTTACAGTGGTAGGACGTCCTCCTCAAGAAGACACTAGTTTTGGACAATTAATTCATGCTATGACAGATGCTGCAGTGTCTAATGAAATTCCAGGATTAAAACAGGTTCATGCAGTAGATGCAGCAGGAGTGCATCCTTTATTATTAGCGATAGGAAGTGAAAGATATACTCCCTTTTTACAAAATAAAAAGCCAGCAGAAATTTTAACGATTGCAAATCATATTTTAGGAACGGGACAATTAAGTTTAGCCAAGTTTGTTTTTATTACTGCCGATGATACCAATCAATTAGACACGCATAAAGTAGAAGCTTATTTGACCTATATTTTTGAAAGAATTGATTTAGCAAATGATATTCATTTTCACACCAAAACCACCATGGACACCTTGGATTATTCAGGTGAAAATTTAAATTCAGGTTCTAAAGTGGTGATAGCTGCTTATGGAGATGTGAAAAGAAATTTAGCGAAGGAATTGCCTGCCATGATTCGTGATTTAAATGTGTCAACACAACTTGTGATGCCGGGGGTAATTGCTATTAATGCTAGTCAAATAAACACCCTTCAACTACAAGAAGCTTTGAAAGGGAAGGGGAATGAACTATTAAATCAACAAGGAGTTGTTGCTATCATATTAACAGAAGATGCAGTATGGATGGGGGAAGCTTTGAATAATTTTTTATGGGCCACTTTTACAAGAACGAATCCTTCGCATGATATAGAAGGCATAGACAGTAGTATTCAAAATAAACACTGGGGTTGCGCAGGTCCTTTAATTATTAATGCCACTATTAAAAAACATCATGCACCACCAGTGGTGATGGATACTGAAGTGGATAAAAGAGCTGCAGCTATTTTATCCAAATACGGCTGGTAAAATTTCCTGGATTAGTGTAGAAATTATTTTTTTACTTATTTCTATTTTTTTATTTTCCCTAATTATAATTCTTTGGTAGGGTTCAGTTTTATACTTCTACCCAAGTATGATCTGCTAAAAGCTTTACAGTTGCAACAAATGATGCAAAGGGTCCCGAACCACCTCCCCATTCGGAAGGAGCTACCAATGATAAAACATGTGAACTGTCTGTTTTTTCATACACATGATACACTTGACCTATTTGAGGCTTGAAAGTGATTTTTGCTTCATAAATCATTAAGCTCAATTCCTTTCTTTTTCTTATTTCTTGTGCTTGTCTTGCTAGTAATTCAATTTGCTCTTTGATTTGGTTCAACTGCATATTGGTTTGATCTTCCATTGCAGAAAGAGCTTTGTGTTTAATCACACCTTCCTTAGTAGGTCGAATAGCTACACTACCTGCAGAAGAGGCATAGGGTAACACACTAAGTTGTTTATGATACACTTCAATATTCGTAAAATGGTCACCTGTATTTTTTTTGCCTTTATGGGTCACTTTCAAAAAACCATTGGCTAATATTTCATGCACCACTTGAAGCACTTCCACTTCTTCTTTTATAAAATGCACTGTTAAGCAGGAAGCATTATTAATAATGGCAGATACGGTATCCGCTAATTCAATATTTTCAAAAGACTGAAATTCTCCATTAGGCTTGACATGGTATTGAGCATAAAAAGCTTCATTTTCCAAATTCACCCAGTTGTGACTAAAGCTTAAAGCATGTCCATTTTGAATACTCTCAATTTTATAGTTCCCTGATTTAGGGACGAGTTGATATTCAAATTGGCATTTTTCGGGAAACAGTTGCCAACTGGCTAAAAAATTATACGCTTGAACCATGAAAATATAACAATCTAAAGGGTAAAATGTTTGAAAATTTAGTTGATCTCTACAAAATCAGGCTTGCTTAGAATGCTAGAATTGTATTTAAAGCGGAAATTGGTACTTAAGCTAATATTCCAGGGGCTTAATTGTAATTGTGTGCGTGGAAAATAATACCCCTTAAGCTCAATCGTTCCAAATATTAAGTTTTCATTTCGGACCCTCATACCCGAACCAATGGCAGTATAGATGTCACCCATTTTGATTGGTTCTCCCACAGTTCTTATATAAGTCACATTAGCAAATATAAATGGGGCATGTTTAAAGCCGAACCATTGTTTGGTGTTATAAATATTGGTTTCCCAATTAGCACTTATTCTAGTACCTCCTTTGATACGTTCTTTGTTTAATTGAGGAATGCCATACATACTATTGATTAATAGCGCCTCGTTAAATTTATTCTTTAATGTTTGTGTAAAACTAATATTTAACATGTTTCTATAGCCAAGGCCATTGTCAAAATATTTCAGTTTACTAATTTTTTCAATACTAGATAGCCATCTAAAATCCTGAATCGTATTCTCAAAATAACTACTTCCGCCATTCATCAATAAATGAGTGTAGTTTCCATTGGTATGCAGGACATATTTTTCAAATCGAATCCCTAAATAGGGAAGCCTGCTTTGATCTCTTTGATAGGAGGCAGCAGTAAATGTAATAGATTGACCCACTGGTAAATCTTCATTACGCCCAAAGCCGTATAAATATTTAGTTCTAATCACTTCTTGTTTAAATAAAGTGAAGGCTAAAAATTGAGCGTTGATGTTTTGATAGTTTTTATCTAACTGGTCTAGATAATTAATAGGTCTTGAATCAAAGCGATTTTCTTCATGCCTTATTAAAATAAAACGACGATAATTGTTTTTGCTTTTATTTTTTTGGAATAATTGATATCCTAACCAAAAATCAACATATTCGTTTTCGTATTGTAATTGATTTTTAAATAAGCTATCTGGCCATACAGTAGGGTATACATTTTTGTTTTTGAAGCTTGAAAGTTCAAATCCCCCTGTCCAGTTACTAAAAGGGTTTAGCAATGGGAGACTACCTTTTAAATATTGTTTAAAGCTGGAGGGCTCATTATTGACAATATTGTTGCTATAGTCATTAATGCCTCCATCTATATTTATAAAACTCCCTAATACATTTCTTAGGTTGATATCGTATCCCCAGCCTGGATTGGGATTTCTGGTTTTGTCAAAATTGTGGTTGATTTGAATAGCATGCCCTATTCCCCAAAGGTTGGCATTAGAAATATTTGCTTGATATGAATTTTCATTCCTAATATTTAATTGTCCACCATAAGGTAAGATGTCCTTACTTATCACATGGATGTCCACTTTGGTAGTGTCGTAGGGTAAAGTGGTAGCTATGATTCTTGCATCTTGTAAAAAAGGCAAATCTCTTAACCATTTTTCATTGTAGGCGATAATGGTGGGGTTAAAAGTGTCATTCGTTTTAAAGAATAAATTTTTTCTAATGGTTTCGTCAGAGGAACTAATATGTAATCTATTAGCCAATTGAGTGAAAAAATCTTTATTATTTAGCTGGGGTAGATTAATATTAGTGGAGAAGTTATGCTGTTCAATAATGATGGTATTAATTTCTTTTCCATCATATTTGCGGAGTAATTCGATATTATTTCCAATCACTTCTCGATTGGCGTCAATTAATGAGGAAGATCCCCCTGTCATCCCTTGTATAATTTTGGTTTTAATTTGATGCATCCATTTAGACCTAGGAGTAATGACACTATCCGTTTTGCTAGTGCTAATTAAGTTGGTTTGCGCTATGAGGCGAAAGCATATGCCTGTGAAGAAAAAAAATAAGATGCAATAGCGCTTCATGTTATCTAGTAATGGTCTTTAGGGTGGTCTATGTTCTCGTCTATTTTGAGGTCTTTTCAAATCTACTAAAACTATTGCAATAAAAATCCCCTGTTTCAATGATATAAAACAGGGGATATACAATTTGAACTATCAATTTGAATTATGAATTCGATCAATTGTTAAATTTTAAGTAGATCAAAATCGTATCAAGTTCTTTTTAAATATTTATAATACCTTCTTGGCTCTTTGTTTTAAGGATTCATAAGGAATATTTAACATCTTGCCAATGGGTTTTCCATCCCTATAGGTTGCGATTCTTAAAACGGTAACATCATTTGGAATAAGGATTGGCTGTGTATATTCAAGACTCCAATTGTCGGGAATACTTGAATCATCAATACTGTAATAAAAATGCAAATTATC
This sequence comes from Chitinophagaceae bacterium, assembly GCA_947372105.1. Lineage (GTDB taxonomy): Bacteria > Bacteroidota > Bacteroidia > Chitinophagales > Chitinophagaceae > Sediminibacterium. The sequence goes on from CANBSH010000014.1 coordinate 24,838, forward strand.
TACTTCCCCTTCCATAGTAGCGGTTAATTGACCACTTGTGTTTAAAGTGGTTTTTACAATAGGGTCATAAATACTTTTTGCGTATTTGACATTCAATGCATCAAGTATGTCAAAATGCTTTTCGGCTTTTTCACTAAAGTTTTTCCAATCTTTTTTTTCTTTGGGTGACCATAGGCTTTCAGCAACTGACATTGATCTTGGCCAAGTTAAATATTGTGCGGTACGATAATTTAATATTTGTTCGGTCCATAAATTAGCTTGACCTCCTAAAATATATTTCGGGTCTACTCCTTGTGGTAAGGGCTCAAATTCATATGTTTTTTTCATTCTCAATCCCGCATACACTTTACCTTCGGCAGTCAGTTCTCCTTGGTAAAAATCAATGTATACATAATCATTGGGGGTCATTACCACTTTGTGGTTTTGTTTAGCAGCTTCAATGCCACCAGCCATTCCTCTCCAGCTCATCACTGCAGCATTCCCTGGTAATCCACCTTCTAAAATTTCATCCCAACCCATTAGTTTTTTCCCTTTGGAGTTAATTATTTTTTCTACTCTTTTAACAAAATAACTTTGCACTTCATTTTGATTTTTTAATCCTTCCTTTTTCATAAGAGCTTGCACTTCTGCACTTTTTTCCCAGTTATTTTTTGCATTTTCATCTCCACCCATATGTATGTATTCAAAAGGGAATAATTCTGCCACTTCGGTAAATATCTTATCTAAATAATTGTATACAGTTTCATTGGCTGGATTTAAGGCATTGTCAATAAGTGCTGCATTGTGCCCATTGTATCCGCCCCATTCCATAAATTCAGTTCCTACATTCACTTGATAATTATGAGTCGGAGTAGTGCTTAATGGGTAGGAAGCTAAGAATGCCATACTATGTCCCGGTATATCAATTTCAGGTAAGATGTCTACAAATTTTGATTTCGCATAAGTCACTATTTCTTTTACATCTTCATGGGTGTAAAACCCGCCATAAGTTTTAGGTTCATCTAAGGCTGGTACTGAAGTATTGCCCCATTTACCTTTGCGTTCTACTCTCCAAGCACCCACTTCGGTGAGTTTTGGTAAGGCTTTAATTTGCAATCTCCAACCTTGATCATCGGTTAAATGCAAATGCAGTAGGTTATACTTGTACAATACCATGTCGTCAATATATTTTTTCACTTCCTCTTTGGTGAAAAAATGACGACTTACATCAAACATGAGACCTCTCCATCCAAAACGAGGTTTGTCCATGATAGATACATAGGGAACATTCCAAGTAATATTGCTTGTTGTTTTTTTAGAAAAAATAGCAGTTGGCATAATTTGTTGTAAGGTTTGCCATGCATAAAATAAACCTTGGTTGGTATTTGCTTTTATTTGAATTCCTTTTGCATTTACATCTAATAAATAGCCTTCATTGCCAATCGCCTCGTCTTTTACGATTTGTATATCAATAAGGGCTTTTGTTTTAGAAGCGCTCACAGAATAGTTCACTGTAAAGCCAGTTACTAATTTTAATTGATCACTAATTTGCTTTGCAATCACATTATCCGTTGGAGCACTGATGGTTATAGTTTTTGGAAGGCTAAAAATTCCTTCTGTCACTTTCATTTGATAAGGCTCTGGAATAATGGCCAGTTTTTGAGCATGTAATAGGGCAGTTGTAACTATTAAAGCCCCTGCTAATAAAATACTTTTCAGTTTCATAAACAATCGTTTTGTGTTCTTAAAGATACAAAAAACAAGACCAAAAAAAAGGCCGCTCCGAAAATTCGGAACGGCCCTAGGGGATATTTTGACTGACTAGTATCTGTACATATCAGATTTAAACGGACCTGCTTTAGGGATACCTAAATAAGCAGCTTGTTCAGTTGTTAATTCATCTAATTCAGCACCTACTTTCGCTAAGTGTAATCTTGCTACTTTTTCATCTAAATGCTTAGGTAACACATACACTTTGTTTTCGTAGTTTTTGCTATTAGTCCATAACTCAATTTGAGCTAATGTTTGGTTTGAAAAAGAGTTACTCATTACGAAAGAAGGGTGTCCAGTTGCACAACCTAAATTCACTAAGCGACCTTCTGCTAATACAATCACATCTTTTCCATCAATATTGTATAAATCAACTTGTGGTTTGATGGTATCTTTTGTATGACCATAGTTTTTATTTAACCAAGCCATATCAATTTCAATATCAAAGTGACCAATGTTACAAACAATCGCTTTGTCCTTCATGGCTCTGAAATGTTTTTCGTTGATCAAATCACGACAACCAGAAGCAGTAACAATAATGTCGGCTTCTTTTACTGCGTCAATCATTTTTCTTACTTCAAAACCATCCATAGCGGCTTGTAAAGCACAAATTGGATCAATCTCTGTTACCATAACACGGCAACCAGCACCACGTAAAGAAGCTGCAGAACCTTTTCCTACATCACCGTAAGAACCAACAACAGCAACCTTTCCAGCCATCATCACATCGGTAGCGCGACGAATCGCATCTACTAATGATTCTTGACAACCATATTTATTATCAAATTTAGATTTAGTAACTGAATCGTTTACATTGATAGCAGGCATAGGTAAAGTTCCTTTAGCCATACGCTCATATAAACGGTGAACACCTGTTGTAGTTTCTTCACTTAAACCTTTTATGCCAGCAACAAACTCAGGATATTTATCTAATACCATATTAGTCAAATCACCACCATCATCTAAGATCATATTCAAAGGACGATCTGCGCCACCAAAGAATAAAGTTTGTTCAATACACCAATCTCCTTCTTCAACGCTTTGTCCTTTCCAAGCAAACACACCTACACCTGTTGCAGCAATGGCAGCAGCAGCTTGGTCTTGTGTTGAAAATATATTACAAGAGCTCCATTTTACTTCAGCTCCTAATGCAGTTAAAGTTTCAATTAATACTGCAGTTTGAATGGTCATGTGTAAACAACCCGCAATACGAGCACCTTTTAAAGGTTGGCTAGGTCCATATTCGGCACGGATACTCATTAAACCTGGCATTTCTGCTTCAGCTAAACGAATTTCTTTACGACCCCAATCTGCTAGGGTAATATCTGCTACTTTATAAGGTAGGCTAAAATCAATGTTTTGTAAATTAGACATGTTATTATTTTTAGGACACAAAGGTATAGAATAGGGTATATAATAGGATAAAATAATAAAATAATTCATAATTATAGGATAAAACACTACTTTTGTGTTATTTCCTTGGTATAAATGCTATTTTACTATGAAAAATAATACTACAACAGTGGATTCGGCTATAAGCACCACCACTATTTCTTTGGATGAAAAGGATTTAGCTATTTTAAGACTCTTGCAAAACAATGCGCGTATTACCGTTAAAGAAGTGGCAGATCAAATTCATTTAAGTACGACCCCTGTGCATGAACGTATTAAACGATTAGAATCCACAGGTGTGATTAAACAATATGCCACATTGATTGATGGCACTAAAGTTAAAAAAGGATTGATGGTGATTTGTTATGTTTCTTTAAATCAACATAGTAAAAAAACTGGGGGACAATTTATTAAACTCATCAATGAATTGCCAGAAGTAGTGGAGTGTTATAGTATTTCGGGGGAATTTGATTTCATGTTAAAAATTGTAACCGAAGACATGAATAGCTATTATAATTTTCACGTGAACAAGTTAAGTCAAACCGAAAATATTGGACAAGTTCAAAGTGTATTTATCATGGGGGTGGTGAAACAAACCCATGTGATGGTGTAGTAGTTTATTAAAAATGATACCCAAGAAAGTATAAAGTAAATTGAAACGATAAATTGAAATGGTAGACTGAATGGTAGATTATAATTGTAAATTATAAATGAAGTCTCATCACATAGTCGTCCATGAAAAAGCCATTCCCAATATCAAATTTAAAATCACGCTCTTTCACAAATCCATGTTTCAAATAAAAAGTGTAAGCGGTATTTAGTTTATTGACCTGTAAAAATAGGGAAGTGGATCCCGCTTCTTTTGCAACTTCAATGGCTTTGTTTAATAAAGCTTTTCCTGCACCTGTTCCCTGTGCCTTGGGTAATACGTATAGTTTATTCAGTTTATGCTCATTTGCATTTTCAGGGCTTACAGAACAAAAACCTACATCCTCAAATACTTCATTTGTGAATTCTACATTTTTGAATTCCCCGTTTTTTAATTCGTGATTTTCCTTCATGATATTTGCTATAAAAAATTGACAGCCTTTTTGGAACTGTTCTGCTAAGGAAGCGTCACTATACATCCAGTCCAACATAAAATCAATTTGTTCCTGGGATATAATATGACCGTAGGTGCTAGGCCATGTGCGTTCCGAAACAGAACGAATAAAAGCGCTGTCCTGTATTCTAGCGGGTCTGATACTTATTTGGCTCATTCAAAAATTTATAATTGGGCTAAACTTTCTTCAATAGTTTGTATACGTGCTAAAGCATCTGCTTTTTTCTTTTGTTCAATGGCTAAGACATCTGGCTTTGCATTTTGAACAAATTTTTCATTGCTTAATTTTTTCTCTACCGATGCTAAAAAGCCTTGTTGATGTGCTAAGTCCTTCAATAAATTTACTTTTAATCCTGCGGTATCAATAGCTTGATTGGCAACGATGTAAAATTTATCTTTTTCCAAAGCAACGACAATCGAAGACGCTACCGATCCTTGTGTATATTGAATAGCGCTTGCATTAATTTGCTTTGCTAATATATTTTGGATGGTTTGATAAGGCTTATTGTTTTCGGTTTGAATATGAAGTTCAATGGCATCCTTAGGTTTAATTTGATTTTTATTACGTGCATCACGTAAAGTAGAAATTACGTTTTGCAATAATTGACCTGCTTTTAAAACGGATTCATCTACCTCACCAAATGAAGTGTATGCTTTTACGCATAAGTCTTCGGTTTGTGTTTTTAAAGTATGATGAATTTCTTCTGTAATGAAAGGCATGAATGGGTGCAATAATTGCAATAGAGAATCATAAAATGTAACTGTCTTTTCATACACTGCTGCATGCATGGGTTGCTCAAAGCCAGGCTTGATCCATTCTAAATACCAACTACAAAAATCATCCCAAACTAATGCGTATAATACTTTTAAAGCTTCACTTAATTTAAACTGCTTTAATAATTCATCTACTGTATTTTGAGTGGCGTTTAATTTTGCTTGGAACCAATCCATTGCAAATTGAGCATCTTCGGGAATACTTCCTTCCTTATTTTGACGTGCTTCCCACATCTTCAATAATTTAGTAGCATTCCATAATTTATTATTAAAATTTCTACCTTGTTCTAAAGTAGATTCATCAAATAACAAATCGTTTCCAGCAGGAGAGGCGATCATAATGCCAAAACGAACTGCATCAGCTCCATATTGATCAATCAATCCAAGTAAGTCAGGGGAGTTTCCTAAACTCTTACTCATCTTACGTCCTTGTTTGTCTCTTACTATTCCTGTGAAGTACACATCTTTAAAAGGAATCTTTCCCATGTATTCTTCCCCAGCCATGATCATACGTGCAACCCAAAAGAAAATAATTTCAGGAGCCGTTACTAAAGTGCTAGTAGGATAGTAATAATTAACTTCTGCATTATTGGGATTGGATAAACCTTTAAATACTTCAAATGGCCATAACCAACTACTAAACCAAGTGTCTAAACAATCATTGTCTTGATGTAAATTTTTTCCTTTGGTTTCAGGATAGTTTTCATATACTTTCTCTAAACTTTCAGCTACAAATACATTGCCTTCGTTATCATACCAAGCGGGTATGCGATGTCCCCACCAAAGTTGTCGGCTAATACACCAATCTTTGATGTTCTCCATCCAATGTCTGTATAGATTTTTAAATTTAGCAGGATGAAAATTAATTTCATCTGTCATCACAGCTTCTAGGGCAGGAGCTGCTAATTGTTTCATATCTACCCACCATTGCAAACTTAATCTAGGTTCAACAATTGCATCAGTCCTTTCGCTAAATCCAACCTGGTGTGTATAATCTTTAATGGAAACTACATTTCCTGCAACTTCTAAATCTTGAACAATTTTTTTTCTTACTTCTATACGATCTTCTCCAATATATCTGGTTGCAGCTTCCGATAAAGTACCATCATCATTCATGGTATCAATAATTTCCAAATTATATTTTTGCCCTAATTGAAAATCATTCATATCATGCGCTGGCGTTACTTTTAAAGCACCAGTACCAAAATCCATTTCAACATATTCATCAGCAATAATGGGAATGCGTCTATTAATCAATGGCACAAATGCAAATTGTCCCACTAAATGAGTATATCTTTTATCATCAGGGTGAACGCAAATGGCTGAGTCGCCTAAAATAGTTTCTGGACGAACGGTGGCGATAGAAATATATTCTTCACCAGGCAAATCCAATCTATATTTTAGCTCATAAATTTTTCCATTTACTTCCTTGTAAATCACTTCTTCATCACTTAGGGCAGTCTTCGCTCTTACATCCCAATTGATCATTCTTTTGCCACGATAAATTTTACCTTTTTTATATAAATCTACAAATACACCAATTACGGTTTGGTAATAATCGGGGTCCATGGTAAAAGAAGTTCTTTCCCAATCCAAACTACAACCCATTTTACGCAATTGTTGCAAAATGATTCCTCCATATTTCTCTTTCCATTCCCATGCGTATTCTAAAAATTTTTCTCTCGATAAAGATGATTTTGCAATGCCTCTTTCGCGTAACATCGCCACTACTTTTGCTTCAGTAGCAATAGAAGCATGATCGGTACCTGGCACCCAACATGGATTAAATCCTTGCATACGTGCACGACGTACTAAAATATCTTGAATGGTATTATTTAAACAATGTCCCATATGCAACACTCCAGTCACATTAGGGGGTGGGATCACCACAGTATACGCAGGCTTATCGTTAGGGGTACTATGAAAATAACCTTGTTCCACCCAATGGCTATACCATTTGGTTTCTACTTCGGTGGGGATATAATTTTTGCTTAATTCCATGCGTTGCTTCTTTTCCAATAATGAGCCACAAAAATAAGGAAAAGCTAGCTAGTGGTTACCAAGTTCTTCCTGATTCCGCCGCTTCCCAAATATTAGTAGGTTCTTGGCTAGCAACTTGATTGGTGGAAGTGCTTTGGGAACTTGCAGAAACTTGTGAAGGTTTCACCCATTCAATGGCTTTGGCGTCTAATTTTTCGATGATCACTTTGCATGATTTCTGAGTCGTTTCCTTTATTTTCTCCTGAGTCATTTGACATGAAGTAAATGATAGGATGGAAATACTTAACAAAGCGATGGTTGTACCCTTTTTCATATTAAAATTTATATAGATCTATATTATAACGCTGTTTTTATGAAATTGTTACAAAAAACACCCAAAAAGCGTAAAAATTTGCGATCTTGTCCCCTCATGGAATTTGCAATTGTAGATATTGAAACCACAGGAGGGATGCCCCAATCTCACGGAATTACCGAGATTGCTATTGTCATGCATAATGGGGTAGAAGTCACTGGGAAATATGTGACTTTGGTGAATCCTAGACAAAAAATACCCCCCTTTATTGTGAACATGACAGGGATTAGCGATGAGATGGTAGCAACTGCTCCTTTATTTGAAGAAGTAGCTCCTCAAATTTATAATTTATTGAATGGTAGAATATTTGTGGCGCACAATGTAAGTTTTGATTATTCTTTTGTGCATTATTTACTTCGTCAATCTGGATTTGAATGGTCAGCCCCCAAATTATGTACCATTAAATTGGCAAAGAAAGTGTTCCCTGGTTTGCAAAAATATGGGTTGGGTTCTTTAACACGTGATTTAGGAATTAGAATAGAAGGAAGACACAGAGCATGGGGTGATGCAGCAGCTACTGCACAAGTATTGACAATGGCAATTCAAAAAGAAGGGATGAGCCCTATACATTCTTTACTTAATAAGAAAGAACCAAGAAAAAAAATAGCACCTAGTTCAAATGAAGAAGGTGCTAGTAATTAGTTCTATTCAATTTCAGACTATATTAAAATTCGGCAGTCACTCCCGTATAATTTTGCGGAGTAATGGCTTTCAATTCTTTTTTAAGGGTTGCTGAAACTTTCAAGCCGTCGATAAATTTATGCATCAGTTTTTTATCAATCTTATTATTTCCTCTTGTTAAATCTTTAAGTGCTTCGTAAGGGTTAGGATATTTTTCACGACGTAAAATAGTTTGAATCGCTTCAGCCACAACCGCCCAATTGTTTTCTAAATCGGATTGAATTTTATCTTCATTCAAAATAAGTTTTCCTAATCCTTTTTCCAAAGAATTTAAAGCGATAGCAATATGTCCCACAGGAACTCCTACGTTTCTTAAGACAGTAGAATCGGTTAAGTCGCGTTGTAAACGGCTAATAGGAAGCTTGGCAGCTAAATGTTCAAGTAAAGCATTTGCAATACCCAAATTACCTTCTGCGTTTTCAAAATCAATAGGGTTTACTTTATGTGGCATAGCGCTAGATCCTACTTCGCCTTTTTTGGTTTGTTGCTTAAAGTAATCCATGGAAATATAAGTCCAAATATCTCGAGCAAAATCAATTAAAATAGTGTTGATGCGTTTTAAATTATCACAGTGTGCTGCAAAATGATCATAATGCTCAATTTGAGTAGTGAACTGCATACGCTCTAATCCTAATACATCATCTACAAATTCATTTCCTAAACTCACCCAATTTTTTTTAGGATAAGCAATATGATGTGCATTAAAGTTACCGGTGGCGCCTCCAAATTTTGCTGCGTATGGAATCGCCGAAAATAATTCAATTTGATGATGTAATCTCTCCACAAATACCATTAATTCTTTTCCTAATGTAGTGGGAGAAGCAGCTTGCCCATGAGTACGCGCTAATAATGGAACTTTTTTCCATTGCTTAGCTAATTGAAATAATTTGTTCTGTAAATTAATATAAGAAGGTAATACCGAATTTTCCATCGCTTCTTTCCAGCTTAAAGGAATAGCTGTATTATTAATGTCTTGTGAAGTAAGTCCAAAATGAATCCATTCTTTTAATTCGCTCGCTTTATGTTGGTCTAAAACTTCTTTTAAAAAATATTCTACCGCTTTCACATCGTGGTTAGTGGTGGCTTCAATTTTTTTAATTTTTGTCGCATCTTCTTCCGAAAAATTTTCTGCTACTGCCAATAAAGTTTTACGTAATGCGGGGGTTACTTTGAAAAACTTTTTATCTGCTAAAAACAAGAAGTAATGTACTTCTACTAAAACGCGATATTTTATAAGGGCAAATTCGGAAAAATAAGCGCCTAGGGCAGAGGTTTGCTTATGATATCTTCCGTCGATAGGTGAAATGGCTGTTAATGATGACATTGGCTATTGCTTTTTAAACAAGTAGAGTCTATGTTAAAAAAAATGGTTTTCTTTGTGCAAAGTTAATTCAATTGGACAGAAGATGGCGCATAGGGGCGGTAAGTTATTTAAATACCCGTCCATTATTATTAGGATTGGAGCAGTCCCCCCTCATGGATCAAATGGAGCTGGTGAAGGATTATCCTGCAGCTATCGCACAGCAATTATTAGACGGCACCATTGATATGGGTTTGGTCCCTGTGGCCATTACCCCTTTATTAAAAGAGGCTCATTTTGTGTCACAATTTTGTATTGGAACCGAAGGCGAGGTTGCTTCTGTGGCCATTTTTAGTGAAGTACCCTTAGAGCAAGTCTCCCATTTATATTTAGATTATCAGAGTAAAACATCGGTGAGGCTGGCTCAAATATTATTAAAAGAGTATTGGAAGTTGGAGGTGGAATTACTTACTGCTAAGGAAGGATATATTAATGAGATTAAAGGAACTATAGCAGGGGTGATCATTGGTGATCGTGCTTTAAAAGCGCGTACCCAATTCCCTTACATATATGATTTAGGGAGCGCTTGGGTAGCACATACTGGTTTGCCATTTGTTTTTGCCACTTGGATCGCAAATAAACATATCCCGGAAGAATTTATGAAAGCTTTTGATGCTGCAAATGAATTTGGATTACAACATTTGGATCAAGTTATTGCGGCGATACCTCCCAATCAACAAGTGTATGATTTGCATCAATATTATACGCATAATATTAGTTATCATTTAACGCCGTCCAAACGAAAAGGAATGGAATTGTTTTTGAGTTCTATTTAAATTTGAAAGTATGACTTTGTTAGAATTTATCATAACGAGTATTTCTTATATCAAACATCCTGCCAAAAGAAAGTGTTTGCAATTATCTTTTTTATTTAAAAATAAAAAGGGGTTAGAAGTTGGGGGGCCTAGTGCTTTTTTTCATTTAAAAACACCTTTGCCTATTTATGCATGGGCGCAAAGCATGGATGGAGTCAATTTTTCAAATAGTACTCTATGGGAAGGTGCTTTACTGCAAGGAGCGCATTATCATTATTATAAAAATAAAAATGGTTTTCAATTTATACATGAAGCAACCCAATTAACTGGTATTCCAAATGGCAGCTATGATTTTGTAGTTTCCTGTCATTCTTTGGAACATACTGCTAATCCTATAAAAGCGTTGATGGAATGGGAAAGAGTGCTAGGGGATAAAGGAAGTTTAGCATTGATATTGCCCGATAAAAATTACACTTTCGATATCCAAAGACCTATCACCACCTTAGAACATCTTATAGAAGATTATAAAAATGATACGCCCGAAACAGATACTACTCATTTTGAAGAAGTGATAGCTTTATCGGATTTGACAGTAGGTAATTTAACTATCACGAAAGAAGAATTCAAAAATAGAACCTATCAGAATTTCGAAAATAGAGCAGTGCATCATCATGTGTTTGATTTGGCACTTGTGAAAGCAATGTTGGAATACGCAGGCTTTGAATTATGGCATCAGCAGGCTTATTCTAATTTACATTTAGTAGCGGTTGCTCAAAAAAGGTAAACTACTTTTTACCAAATAAAGCAGGAATATTTTTCAAGAAAAAATTGCGTACAATCGCTAAAATTTCAGGAGCAGGGTTGATCCATTGTGTCAACAAATAAAATCCAATACCAAAACTTACAGATTGAATTGCAATATTGATGGCGAAATTAGAAGCCATTGGTAATTGGTGAATACCTAACATTAATCCTATACTTGCGAGTAAGAATAAACCGTGTTTGAAAGTATAGGGCTGTAGGTCGAATTTTTTATACAAGAAAGTGAATCGGATGCTATTATATAAAGTAAGTGCAATTAAATTAGAGTAGGCCAATCCTTCTAAGCTGTAATTTAAAATCAAGTAATAATTTAAAGGGATAGAAAGTAAAATATAAAATAGGTTGGTGAAAAAATCAAATTTCCAATAATTAGATGTGCCTATAATTTGGCCATTCACGCCCGTGGCAAGATCGATAAGCTTGGCGATTCCTAAAATAAATATCAATTTACTGATGGCATCATACCCTCCAGATTGTTTATGGCTCACCCAGTTTAAAAAGGCCACTAGGTTTTCAATATTCAACCAGATCAGTCCAAATAACATGAGTCCAATCACCAATAAATTAGATACACTTTTATGATAAATGTGTTTGATATTAGCAAAGTCCTTATCCTTCCAAGATTGAGCTAAAACTGGTATGCTGATGGAGTTCAAGCTACGTTGTGGTATTTCTAAAATGGCAGATACATAAGTGGCGATGGCGAAAATACTAGCATCACTTAAACTCCTTAATGTGACAATCATGATAGTATCATTCGTCCTGGCCAATAAATTAAAAAACTGACCCGCAAACACAAATAAAGCAAAGCTGATCATTTTTCCTTTGAGCCTTCTAGTAACACTGCTAATTGTAAAAGCGCGAATACTCCATTGTTTGGATTGAATTAAATTAATAAACAATAACACTACTGGAACGGCATAAATAAAACTAAAAAGAACAATAAACTGAGGTAGGGTAATCCAATGAAACCCAAATGCAACAATTAAAATAGTGGTTAAAATACGAATAGCGGTTTCTCGTAAAAAATTAGTGTACACCCCTTTTCTTAAACCCCATGCAAAAGCTTCTAGCCAATAAAATAGAAGTAAAAAGAAAGTATAAGGATACACATAGTTGAAATATTGAGCCAGGCTAGGGGACTTTCCTAATTTTCGTATGATAAAATCTTTTTCATGCCAGCCAATAATGAGCAATAATCCAAACCCCATCAAATTAAGTAACAAAGTAATAAATGGAAGCTCATTTTTTTGAGGGCCTAAATATTGGTTGTAAAAGGGGTAAAACTTATACACCACGGGCAAAGTTCCTAAAGTACAAAAAACGGAAAGTGTGGCACCAATATCTATGATGGCTCTCACCAAGCCTTGGTCATTTTTTGTAAAAAATAAGGGGAATAAAACAAGCAGGTTGATGGCTCCAATCACAAAGCCTAGCATGATATAAAAGGAGGACTTAACGCCTTGTTTTTGAATAATACCCATATTACAAATATATTCTAAATAAAGGATTGGTTACAGAACTTTGTAAAAATAGGGTTGGTTGCGAATGATGTGTCCACTCAGGCCCCATACGCGTAACACATTGTATCCTAAACCCATCGATTTTTCAAGATCAGGCATTGGGTTTTGCAAAGTGAATAAATTATGCACCAAGCTTGCTATAATATATATTGGCACTGCGATAGTGTAATTTAAAAGCTGAATGAAAAACCAAATTAGGCCATATTGTTTTCGAATCCTAACATGGTTACTTAAGATAAATTGCAAGCCTTTTTTATCAAATAAATTGGAATAGGATTTGTCCTTGGATTTGGAATTAGAGCTTATTACTTCTCCAATAATATGTACGATATGGATATCTCCATAAATACATAAAGAACCTTGCTTTCCTAATCTACTGCACCATTCTACTTCTTCTGCATATAAAAAGAAGTCTTCATCCATTAAACCCGCGGCTTCTATGACTTGTTTTTTAACCATTAAAAAAGCCCCGCTAATCCAATCTACTTTTTCTTCGGCTTGCGCCACCTCAATACTTGGTTTTTGCATTTTCATAAAACCTGCAATCCATTTTAAGAAGCTGCCCCAGTAGGGTAAAGGAAGTAAATGGTTTAATCCACCTTTCATAAAATGACTTCCTGAAATTTGAGTCGTTAAATTGGGATGCAACATTTGAACTCCACAAGCTGCATGTGTAGAAGCTGAAAAAATTGTTGAAGTTTTTTGTAAGGCATCTTCTAAAATAAGAGTATCAGGGTTTAAGAGTACTATATTTTCTCCTTTGGCCATGCGAATACCTGCATTATTTGCCCTGGCAAATCCAGCGTTATATCCCATGTCATGCCAACCAACAAAAGGAAATTCTTGCAAGATGGTTTCTTTACTTGCATCTTTTGAATCATTGTCCACAATAATCCATTCAAAATTTTTATAAGATTCAAATGCCATAGCTGATCGCAAGCAATCCACTATGAAATGAGATGATTTATAATTTACTATGATGATGGATAATTGCAATGTTTTTAGTTTGGTTATAATTTTCCTTGAATATAATTTTGAATATAAGAATAGGTCATTAATATTTTAGAATACACTCCGTTTTTTAATTGTTGTGTTGAAAATTTGGATTGCAGGTGAGTCATCTCTTGAATACAAGGTGGCCAATAGCTATCACCAAATTGAGTGAGATCCTGATTAGAACGAATACCACAATTACGAAGGATACGCCACCAGGCATCAAATACAATGATGTTTTTAAGCGGAGCTGTGCCATATTTAGTTAATAAAATATGTCCTTCAGGAATTTCAACACTAGGTATATTAATACAATAATTCGTCACTTGACTTTCACTTACCCCCACTTGAATGAGTGCTTTGGGAATATGATATATTTCTTTTTCCTGTTGCAACACTCTAATATAATATTCTAAATCTACCCTCCATTTCATTCGCTCATCATATTTTTCTAGAATGCTTTTGTGAAATAAGGTAACACTGGGCGGTCCAATTATATTTTCGGATAACAATAGGAGTGGTTGCTTTAAAACATCAATGATGGCAGTTCTTTTATGTTGAACCAATTGATTGCTTTGATCGGATTCCAGATAATTACTATATGCCGAATAGATAAATTTGGGCCCTTGAGCAGTCGCATCCGCAAATTCTTGCAAACTATCTTTGGAGGCAAACCAATCATCATCATGAATTAATTTAATCCAATCGCCATTGGCTTTTGAAACAGCAAAATTCCAGTTGGCAGGGGTACCTAGGGAGGGACTGTTTTTATAGTAATGTATGGGGAAACTAAAGTTTACTGATTTTAGATAATCTGAAACCGTATCATCATCACTGTCATCTGATAGAATGACTTCAAATTGAGTATAGGTCTGTTCCGCAATAGAATTCATCAAACGCGTGAGGAAAGGCAGACGTTTATAAGCTGGAATACATATAGATATAAAAGGTTGCCCCATGCTTGAAAATCAATTAATAAGATGAAATTAGTAACTTTTTAGCATTTATGTTAAATTCGCATATATTAACCCTATTGCATGTTAAAATTAGCCGGTGTTGTTATATTGTATCATCCAGATGTTGCTAAGACTTTGGAGAACATGGCTAGTTATGCCAATCAATTAGACAAGCTCTATATTTTAGATAATTCAGAGCCGGCCTGTTTTGCAGGGACTGATGCATTTGCTCATTTAAATGTTCCCATAGAATACATTGCTACAGGAGTGAATGAAGGGATTTCTAAAAGGTTAAATCAAGCAGCACATAAAGCCATCCAAGAAGGGTTTGATTTTTTATTGACTATGGATCAGGATTCGTGTTTTGAAACAGGTGCTTTTGAGAAATTTAAAACATTAGTAAAGGATCATCTTGTAATAGCAGAAGAGAAGGGGCAAAAAATTGCTCAGTTTGGAGTGAATAGTGACACTCAGCATATTAAAATTTCCGAACAGCCCTTATGGACTAATAATTTGATTACTTCGGGGACGATCCTTAATTTATCCATATTTCAAAGAGTGGGGAATTTTGATGAAAATCTTTTTATTGATTTTGTAGATGTTGAATATTCCTTGCGAGCGGATTATTTAGGGTATCAAAATATCATATTCCCCAATGTCGTCATGCAGCATTCCTTGGGGTTTATAAAAATGGGGCGTTCGTTTAAAACTTTCAAAAAAACACCCCGCATATTACATGCACCCATTCGCGTGTATTACATTGTTAGAAATGGATGGTACCTATTATTTAAAGTGAAACAAATTCATAAAGAAGAACGTAAAGCCATACTTCTTAATCATATGAAGCTGTTAAAAAATGATTTCTTATACAATGATGAATTAGCAAAAGTATATGGGTATGCCTTGTTAGGCACTTTTCATTTTTTCATCAATAAAATGGGTAAAAAATAAGCACATGAAAATAGCTAGAATTTTAATGAAGATGATTTATTTCATGTATGCGACACTTTATTTTAAAAGTGCTAAGCTTGCCTATTTAATGGTAAAATATACGGTTGATTTTAATTTACTTGCAGGACTGAAGCGTGAGGGGGATCAATTATTGTTCAAAAATTCTGGCAATAAAATATTAATTGAGCAACTGCATTGGTTTGGATTTTTGTTCCCAATGTTAAATGAGCTTTTACAAAATTCTTTCGTGCGAGTGACTCAATTGAAAAAGGAATCTTTCATAGTGGGGGTGAGTGGCTTTCAATTTAAAGTGGCTTCTTTATCTAATATGGCAGTTTTGCATGAAATATTTATCCAAAAAATTTATAATATTCAATTGGAAGGACCTGAACTGGTCGTGGTAGATATTGGAATGAATGTAGGTGTTGCTTCTCATTTTTTTGCAACCTTGCCCAATGTAAAAGCAGTATATGGATATGAGCCTTTCCCTGAAACTTTCCAAGAAGCTTTGTATAATATATCTTTAAATCATTCCATTCAATCAAAACTAACTCCCTTCAATCAAGGAGTGAGTGATGTGACTGCTCAAAAAACTATTACACTTTTTGAAAGTGGCTCTTTATCTGCCTCTACTATAGAAACAGCGCAAACCTTCACCAAGAAGGAAGGGCAAGAAGTGAAAGTAGAATTAATTGCCGCTAAAGAGTTATTAGCTAGCCTTACACAAAAGCATCCTAATAGTCAATTGTTATTAAAGGTAGATTGTGAAGGGGAGGAGTATGCTATTTTTGAATCTTTGAAAAATACAGGACTCATGCAAAATGTCACGGCTATATTGGTGGAATGGCATGAAAAAGGAGTAGAACCCATTGCATCATTTTTAAATGATCATGGCTTTCAGTTTCATCATATACCCAATGAGCAGTTGAATTGCGGAATGGTATATGCCTTTAAGAAAAGTTAAGATATAAATAAGATATAAAAATTAAGGAATAAAAAAATAAGGTATAAAACGAGCTTGCTAGAAGTATAAACGACAACGCTTGATGTTGTCTTAAATAATTTATGAATAGAAGCTATTTATCTTCCTAATAATCCTTTCAAAGTATCCATTCGAAATTGAATGATGGGCCAAAATTTAGCAGGAGTGCCTTGTAATGTATATTTAACTCCTAAAACAATGGCTGCTCCTAGTTTGAAAAAATATTCCAATATTTTTTTCCAATAGGCAGCTTGTGAAATTTGCTGTGTGCGTGTTTTTTCACCTCTTCCAATACCACTTGCGACTCTATATAAATATTCGGGAGTTAGTTTTTTTACCTCCACCACATGGTGTACAATAATACTAGGATCATAATAAATAGTGTGCCCCAATGCCATCACTTTTAAAAACAATTCTTTTCCTTCACCACCAATTCTTAAAGTGCCCACCACACCAGGAAGTGCTGTATTAAATCCACCCACTTGATCAAATACTTTTTTTTGTAAAATCATATTGGATTCCAAAGGATACTTTTCATTTTCAAAAGCACAGGCGGTAGGGGCATAATCAAAATTGCCTACCAAGCTTGAAACATAATAACTCATCCATTTTGGTTCTGCAGGAATGTATTGGGGTATAATTCTTCCTCCAAATCCTAGAGCAAATGGCTTATTGTGAATATGAAGTAAAATATTTTCTACAAAATGAGGAGTAGCAATAGCATCATCATCTACAAAACAAAGCCATTCTCCTTTTGCTAAAGAAGCGCCAGTATTACGAGCAAAGGAAGCTCCTTGTTGCTTCTCTGTTACATAATGAAATTGACCAAGAGGATGTTGTGAACGCCATTGCGCGAATACATCAGAGGTATTGTCGGTTGAGTTATTATCTACCACCCATACTTCGAAGGCATCTAAACCTGAAGTTTGTTGATATAAGCCATTCAATGCATCACTTATATAGTTAGCACGATTATAACTGCATATGATAACACTTAACATCATCTTTTTTAGGAAGCTTGTTTTGTATTTTTTTGGATCCATTGAAACAATCCACCTAAAACGACTAGCCATAGTAGTGCAGAGGCAAAAATAGACGCTTTTTGTGCTGCATTCACTGAAGTAGGTTTGAATTCAAAACGAATATCATGCTTACCTGCAGGAACCACAATTGATCTTAAAACATAGTTAGCTTTATAAATAGGAGTTTCAACATTATCAATATAGGCTTTCCAGCCAAGCTTATAATAAACCTCACTAAACACAGCTAATTGTTTTTGAGAACTGTTAGAAGTATAATTCACCTCGTCGTTTTTATTATTTACAAGTTGAATGGTTGCAGTGCTATCAAATGAAATACTAGTTAATGCAGAATTCTTATCTTTTTCTTCTACAATAGCAGTATCCTTAGGATTAAAACTGCTTAAGCTACTCATCACTTCTGCAGGACCTTTTTTATATTCAATACCTTTCACAAACCATGCATTGCCTAATGCTTGTGGATTAGAAAGTGTATCGGTGGCAATATTTCCAGTGATTACATATTTAGTGTTCATCATGTTTACCACAGGCAAACAATTAGGAAATTTATACCATTGATTTTCGATCAAGTCTTGATAGATACTCAATTTAGCTGGATTGTAACCGCCTACCGTTTTGTGATGGTATGCGACTAAAGCGCCTCCATTAAATGCATTTTGTATACCACCACGCATGTCTAATACTCTATAAAAAGATGTATCTTTTTTCAAAGCGATGTCAATAGGAGATTCGGTGAAAGTGTTTTCGTTTTCTGCAGCTTCAATATAGGTTTCAGATTTTAAATATTTTGTATTTACTTGAAATAGATCTACCATGGCCAAAACACCAATGCTTGCAATGAAGATGGTTTGATTGATTATTTTTTTATAATAAACAAATAGTAAAATAAATATAAGACCAATGTAAATTAGGGCGGTAGTAATATCGCCTTCGATTAGTGTTTTTCTATCTTGTTGTAATCCATTGACTAACTCATGAGCAGGTCCGTCAAAAACAGCTCTTTGATTGGGATCTTGAATGAGTGCGATTTGTTTTAGTAAGTTACTATCGCCTTCGCTTTTGAAATCACTATTCACATAAAATAGGATAACTCCAGCAAATAAAACAACTAATAAAATAAAACTGTTTTTATATTGCTTTAATAAATTTTTGAAATTATCTACTTCAGTCACTGCTTGTAATCCATATAAGGCAAGGATCCCTAAAAGCAAGGTGGGGATCACTAAGATCATACTAGGAGCTCTGAATTTATTATAAAAGGGGAGATGATCCACCATAAAATAATTGAAGCTTTGGAAATAAGAACCTGCAGCTAACATGAGAGCAAAAACAATGGCTGCTGGTATCCACCACTTGTGTGGATTTTTTTTGGCAAATAGGCCAATGAAAGCAAAAAAGCAAACTATGATTCCAATATAAGGAGGACCTGCTGTGAATCCAATTCCGCCCCAATAAAATTGTATAAAGGATTGAAGTTGTTGGCCAATTTGTGGTTGCATTTGTTGTAATGCTTCCACTGCTTTTGATTTCGTAGGATCTATTGCATTAGGATCACTTCCTCCTCCATAAATATTAGGGAACATTAAAACCAGCGCTTCCGATTTAAACATACTATAAGAAAGTGCGTAATCTTTATTTAAGCCCGTACTACTTGTTTTGCTGTCTTTTGTAGTTAATAAACTTCCGCCTCTAATGGATTCTTTCCCATATTCATAAGTGCTTACTAAAATAGGAGCATTCACTGCAACGCCCAGCATACCTGCAACAAGAGCTGTTACAAATGTTTTGTAGATATGTGTAAAATCTTTTTGAATGATCCATTGAATACTATGATAGAGGGACATAAAAAACACAATCAATGTTCCGTAGTAAGTAATTTGTAAGTGATTTGCTTGCACAAATAATGCAGTAGCTAAAGCTGTGAGAACACCACCAAGAATATATTTTCTTTTAAAAATTAAAAGAATAGCACCGATAAAGAAAGGCAGATAAGCAATGGCGTGCATTTTGGTAATATGACCTACCACAATAATAATAGGGTTGTAAGTAGCGAAACTATAACAAAGCCCTCCTACGATTCCTACAATAGGGTTCATTCCTAAAACAATTGCTAAGAAATAAAAACAGATACTCGCAAGAAAAAACAAATTAATGGGCTCAGGTAATTTTAAAGTAAATAAATTATCCAAGGCGCCAATAGAATAACTGTATCCAGGGATCCCCGTAATTTGATAGGTAGGCATCCCTCCAAACATACTATTTGTCCATAATGGAGTTTTACCATATTGATCACGATAAGTTAAAGCATCCTGTGCCATTCCTTTCCATTGACTAATATCTGATTGCTGTAAAACCTTGCCTTCAATAGCGGGTTTGCAATATATAATGGATACCAATGCAAAAAGGGCTACTGCAATAAAATGAATCAGATTTGCCTTCAAAAATTGTTTTATCATACTGAGTTTATTGTATCAACAAACCTACAACTAAATGGGGGATTGAAAAAATGACGAAAGCTCAATTTTTACTATCTTTCCATGGTAAAAATGTTAAAAATATATGCCATTTGTGAGCCGTTTTATTGCTTTCCTGTCCAAATTGGCTGTCATTTGTAATTTGTGTTTCATTGCGTCTTTGTATTTTATGTTTGTTCCTAATAACCATCTACCGGCAGCTCTAATGAGTTTTGTGGCAGTCATGGGGTTAGCCATGGCGCCTGTGGTAAGTTTACTTTTTGGCGGTTGCTTTATTTACATAGGCATTAAAAAACAAAATAATCCTTTGCCCCAATGGCAAACAATTAGCAACCTTTTGATGTTAATAATGCAAATCATTTATATTATTGTATAATTAAATGGCCCCCACTTCATTAAATCATTCCCTTTCATATGATACAATCTATTTTAAAAGATAAGCCTACTAAATTATTCATTGGCATTACTGCATTTTTTGTGGCCAACGCTTTAATTGCAGAATGTATTGGTGGAAAAATATTTTCTTTGGAAAAAGTATTTGGATGGCCTCCTGTGAATTTGACTTTGTTTGGAGAAAAAGGATTGTCCTTTAATTTAACATGTGGTGTATTATTATGGCCTTTAGAATTTGTGATCACCGATATTGTCAATGAATATTTTGGACCTAAAGCGGTGAGACGTATCAGTATTACTGCTGTGGCTTTAATTAGTTATGCTTTTTTAATGTTTTATATTGCGATGCATGCTGCTCCAGCTGATTTTTGGGTGGGTTCTAAAACAAGCGCAGGAATTCCTAGTATGCAAGGCGCATTTGAAGCAGTGTTTGGACAAGGGATGTGGATTATATTAGGAAGTTTAGTCGCATTTTTAGTTAGTCAGTTTGTGGATGTTTATGTGTTTCATAAAATCAAAAAAGCAACAGGAGATAAAATGATATGGTTAAGAGCTACCGGTTCTACTGTGGTATCTCAATTGGTAGATAGTTTTGTCGTACTTTTTATTGCCTTCAAAATTGGCAATGGTTGGAGTTGGAGTACTGTTTTAGGGGTTTGTGTAGTAAACTATATGTATAAATTTACCATGGCAATTATATTGACGCCTGTGATTCAGTGGGTAGAAAAAAGAATTGAAATTTACGTAGGCCATGAGACTGCTCAAAAAATGAAGCGCTCTGCTATGGGAATTGAAAATGAGATTTAATCTATTCTAGTTTAGTAAAATATTTTAAGGAGTGGAGGTCTGTTTTAATAATTGAATCGCCACTTTATCTATTGGCAAGCTCATGCTGTCCTCGGTTAAATCGTTCCAATGAATCCATCTAAAAGATTCTGCCGTTCCTGTATTATCTGCTGTTTGCTCCGGTAAAAAATCAAAAACTTTTTCACTGGTTTTAAGTCTAGTTAAATTACTACAATGCACCCTGTAGTAAATAGAAATAATTTGATCTTTATGATTGAATGCGGAGATTTGAAAAAAATCGGTGGTATATAAATGTTCTCCCACAGTTACCTCTAATCCGGTTTCTTCTTGAAATTCTCTAGCTAAACAATCACGAGTGCCTTCGCCAATTTCTAAACCGCCTCCAGGTAATTTTGTAAAATAATGACCTCTTATAAATTCATCACTTACTAATAATCGTTGTTGATTGTCTAATAAAATTCCGTAAACTCTTACATTAAATAAAGCCATAAAAAAAAGGGGGGAGTGTGGTTAAATTTCAATAATACCTTTAAATACAAAAGTGCCAGGACCCATTAACCAAATATCGTTGACTTCATTATCGCCTTTGTTATTATACTTTACTGCTAACTTTCCGCCTAAAGTTTCTATTTGAATAGTTTGTTCACCTAGTTTCTCTAAACCTGTGATAATGGCTGCAGCAGTCACTCCTGTGCCACAACTTAATGTTTCATTTTCTACACCGCGTTCATAAGTGCGCACTAATATTTTATCTTCCTCTTTTGCTACAAAGTTCACATTCACGCCTTCTTGCTTAAATCTTTCATTATATCTTATAGATTGTCCTAATCCTACTACATCCACTTGATTGATATGATCTACCATTTCAATATAATGAGGAGAGCCGGTATCTAAAACATAAAAAGTAACGTCACCGTCAATATTTTTTTCAATTGCATGTACATCAATCATTTTTAAATGCACCCAACCATTTTCATGTATAATAGATTCATGTGTTCCGTCAATCGCATTGAAAAGGTAATTTGATTTTTGAATGCCATTGTCAAATGCAAATTGAGTTAAACATCTTCCACCATTTCCGCACATAGAACCTTCCTTGCCGTTTGCATTAAAATAAGTCATAGAAAAATCGAAACCATCTTGAAGTCCTAATAACATTAATCCATCTGCACCAATTCCATTTTTTCGATCACACAAAAATGCAATTTGAGTAGTAGAAAGGTGGATGTCACCTTTGCGATTATCAATAATAATGAAATCGTTTCCTGTACCTTGATATTTTGAAAAATGTAATGTCATAATTATTGTAAATAAATTAAATGCTTGCTAAAATACCTAATGATTTTTCAATCATATGATCCACGGCTTTACCCATGTCCTTGCTGTATTCTTTTTTAACTCTGTTGGCCACTATCACATTAATACTTAAACATTGGTGTCCTAATAAATTACACAAACCATAAATCGCACTTGTTTCCATTTCAAAATTTGCGATATGATGATTGCCATGTTTAAAACTAGTCATTTGACCTACTAAGTTTGGCATCGCTAAAGGGAGTCTTAAAATTCTTCCTTGAGGGCCATAAAAACCAGGGCAAGTCACTGTAATGCCATGGCTATATCCTTCGGTAAAATGTTTAATAAGTCCTTCACTCGCAGAAGCTAAATAGGGGAATACTTTATGTGTACTTATTTTAGTATGTGCTTCAAATGCTGCTAAAATTTGTTTTTCTTCTTCATTATTTTGAAGACTATAAAAATGCAATAAATTATCAATGCCTAAACCATGTGTACCAGCTACTAATTGGTCTACACCCACTTCTCCTTGTAAAGAACCACAAGTACCCATTCTTACAATAGAAACCGATTTTTTAGTGGAGTTGATGGTTCGAGTATTAAAATCAATATTTACTAAAGCGTCAATCTCATTCAAAGCAATATCTATATTATCAGGACCAATGCCTGTACTTAATACAGAAATCCTTTTTTGACCTACATACCCGGTATGAGTAATAAATTCTCTATGAGAACAAACATGTTCCACACGGTCAAAATATTTGCTTACTTCTGACACGCGATCAGGGTCACCGACTGTAATAATGGTATCCGCCAATTCCTCCGGACGGACATTTAGGTGATAAATCGCCCCGCGCTCATTAATGATCATTTCGGATGCGCCAATTGCCTGCATAGTTGAGTTTTAGAATACAAATGTCGCTTAAATCGGAATAGTGGTAAAATTCTTTTATAATTAACTTGTTTGCGTTATTTTCGCGTCCTAGAAAAAGGTCCTGTGGCCGAGTGGCTAGGCAGAGCTCTGCAAAAGCTTCCACAGCGGTTCGAATCCGCTCGGGACCTCGATACAAAGCCTCCCCCGATGAAACGGGGGAGGCTTTTTTGCTTTGAGGCGGTGTCGAAAGCTTGCTTTCGTAAACAGAGGAAAAGCAAAAAAGCCCACCAAGAAACAAAGTTTATTGGTGAAAAGGCTTTGGGTAAGACGAGATTGTCGAGCGGAAGGCATCGAGCAAAGCAAGATGCCCATCCTGAATTCAGATCTAAATATATTTAAGAAACAATTCCTTTACTTTGCATTGAATTCCAACTCATGAAACATTCTCAAACAATAGGTATTATTTTATGTGGTTTATTATTATTTACCACTACACAACCATTAGTGATTATTGAAAGCCAACATTGGATCATCACTGGATGGAAAACAGGAGGAAGTAATTTTGGACAACCAGGAAAATTTTTATCTTTTTTCTCCGTGTTAGCTATCTTATTTTTTAGTTTACCTTATTTATGGGCAAAACGATTCAACATGGTATTTGCTACTTTTTTGTTATCGTGGTCAATTCGTAATTTTTTAATTTTATCTACCTGCCAAATGGGAGAGTGTCCGCAAAAACAATGGGCATTGTATGCTTGCATTGTTTTAAGTGCAGGAATATTGATCATGACTTTTTTACCTAAGTTGAAAATCAAATCAAATAATTAAGATTCGTAGTCGATTTTTCTTATTGACTTAATCTATTTAATGCAGTTGCGATAATTTGTACAGCTTCTACAACTTGTTCTTGATTAATAATAAGTGGAGGAGCAAATCTTATTTTCTCTCCATGTGTGGGTTTTGCTAATAAACCTAAATCACGTAAATGCAAACAAAGTTCCCATGATACTTCAGGGTCGGGGTGATTGATCACAATAGCGTTTAACAATCCTTTTCCTCTTACTAATTTTATGAAAGGGGAATTTAATTTTTCTATTTCAGATCTTAATAATGCACCCATTTTTTCAGCATTGTCTGCCATATTTTCGGAACGTAAAACTTCCAATGAAGTCAAAGCCACAGCACATGCTAATGGGTTACCGCCATAAGTAGAACCATGTTCACCTGGTTTAATTTGTAACATGATTTCGTCATCCGCTAAAACAGCAGAAATAGGTAAAGTCCCGCCACTTAATGCTTTCCCTAATATTAAAATATCGGGGCGAACTTTTTCATGATCACAGGCAAGCATTTTTCCTGTTCTTGCTAAACCTGTTTGAATTTCATCTGCAATAAATAATACATTGTATTGTTTACATAAGTCACTTATTCCTTTTAAATATCCTTCATTAGGAATCACCACTCCAGCTTCACCTTGTATAGGCTCTACCATAAATGCAGCTACTGTTTCGTCTTGAAATGCTTTTTCTAATGCGACTAAATCATTATAAGGAACCAAACCAAAGCCAGGCATATAAGGACCAAAGCCATGATAACTACTAGGATCAGTTGAAGATGAAATAGCGGCTAAAGTTCTTCCCCAAAAATTGCCTTCTGCAAAAATAATTTTCGCTTTATTTTCCGGAATCCCCTTTACATTGTATCCCCATCTTCTAGCTAATTTAATCGCAGTCTCGCCACCTTCTACGCCAGTGTTCATAGGTAGCACTTTATCATAGCCAAAATAGGCAGTGATATATTTTTCGTATTGACCTAATAAATTATTGTGAAATGCTCTGGAAGTTAAAGTTAGTTTTCCTGCTTGCTCTTGTAATGTTTTTATGATAGCTGGATGACAATGACCTTGATTGACTGCAGAATATCCGCTTAAAAAATCAAAATATCTTTTACCATCTATATCATATAAAAAAACGCCTTCACCTTTTTCTAAAACTACAGGAATGGGATGATAATTATGAGCACCGTATTGATCTTCTAATGCTAAGTATTTTTCGGCAGCTGCGCTCACTGCTTCTAATGAAGAAAGGGTATGTGTAGAAGACATAAAATGAAATTGAAGAAATAAATAAAAAAAATGATTTTTAAAAAATAGAATCCAGAAAATGAAACAAACGATATATCAAATAATAGGTAGGAATTGCTTCCTAAGACACTAAATGATATGTAATGATAATAACCCCAAGGGATGATTAAGGAGGTCTAAATTAGCAGATAAGAATCGAAGCTTGTTCATACCTGCAATTTAGGATTTTTTTACATGATTATCCCATATTTTGGTGGTACATTCGCAAAAACAATTATCCTTGAAGCCAAGCGTCTCCATTGTTATTTTAAATTATAACGGTGTTAAATATCTGCAGGAATTTTTGCCTTCAGTATTAGCTACGGTATATGACAATTTTGAAGTGATTGTTGCGGATAATGGTTCATCTGATAATTCCATTTCAATTTTAGCCTCCCATTTTCCTTCTGTAAAAGTAATTACATCACCCAGCAATGAAGGTTTTGCTGGCGGGTATAATTGGGCTTTGAAACAAA